>NZ_JASJOO010000003.1:0-43050 GCF_030070105.1 Bermanella sp. WJH001 | reverse complement strand
GTGTTGCGCTGTTTAACCTTCTAACAGCGGTAAAATTTGCCGTGGCCAAATGGAATTTTTGAACTTTTCACGAAACCACCCTCGTACAGATATTTTAAAGCGTCTTTCCCGCGAAGGCGGGAATCCATTTTAGGTTAATGAAGCGTAGAAATGTGTTGCGCTGTTTAACCTTCTAACAGCGGTAAAATTTGCCGTGGCCAAATGGAATTTTTGAACTTTTCACGAAACCACCCTCGTACAGATATTTTAAAGCGTCTTTCCCGCGAAGGCGGGAATCCACTTTAGGTTAATGCACGGTTGAAATGTGTTGCGCTGTTTAACGTTCTAACAATGGCAAAATCTGCCCAGCCCAAATGGAATCTTTGAACTTTTCACGAAACCAGCCTAAATGCCCCACAAAACGTTCACCTAATTGCTCAGCTGTTACCCGAATCATGGTGACATCTGATCCTCGATAAAAACTGTGTAGTGAATCAATATTTTCTTTGGACATCATTTCATCGTCACTAAACGAAAGGGATGTAATCGGTACCTTGACACTATCAAATTGTGACTGCATCGCTTCACCTTCAGCGCCAACGGCATAATCTTTGTTTAATGCCCAGCGTCGCCATTGCCACATGACTCGCCCAGGTAAATTACCAACGATGTTGAGTTTTTTACCCGGAAAGTATCCCAAAAATGACACCAATGCAGGCGTTAAAAAATACCATACCAGCCAAACAATGCGTTTTGTTGGCGGTGAGTTTTCACGCCAATAACCACTGCCACAGGCAACGGTCACGGCGTTTGTTATTTGATTAAAGTTCGGTGTCATGCCCATGAGTTGCCCGCCAACACTGTGACCAATCCATTGCACAGGCACATGATTAAAATGGTTTTTGGCATATTGAATCACCGCGTGACAGTCTTGTTGCCCCCACTCTAAAATATCGGTATCGCAGTGTTTAACGTGTTTATGGATTGATTGGCCATAACCATAATAATCAAAGGTAATCGCATGATGGCCGTTGTCGTTTAAAAACTTGGCAAACTTTTCATAACAATGTTGAGCCACACCCATGGCTCCGGCAATAATGACTACCGAAGTGGCGTGGCTGGCTCTAAAAATACGTGCGCCTATTCTGCGCCCGTTTTGAGTTTCAATGATGATATCTTGTGGCTCGGGTAAGGCGGATTTTTCTACGGCTTGAATATTCATATTATCCTCGCATATACAATGACTAAAACGCAGTCAGTAAGTGGTTTAAAAATTTTAATATCACTTTGATTTCATCGTCACTGAACCCTGCGCTCATGGCGCTGTTGAGTTGCTTAATCAACGGCAGGGACAGTTGGACTTTTTCACGACCTAATGTTGTTAAGTACATGCGTGAGGCGCGACCATCTAACTCGCAGGGTTTGCGTGTGACCAGTCCGTTTTGTTCCATACGGTTAGCAAGGCCCGTTAGTGCGGAGTTGTTGAGGTTTAAATCTTTGGCGATCTCTTTTAGTAAACAGCCTTCATTTTGCTGAATCAGCAAAAGCGCCCCTAGCTGGGTAATGCTGATACCAAGGTGGGTTTCGGTATGTTGGTCGGCATATTTATAAACACGCTGACGAGCTAGGTTAAGCAGATAAAAAAGACGTTGATCCATGATTTTGCCAAACTATTACACATGTGAATTAAATATAGTTCATATGTGTAATAGTTTGCAAGGCCATTTTTAACAGGCTGGGTGAAATATAAAAAAGCCCCTGCACTGGTCAATGAGGGGCTATCAAAAATGGAGTTGTTTGGTGATAACGACTAAGCGTTATTCATTCGTCTTATAGGCCACGCCATAGCTCTATTTCAAACTGACTGTGGTTGCCTGATACTTCACAGGCCACATATAAGTTATCCAGCTCGTAATCGTCTATGCCTAATAAATAACAGCGACGATCATCATTATTAGTGGTGGATTCGATATAGGCACTATTGATGTTAAATGTCTCTATTTTTGTTGCGGTTAATTCTTCCCAATTACTTGGGTAGTCACAGGCATAAGGTTGGCTGCTGGCATTGGCGTAGGTATCAAATGTAATTTGATTACTGCTAGTGGAATTACCAAAACGTACTTCTTTGCACTCACCTTCTGTTGCGCTACCAGGGGTAATATCAAATACGCCAAAAAAACCTGATTGTTTGAGCTGTGTGGCGGTTGTGGTGTTTTCTACATTGCGAAGAATGTTGGTAACGTTAGTCGAGCCAGTTAACCAACTGCCTTTAACAAAACCTTTGTAATTAAATTGGTGAGTGGTGTCATCAAAGTCAGTGGTAAACTGTAACGCGTCACCAGAGTCCTCAAAAGACCATGTGATGTTGCCGCTTTCATCGCTACTGGAATAACTACCGGTGTTATTGTCCGTATTAAAATTGAATGTGGTGATGGTACTGGAGCCCGCTTGCAATTCTTTATATTGGCTATGCAAGGAAAGAGCATTAAATTCTAATGGTGCCCGTTGCAAACGAATCACTTCGCTGCCTAAACCTGAGCCTTGGAAATTACAACTGGCAAAAATTTCATGGCTATTTGCCGACAGGGTGACGCAGGTATCCGTAATGTCATCATTTTTTAAAATGAACTGGGTGCCATTGGTGGTAAAGGTTTGGTTAATCTCAACAGGTGAGCAGTGTTCGATTAAAGACTGCTCAGAAGCGCCATATAAATTGCCTGGGCAGCCATCGTATTCAATTAATTCAATGCTTAGGTTTGAGTTAAAGGTGTACATGGCGCTGACATCACCGCTTCCACCACTGCGCATTGCCCAGCGCCCTTCATAGTCGGCAAGGGCTTCTAAACCGTCGAGTGTTTCTAAAAAGTGTGCAACGGCATCCTCCTCACTGATAACGACAGATGATTGGTTTAGGGTGCCATTGGAGCGAAATGTCACTAATTTTTCTTCAAGCGCCGCTGCAAAATCCGTGGTGCTTGCATTTAAGTTTAAATCGCTTAATGCGTTTTTGCTGGGAATAAACTCAGTATCAAAGGCCACAGGCTTTGGTAGGTCGATACCGTTATCTGGGTTTTGGTCAAAGTCGAGGGTCTGTAGCAGTACTAACTGATTTTTTATCGCTTGAGCCGTAGCAGAGCTGCCATTAAGTAAGGTTTCCATTTGCGCTTTAGTAAGGCTGCCTTCACCCAGAAGAGTGGCAGGTGTGACCACTGGGTTTTCGCTATCGACTGTGGCGCTGCCTAAGCTTAAACCAAGGATTGAGAAGTCAGTGCTTTGGCCTGGGTTATAAAAGAAGCGGCCGTTACCTTCGGTCCATTCGAAACCACTGTTTGGGCTATAACTTAGGCCAACAACACCAGTATCTAAAAAATAGCCAAAGTACTCCGTGCCACCTGAGTCATCGTCATCGTCGCTGCCAAAATCGAAACAAGAGGATAGGAGTGTGAAGGTGCTTAAAGTAAGCAGTGAAAGTAGTTTATTCATGAGGGGCTCCCGCCTTTTGCAAGATATACCGTAAGTTAGAGTGAAACAGCGCAAAAATCAAAAATGGGGCTGATCTCATTTCATAGAGGCTTAAAAGTTCTATCAATCACATATCATTAAACACAAAAGCTATATTTATGGTGGTTGCAGGCCTTATTTTCGATTATCCATTCATCTTTTATTGGATTATAATGCTGCCGAAAATTTATCTTAGAGTTAAGCAAGATGCCTAAAGCCAGTGAAATCAAAAAGAATACTGCTGTCGACTATAACGGCGGCGCCTATATCGTAAGAGATATCGAGCGCTCAGTGCCACAAGGCCGTGCTGGTGGCAGCATTTACCGTATGCGTATGTACAACGTGGTCACCGGCCACAAAATCGATGAAACCTTTAAAGACTCAGACATGTTGAATCTTGCTGATCTTATTCGTCGTGCTTCAACATTCTCATACTCTGACGGTGACGAATACGTGTTCATGGATAGCGAAGACTTCACCATGTACAGCATCAATAAAAGTGCGATCGAAGATGAGCTTTTGTTCATCGCAGAAGATACCAAAGGCTTGCAGGTTATCCTCGTTAACGACATGCCAGTCGCGTTAGAAATGCCATCAAGTGTTGAGCTTGAAATTGTTGAAACAGACCCTTCTTTAAAAGGTGGTTCAGCAACAGCCCGTACAAAACCCGCTAAATTATCAACCGGTTTAACGGTGCAAGTGCCTGAGCACATTTCAACGGGTGATCGTATTAAGATCAATGTTGAAGAGCGTAAGTTTATGGGTCGCGCAGAAAAATAACCGCTGCGGTTTCCTTAAATGCAAAAAGGCGCATCTTGGATGCGCCTTTTTTATTGCAAAACTGAGACTAAAAAAATTAGCCTAGCTCAGCACGGGCCACAATTTCTTTCATGATTTCGTTGGTACCCGCATAGATCTTTTGCACACGGCTATCGGCCCATGCACGACAGATTGGGTATTCGGTCATGTAACCATAACCGCCGTGTAACTGCACACATTCATCCATCACTTTAAACTGTAAATCAGTGGTGATTTGTTTTAAGCCAGCGGCGGTTGGAATATCCAATTTTTTATCTAGGTGCAGCTCAAGGCAACGGTCGGTGTAAACACGCAGCGCATTGGTTTCGGTAATCAGTTCAGCCATTTTAAAGCGTGTGTTTTGAAACTTACAAATGGGTTTGCCAAAGGCTTTACGTTCTTTGATGTAGTCCTTGGTCCAATCGATGGCCGCTTCACAAGCTGCTACAGCCGTTAAGGCAACCAGCAAACGCTCTTGTGGTAACTCTTGCATTAATGCCATAAAACCTGTGCCTTCACGACCACCTAACAAGTTTTCAACTGGGACTTTTACATCGTTAAAAAACAGTTCACTGGTGTCTTGGGCTTTCATGCCGGCTTTTTCTAAGTTGCTGCCTTTTTCAAACCCTTCCATGCCAGCTTCGACTAAAAATAGGCTAATCCCGGCAGCGCCTTTGGTTGGGTCGGTTTTGGCCACCACAATTACAAGGTCAGCCATTTGACCGTTAGTGATAAAGGTTTTGCTGCCGTTTAATACGTAGTGATCGCCTTTTTTAATGGCGGTGGTTTTGATGCCTTGTAAATCAGAGCCCGCGCCCGGTTCGGTCATGGCGATGGCTCCAATATTTTCAGCGCTGATGAGTTTAGGAATGTATTTTTGTTTTTGCTCTTCGGTGCCCCAGTTTTCTATGTAAGGCATCACGATGTCACTGTGCAGTGGCCAACCAATACCTGAGCAGCCGGTGCGCGAGATTTCTTCCATGACCACGGCACTGTAACGGAAGTCGCAGCCTAAACCGCCGTATTCAACAGGGGCCGTTGGGCATAAAAAGCCCATCTCACCGCCTTTTGTCCAAAGCTCACGGCTCACTTGGCCGTCTTTTTCCCACTGGGCATGAAATGGAACCGCTTCTTTTTCTAGGAATTTACGAACGCTGTCGCGAAAGCCTTCTAAGTCACTGTCGAATAAAGTACGTGGGATCATGGCAAACCTCTGTATGAAATAGTTATTATCAGTTGGTGCGTGATTTCACTATGTCAGTGCTGAGCTTGGCGCTCAATGATCAAAAATTCCAGATAGAGTGGCGTGAATGATAGGAGGGTAGTGGGCATATGGCACACTCTTGAACCCGTGTATGGATTTCTCAAGAGAGTGCTGTGATAGGTCGACTAGGCCGTGGTAGCGCTTGAGCTGTCTTGGGTTTCTCCTGCGCGATAATCCCCAGGTGTAACACCTGTCCATTTTTTAAAGGCGCGATGAAAGGTGCTGGGCTCAGTAAACCCCACTTTCAGTGCAATATCGTTAATGCTGTATTTGTTTTCACTGAGATGGCAGATGGCTAAATCACGGCGTACTTGATCTTTGATGGCTTGAAAGGAAGTGTTTTCGTCTTTTAAGCGTCGACGCAGTGTTTGTGTGCTGGTGTTTAACTGAAACGCCACGGATTCAAAATCGGGCATTTCGCTTTCGGTGTTCACTTCTAAGATGCGACGAATCTGCGCGTTGATACTGGCCGTGTTGTTGGGTTTGACCAAAAACACATAGGGCGCTTCTTTCATTAACTCGGGTAAGTCTTGGCGCGAACGAATAATGGGCAGGTCGAGATCTTTTTGATGAAAGCGCAGTAAGGTTCTGGCTTGGTTAAACTTGTGTTCGCCATAAAAGAATAATTGGTATTCGTCCGCATGGCTGGGCCTTGAGTATGCAAATTCGGCCATTTTAATGGGGATACGTTTGCCCGTTAACCAGCAACATAAGCGATGCCATAACACCAGCTGAAACTCAGTAAGATAGTGGGACTTGTTTAAACAATGGTGGTGCTGATTGACCACTAACGAGCCACCCATTTCGGTTTGCTCAAATTGTGTGTGCAGGGCCAGATCAAACAAGCGGTAGTAACGGGTTCCCATCTCCAGTGCTTCACCCAATGTGGAGCAAGGCAGTATCAATTGGCACAGGGTTTCAAAGCTTCCAGGCTGGCTAGGTTTGCGGTCTTGCCCTAAAAATTCATCATCAAGCAAGGTCACCAGAATACGCAGCAGTTTCGCCATTTTTTCTGGGTAAACCCGTGCCTTTGGTTCTTGTAATATTTCAAGACCAATACCGGCTTTTTGTAGAATGTCTTTAGCATCATGGCCTTGAGCCAAAGCCCCAGCAAGGGCCGCTCGCACATAATGACTGGCAATGGTGGATGTTTTCATCAACAACTGAACCTGAATTCACAGTGGCACATCCTGACAAAGTCAGGACATTTGTGCAACTCATTAGAAGCTTTTCGCCAACGAGCGGCTGATGGCTTTGGCCAATTTTTCTGATCGCTCTTGGTATAGGCCGGCGCCATAGAGCCTGATATGGTGAGCCATAATAATAAAAAATGAGCACAGACCATGTCGAGCCAAGCCCTAAGCCAGCTGAATATTCTAGATTTTTCCACCTTATTGCCAGGGCCCTACGCCAGTTTGATGCTGGCGGATATGGGGGCCAATGTGCTGCGCATCGAAAGCCCAACTCGACCCGACTTGGTTAGGGCGTTACCGCCGTTAGATGCCTCAGGGCAAAGTGCCGCCCACAGTTATTTAAACCGTAACAAACAAGCGATAGCCCTTGATTTAAAACAACCAGCGGCCTTGGATATCGTTAAAAAATTGTTAGATAAATACGATATTGTTTTAGAGCAATTTCGCCCAGGGGTAATGCAGCGCTTGGGTTTAGGTTTTGAGCAGCTGCGAGAGATTAATCCAAGGGTCATATATTGCTCAATTACGGGGTATGGTCAAACTGGCCCGCTTAAAGATCGCGCCGGGCACGATATTAATTATTTAGCGTTATCCGGTGTGGCAGATTACTCGCGCCGCCAAGGTGAAAAGCCCGTGCCTCAAGGGGTGCAGATTGCAGATATTGCGGGTGGCTCCCATCATGCGGTGATGGGAATTTTGGCTGCGGTAATTGAGCGTGAACACACAGGCCTTGGCCAGCATGTGGATATCAGCATGACAGATTGTGCATTTAGCCTAAACGCCATGTTTGCTTCTGGTTATTTAGGGGGGCAAATCGAACCGCAGGCCGAAAGCACCATGTTAAACGGCGGCAGTTTTTATGATTATTATGAAACCAGTGATGGCCGTTACATGAGTGTGGGTTCGTTAGAGCCGCCATTTTTAATGCAGCTTTGCCAAACACTTAATATACAACAACACATAGGCAAAGCCGGTAGCCAAAAATCAGATGAGGTAGCTGAGTTTAAAGATGTTATGCGCGATGCATTTTTACAGCATGACTTTAAACACTGGTGCCAAGTATTTGAAACATTAGATTGCTGTGTTGAACCCGTGCTTTCATTTGCAGAAGCGGCATGCAGTGCTCAAGCACAAGAGCGTCAATGGGTAAAAGCCGCTCATGTTAATGAAAAAGAGATTAAACAACTCACCAATCCCATTATGAAAGATCACGGCATACAAAATACCGGTGGAAAAATAGGCGCGCACACACAAAACATATTAAAGGACCTAGGCTTTAGTCCACTGGAAATAGAGCAGTTAAAACAACATAAAGTCATTGCCTGATTGAATTTAATGTTTGAAGTGATTGTTACCTTCTTGAAATTGAATCTTGAATTTAACTTCTAAGTGCAATAATCCTGTAAAAAATCATTCATAAAACTTACGTACTCTTCCCAGCAAAATAAAGGGGAGAGTATTATGAAACCAACTTTAATGAGCCTAATGTTAGCGGCGGGTTTGGCGGCACTAACCGGTTGCGGTAGCAGTAATAATAATCAGAGCAGTAAAGAGCCTGTGATGGATACACCATCTGTTGATCAGCCGAGTGTTGATGATAAAACCCCTGCGACTTTTTCAAATTTAACCCTCGAACTGGTTGGCACTTATGTGTCGGGTAATGAATTTGATACCTCTTCAGCTGAAATAGTCTCTTACGATCAAACCACCGACCGTTTGTATGTGGTCAATGCACAAGATAAAAGTGTTGATGTGTTAACGTTTGATGCACAAGGCAAACCCGTTAAACACAGCACCATTAATTTGCAATCAGCGGCAACCGATGCGGGTATCACCATTGGTGCTGCCAATTCGGTCGTGGCTAAAAATGGTTTGGTTGCAGTGGCCATTGAGAACGCAACAAAACAAGATAACGGCATTATTGCACTTTATAAAAGTAGCGATCTGTCACTTATTAACACTTTTTCCGCAGGCGCTTTACCTGACATGGTAACCATGACAGATGATGGCCATTATATTATTGCTGCCAATGAAGGTGAGCCTAATGGTGATTACAGTCATGACCCAGAAGGCTCAGTGACCTTAATTAATATGTCAGCGGGTAACACAGATGAAAAAGCAGTGGTCACGCAAATTAACTTTAATGCATTTGATGCTGGCCAGTCACGTCATGGGGAATTGCAAAATGTGCGTTTACCAGCGCCACATGGTGCCAGTGTTTCACAAGACTTAGAGCCGGAATACATTGCTATAACATCCAACAATAAAGCCGTGGTTGCATTACAAGAAAACAATGCCTTTGCCGTAATTGATATTGCAACAGCATTAATAGAGTCAATAAAAGGTCTAGGGGTTAAAAGCTGGGCCAGTGTTGCCGATGGTGGCCAAGGTTATCAGTTAGACGTCACCAACAAAGATGAAGTACTGAGTTATGCCAGTTACCCTCAGCTGGTGGGTTATTACATGCCAGATAGCTTGGCTTCGTTTAGTGTCGACGGGCAAGATTTTGTGTTAAGCGCAAACGAAGGGGATGGTCGTGAGTATATCTATGAAACAACACAAGAAACCTGTGATAACGCAAATCATGAGTGGGACGGCAAAGAGTACCAAGTAGGCGGCGATGATGAAGATGCGACTAAATACGTTAATGAAGTAGAAGATTGTATTTCGTATACAGATGAAGCGCGCGGTAAAGATCTTAACGTACATATAGATCATCCACTTATGAACAAAGCGGTTTATGGTGAAGATGGCACCATTGAAAACAAAAACACATTAGGGCGCATCAAGGTGGTAGCGGATCATGAAGATGTGGCCGCCAATGAAAATGTATATACCTATGGTGCTCGTTCATTTTCAATTTGGGATATGAATGGTGAACAAGTATTTGACTCAGGTGATGAATTATCTAAACAAGCCAATACCACTAGCCACTTTAATACCAGTAATGATAATCAAGATAACGATGATCGTTCGGATGATAAAGGTGTGGAACCTGAGGCCATAGAAGTTGCTCAAATCCTAGATAAACACATTGCGTTTATTGGTTTAGAACGTCAAGGGGGCATTGCCGCTTATGATGTTACGACACCTAGTAAAGCGACGTTTTTAACTTATGTTAATAATCGTGATTTTACAGCAGATATCTGTACGCAAGTAGATGGAACAGATTGTGATAACGCAGAGTATAACGTGGCAGCGGGTGACCTTGGGCCCGAATCAATTGAGTATTTTACCCGTGATAACAAACATTTTATTGCAGTGGGTAATGAGGTATCAGGTACGACTTCGGTTTATCAAATCAATGTAAATTAATAATTACAACATAAACGTAAAAATAATAATAAAAATGCCCGAAGCCGAAATGCTTCGGGCTTTTTTATGTGAATAAAAATTAGCGGCGTTGAAAGCGGCTGATGATTTTATCCAGTTGGTTAGCAAATTGCTGACGGTCGTTCTGGTTCATCGGCGCAGGCCCGCCCGTGTGTTCGCCACTTGAGCGCATGGTGTCCATAAAGTCACGCATGCCCAATAGACTTTTAATGTTTTCTTTAGTAAACAGTTCGCCACGAGGGCTTAACGCTTGCCCACCTTTGGCGATGACATCCGCCGCTAATGGAATATCACTGGTGATGACCAGATCCCCACTTTGACAGCGCTCGACAATTTCATTATCAGCCTCATCAAAACCTTGGCTAACTTGCACAAAGTGAATGTATGGCGATTTTAAAACCGACATGTAGTGGTTTGCTAATAACGTTGTTTCAATTTGCGTACGATTTGCGGCTTTAAATAGAATCTCTTTAATCACTACCGGACAGGCATCAGCGTCTACCCAAATTCTCATAACGCTCCTTAAACGGTTGAATCGCAAGTCATAGCCACAGCCTAGGTGGTTAGTGAATATACGATTTAAAAAAATGTATTCGTGTAATGTCTTGAGGCACTATACTGCATTGTAAGCGTGTATATATAGGTTTGATAATGGTAAGAGTTAATTTAGTCAAAGATGGTCACTTAAGCAGTGGCGGCCCCGAGTTGTTGGCGCAATATGATGCGAGTGCAGGGCATCGCGTTTGGGTTGATATTTGTGGCAACCTGATCCCGGATAATATTTGTACACAATTCGACTTGCACGACTTAAGCCTATCGGATGCCCAGCGTAAGCGTCATCCGCCGAAGGTTGAACGGTTTGAAAACTATATCTATTTATTGCAGCGTGGTATTAAGGTTTTTGATGCCGATTTAACCTTTGAACATGTACAGATTTCGTTCTTTATTGGGCAGCAGTTTGTTATCACCTTTCATCATACTGACTCTTTAAGTGTCAATGCTTGGTGGAAAAACAGCCAAACCCAAGATTACCTAAGTCGTGCCCCCATTTTGCTGGTCTCTCGTATCTTAAATACCATGGCCAGTCGTTATCTTGAGGTCATGTTGGAATTTGAAAATACATTATCTGAAATTGAAGATGATTTGCAGGCAGCATTATCTGATGAAGTTTTGATGGAGCTGACCAGTTATCGAACACGATTACGTCGCCTAAAACGGATCTTTAGTTACCATGAAAAATCATCTATGGCTTTGGGTGATATCTATAAAGAATTAAATAGTGATAATGAAATTTCGTATCACCTGCATGATGTGTTAGATAAAAATGAACGTTTAAGTAGTTTAAGCCAAATGTACTACGAACTAACCGGCGACTTATTAGACAGTATGTTGTCAATGGCCTCCCATAAATTAAACGGCACCATGCGCGTACTCACGGTGATTACGGCAGTGTTTGTACCGTTAAGTTTTATTGTTGGCCTATATGGGATGAATTTTGAATACATTCCTGAACTTAAATTTAAGTACGGCTACTTTATGGTGGTTGGTTTTATGTTAACCCTTAGCGTATCGCTAATTAGTTTGTTCCGTTTTAAAAAGTGGTTGTAATGCAATATTTAGATATTCTTCAAGATACATTGTCGATAAAAATACTATCCATGGGCGAATATACTTTGCACCTTGGCATGTTAATGGCCGCCATTGTAACCATGCTGGCGGCTTATTGGATATCTCGTATTATTCGTAAAAGTTTAGGGCGATACGCTGAACGAAGCCAAAATAACCAAGCTCAAATATATACAATCAATCGTGTAATTCATTATGTGATTCTGGTGTTAGCATTTTTAATGGGAAGCAGCTTTCTAGGCCTTAGTTTTGATAAGCTGGCCATAGTGGTGGGTGCATTAGGTGTTGGTATTGGTTTTGGCTTACAAAATATTGTGAATAATTTTGTCAGTGGCATTATCATTCTTTTTGATAGATCAATAAAAATGGGTGACTTTATTGAATTAGAATCAGGCACTTTTGGTGAGGTAAAAGAAATCAGTATCCGTTCAACTATGATACGTACCGGTGAAAATGTTGATATTTTGGTGCCCAATTCAGAGTTTATTAACGGCAGAGTAACTAACTGGACACTAGAAGAAGACGTACGTCGTTTTCGGATACCTTTTTCAGTGGCCTATGGTACCGATAAAGAACTGGTTAAACGTTGTGTGCTTGATTCGGCTTTAAAAATTCATCACACCCTTACGGGTAAAAGCCGTGACCCTCAAGTGTTGATGACAGGATTTGGCGAGAGCAGTTTGGATTTTTCTTTGCTGGTTTGGGTAAAAGCCGAAAGTGTTAAGCGACCTGCGTTGTTAACCTCTGATTACTTGTGGGCCCTTGATGACACATTTAGAGAGTTCAATATTGAAGTGCCGTTCCCACAGCGCGATGTGCATATTAAACAAAAATAAATATTGATGGTCTTAACAAAGGGTATAACAGCACTGCTGGACCATAAGTTAAAAAGTAGAGGTTGATCCCCGATCAAAGCGCTTCGCGCGTCGGGGATGACGTTTTTTGGTTAGAAACCAATCGAATTTTATTTTTTGGGCATGCGAGTTGTCAGGCCCTTTTTTATTTCATTAAAATTGAGCCAGTTTTTGCCTTGATTTCTTCATAACGAAGATGCTCACATGAACCAAACCCTTCAATTTTCTTCAGTTTTAATTGTGTAATCAGAGGTGTCGTCATGCCTGCTAAGTAGCGACATATCGAGTCGATACTTAATGGTGTATCAGAAAGACCTGCAACGTGTTGAGTCAGATTAGTGAGAATGCTTTTAAGTGTGTCATTATCAGGCCAGAGCGGTGTTTGAGAATACTCAAGTTTTGCAATGTTCCCGCGACAAACAGAACAATGACCACACTGCAGCGGTGAAGCTTGATCATCAAAATAACGAGACAGCATGTTGCTGAGACACTTATCTAATTCAAAAAAACGAACCAAAGCGGCGATGCGTTTGATCTCTTTGGTTTCTTTGTCTTTAAAATAATTAAATAGGTTTATTGCTAAATCGGGTTGTGTAATTTTATCAAGGTTGACATGGTAAACCTCTGTCATTTGTTTGCTTTCAAGTTCGATTAGGTTTTTATCATGCAGGTATTCCAGTGCCGCGAGTATTCGACTGCGCTCAAGCTTGGATTGTTCATAACAGGCACTTAAATCAGGTACAGCCCATAACTTGTTGAATTTTGTGTGGTGAAATACTTGTTGTAAAAACGCTTGTCTGCGCTCATCAAACTGATTAAGAAGGGTGGTTTTATCCGCTAATAATTTAAAGCGATATTCTGCGTAATAGCTGTAGGCAGGTTCAATGGCTCCTAGTATCTCAAGTTGAACCAACAGCGTTTTCAGGGGCAGGGCTCTGATATTGGTGGTTTTAGACAGGGATAGTGTCTGCATCTCCCACTGTTTGTGGTTCGTATTCTCTATTATGTGAGAAAGTAAGGTTTCAATGGATACGTGCTCTGGTGTGTCGGCGTAGACAAAATTTTCAACCGTGTTTATGCCGTCTAAATTTGCAAAGGTTATGCATTTTGAAGCATGACCATCTCGACCTGCGCGGCCGATTTCTTGACTGTAGTTCTCAATGGATTTTGGTAAGTCATAGTGCATGACAAACCGAATATTACTTTTATCTATGCCCATACCAAATGCAATGGTGGCGACAATCACCTGTACTTTGTCAGCCATGAAGTTGGCTTGGATATTTTGGCGTTTTTCGCTATCAAAGCCCGCATGATAAGCTGAGGCAATAATGCCTGCTTGATTTAAGTATGCAGCTACTTTTTCCGCCGTATGTTGTAACGTCACGTATACAATACCAGCGCCAACTTGCTGTTTGATGGCATTTACGAGAGCCTGATTTTTATCCTGCTCTTTAATTGGGAGCACACTTAAGTCTAAATTTTTTCGATAAAATCCAGTTTGTACAATGTGCTGAGGCTGAATATTAAATTTTTCAGCCATGTCGAGCTTTACTTTTTTTGTTGCAGTGGCGGTTAATAAAAGCGTTAGTGGAATATTGAGAGATTTTTGATAACTCGGTAACTTTAAATAATCAGGGCGAAAATTATGCCCCCACTCTGAAATACAGTGTGCTTCATCTACAACCAACATGGATATGGCTACGCTATTGATGAATTCACGGAAACGCTCATTTTTAAATCGTTCAACACTGATCATTAAAATTTTTATAGTGCCCTGTCGCACATCCTGCATCACCTGACGATATTCATCACTGCTTAAAATGGAATCAAGACTGGCCGCTGCAATATTTTTTGATTTTAAAAAATCAATTTGATCTTTCATTAATGCTAATAAAGGCGATACAACCAATGTTAAGTGGGGCAGTTGTAGGGCGGTTAGTTGATAACACAGGGACTTTCCTGAACCAGTAGGGAAAATTGCAAGGGAGCTTTGCCCATGTAATAACTGGGAGACCGTTTGTTGCTGACCATCGCGAAAGCCATCAAAGCCAAATGTTTGCTTGAGTAAGAGAGTTAGGTTATCCATGATCACGCAGTTTTGAAAAAGAATGAAGGCAATATGCCAGTTATTGCCTTGAATCACATCAGAAAAAAGAATGAAGGGTTAAAAACGCTGCTCTAAATATAGATTGATTTCACGGCCTCTGTCTTCTAGGCCGCCTTCAGAACCATAATAAGAAGGAATGGGCAATGAGCTATCAAGAAGGTTGTATACGTTAGCACCTAACGTGGTGTCACTTGAAAGTTTATGTGATGCGTATAGATCAACACGCTGGTAGGTTTCATCAGTGTCTGTGAATAACTGAGTATCATCGCCTAGCGCATAATCTTGCATGTGGCGATACCACAGGCCAAAGCGTGATGACGGGCTCCATTGATACTCGCTATTTAAACTGAACATGATCTTAGGAAATGCTTGGTAATCAATATTGTCACTTTTATTCTCGCTTTCTACATAGCTTGCATTACCTTTGACAAACCAATCATGTATGAGTGTGCTTACTGTGAGCTCTAACCCTTGTGCATGATTATTTTTTATATTTTGGTATTGGTTAGTACTGCTAACCTCAGGTACTGGCACTAATGCAATGGCATCTTGCCATTCACTCGCAAATACAACCCCTTCTAATTGGAAGTTGGGTTGATGGTACATAATAACGTACTCGTAGGTGTCGATGATCTCAGGTTTTAAGTCGGTATTGCCTAACACCGACGAACTAGAACCTTTTAGCTCCAGTGCGGTGGGGGCGCGATATGCATGGCCGTATAACCATTTTTGACGCCAGTTATCATTAATTTTATGCACTAAACCGATTCTAGGGGAGGCATGTTCGTCTGCATCGCTATAACTGTCCCAGCGTATGCCATAACTAAGCAGCCATGTGTTGTCATTGAAGCCAGTACGCGCTTGGGCAAATACATGGCTTAAAAAACGCTCATCATTTTTAAAAGCATTGTCATAACCGATCATTAAATTGCCATTCAGATCGCGCCTTTCAAAGCGGCTGTCTGTGATTTTAATTTCGTCATAACCTGCGCCGATTACCCACTGGGTGTTAAACGCATTTTCTTTTTGTTTGACTTGTACTTGATAACCAATGCGCTGTTCATCATCTTGTTGGGTGCGAATATGTTGGCAATACAAAGGATTTGGCGAAAGGCTATTTTCATTGGTTTTACAAGGTAACGTGACATTAGTCAGTGTGGTGAGTGTGTCTGGGTAGCCGCGATTATCAAATGTCCATAAGTGTTCACTTTGCCAAAAATACACTTGGTTTTTAATTTGTATTTGATTATCCAATAATATTTCGTGACTTAACCCAGTTAGTAGAAATTGAGAGTCCGTATCGGTTATATCAGTAAAGGTGGATAAACTTGTGCTATCTAGGTCAAAGGCTGCAGCCAATGGCAAGAAGAACTGACGGCCAATACCCGTAAAGCCGTCAGCATTTAACTCATTATAAAATAATAAAGATGACCACTTACCTTGCTCGCTGATATTGCCATAATCAGCGGTTAAATACGCACTGATATTTTTAAGTGATTGCTCACGCTCACTGGAAAGAGAATCCCCTGAATTAGGGTCGGTATAATCATAGGCTTGGTTATATGGGCCATCTTGCTCATAGGCGATACCCGAATGAACTTGCCACTGCCCATTAAAAAAACTGTTTAAGAAACCTAATTGCTGATTATTCACCCCAAGTTGGGTATAGCCGGTTGACTGAGAAATCGGTGCATTCGCTAACTCAAACGACAGAACCCCATGAAAGGCATCGTTACCGTAAATAGCCGATCCGGGGCCCCTTATCATTTCGACCTGTTGTATCAGCGGCAAGGGCATACGAGGAATGGAATAGCCAGTGTTGGCATAGGTATAAGAGCCAAGGGGAATACCGTTCATGGTGTATGCAATGCCGCGAACGGATAGTTCAGTGGCATAGCCCCGAATAGCAAGCACTTCACTGCCGCCCCATGTGGTGTTTGCAGCCACAGAAGGCACGGCTTCTAAAGCTTGCCCTAAAGTACTGGCACCGCGCTGTTGCCAGTCTTTTCTGTGCAAAACCGCGGTAGAAGAGGCCACATCGAGTGCGCTGTCTTCAAATAGCGACGCAACTTCGATTTTGATGCTTTGCAACTCTTCGAGACTTAAATCGAATAAGTCATCCGCGTGGATAAGCTCACATGCGCAAAGACTGCAAATTAGGGCAATGTGACGATACATATAGTGCATTACTCATGATTTATTATTAGATTAGTCTAAATTAATGAAATTACGAGAGAACTCAATACCTTAGTATAGCTATTGGGTTCGACTTAGTGTGTGTTTTTCATGGTTAGATTTTAACGTGTACTCTAGTGCTAGTTTTATTGCTGCAGACAGAGATATATACTTATTTGCAAAAGTTAGTCATATGTACCAATGGGTAACTATACTGTTACCAATATAGAGGAGAAAAATGCTTATCATTTGTCGACTTACGGTATTTACTTTTTGCCTTGCTTGCAGCTCTTTGGCTTTTTCTCTGAGTGTGCCCATCTATGTGTATCATGATGATGCGCCGTTTTTTATTGATGCAAAAACAGATTTATCTGAGCAATGGGTCAGTGCATTCAATGAAAAGCAATCAGCTTTGCAGTTACACCTGCAGCATATTAAACGACCTGAGCTAAATGCCATAGTCGAGACAGGCAAACCATACTTCATACTGTGGGCAAATCAGCTGTGGTTTAAACATAGAGATAAAGGTGTGTTAAGCAGTGATCCTATATTTTGGGATGCTGACACGTTAGTCAGTGGCCAAAAGAACACAATAAAGTACCACCAGGCAACTGACCTTGAAGGTTTAAATATTGGGGTGCGCGAAGGTCATTTTTATTCTGATTTGAATCCTTTGTTTAAAGCCGGTTTTGTTCAGCGGGTCGATGCAAAAAGTAGCTATCAAAATTATCAACGTTTAAAGGCCGGTAAGATTGATGGCTTTTTAGATAGCCGCTCGACTATTTTGTATATGCAAAAACAAAAAATCCTAACCTCTGATTTTTATGTTTCGATCACCCCACAAGATGCTTTTTCACGTCATGTTCTTGTGTCTGCAAACTATGAACAATGGCTGCCCTTGATCAATAAAACCATCGCCCAATTAAAAGAAGATAAAACATGGCAAGCAACTATGTCATTTTGGGGGCTGCGCATGCTTGTTGACCAGTTTGAGCTAGACCTAAAAGAGCTTAATGAAATCTAACGGTTAGCCATGTTTTTTTGTATGCCCCATCACAAAACATTCAAATTAGCCGCCGAATGTGACCCAAGCCCCTTATTGAAAAATCGAATTTGATTATAGTGCCGATTTTTTAATTGGATCAGGGCAAAGCATGAATGCAGAGACGCTTCATTCCCAAAAAACAGCATTGGTGGTGGATGACTCAAAACTTGCCCGCTATGTCTTAAAAGAAATGCTGCTGGCTCATGCCATCAAGGTCGACACGGCTGAGTCCGCAGAAGAAGCCCTTGGCATTTTAAGTGCGCAAAAGCCCGATGTGATATTTATGGATCACATGATGCCAGGCATGGATGGCTTTCAAGCGGTGCAAGCCATTAAAAATGACCCCACTACCGCCAAAATCCCCATTTTAATGTATACCTCCAAAGACGAAGGGGTCTATGTGAATCAAGCCCGAGCTTTAGGGGCGGTGGGTGTATTACCTAAAAAGCTAAAACCCGTACAACTTGAGCGTGTACTACAGCAGTTAAAATTGATTCCGTTTGATAGTGCCCAAATTATAAAAGCCCCATTAGAGGCGACACCTAAAACCCAATCAGCTGAACAGGTGGAGCAAGCGCAAACAGAAGTGATAGCAGAGACCCGTAGTACACTTGAAGAGCTTTCTCGCAGTGCCAGTGAAGATTTAGAAAAAGATTCCATGCGCCAATTGTTTCGCCAGTTATTTTTAGAGCAGCGCGATCGCATCAAACAAGATCAACACGAATTACTGGCCACCATGGTGAAAGAAGTACGCCCAGCGGTTACGCAACTGGGCAAACAAACCGTACGTTGGCAAAAATGGGGCTTGGGTTTAACGGGTGCTATTTTTGTAGGCGTGTTGGGTTTATGGCTAAACGCTGACGATAGCCTAGCCCCAAAAATAGATAAGCTGACCCAAGTACACATGCTTAGCAGTGAAAAAACAAATCAACTGCTCACCACGATTAATACAACCACAAGCTCTAATACACAAAATGCACAAACCTTGGCTTTACCAATACAAACATTACAGTGGGCCCTTAATCAAAATAACCAGTTGGTCTATCAAGAACCGCTCACCAGTGTGCGCATGCAAAATCACATGAACGAACTACTGTTACGTTTAGAGCAAGAAGGCTTTAACGGTACATTAACCTTGAGATACCACACCGGTCATTTTTGTGAAAAAATTGAAAAAGGCGTATTCAGTTTAGCCAAAAGTAAAACCCCTATCAGCCAGTGTGTAAAACGCAGTGAAATTGAACTCGCCGATGTCAACCAAGTTAAAAACTGGGAGCTATTGGTAGAGCAGTGGAACAACAGCTATAACGGTTTTTATATCGAATTTGAAAACATGGGCTCAAGTTATACCAAACAAGAATACCCAGTGATTGTGTCAGGTGTTGATAGTATTGAAACCGCACAAGATTGGAACGCAATCGCCGCAGTAAATAATCGCTTAGAGTTTTATTTGCAGTAGTGTTAATAAACAGCCAGAGTCATTATCCTCTGGCTGTTTGCTGAGAACTATTTAAATATTTCTCCCTTTTCAGCATGCTCAACTAAAATCGCGGGTGGCTCAAAACGTTCGCCATACAGCTCAGTTAATTGTTTGGCACGCTGATAAAACGCACGCACGCCGTATTGATTTACGTATTGAATTGCGCCCCCTGTCCAAGGTGCAAAACCGATTCCAAAGATTGAACCAATATTCGCATCGCGCACGCTGGTTAAAACCCCTTCTTCATAACAGCGTAGGGTTTCAATGGCTTGGCGAAACAAGATGCGCTCTTTGGCATCTTCGAGTGAAATGCTGACCTCTGGTTTCACAAAGTGTTCGGTTAAACCTGCCCATAGTTTCTTTTTGCCTTTCTCTGGATAGTCATAAAAGCCCGCCCCAGCCGCTTTGCCTTCACGCTTGAATTCATCCAACATTTTATTGGTCAATTCTTCAGCTGGTGTCACCGGTAAGTCTTTGCCTTCGGCTTGTAGATCTAAACGGGTTTGATCCACCACTTTACGACTTAGTGTCATGGACACTTCATCTTGTACTGCAAGCGGACCGATTGGCATACCCGCTTGTAGTGCAGCGCTTTCAATAAATTGTGGATGAATGCCTTCGCTTAACATGGTTAAACCTTCGCCCACAAAGGTGCCGAAGGTGCGGCTAGTAAAGAAGCCACGGCTGTCGTTTACCACGATTGGGGTTTTGTTAATTTGCAACACATAATCAAAGGCGCGGGCTAATGTTTCATCACTGGTTTGTTCACCTTTGATAATTTCAACCAATGGCATTTTATCCACAGGGCTAAAGAAATGCAGACCAATAAATTTTTGTGCGTCTTTTGCTGCCGTAGCTAAACCAGTTATTGGTAGGGTAGACGTATTGGATGCAAACACCCCGTCTTTTGCCATGAACTGCTCGGCTTCTTGGGTCACTTTGGCTTTAAGTTCACGGTTTTCAAATACTGCTTCGATGATTAAATCGCAGCCATCTAAATCTTCGGCATTAGCAGTCGGTTTAATCAGCGCTAACACGCTGTCGGCTTTTGCTTGGGTCATTTGTTTGCGCGATACACGTTTTTTTAATAACCCTTCGCTGTAGGCTTTGCCTTTTTCAGCGGCCTCAACGGATATATCTTTAAGTACCACTTCAATGCCGCTCATGGCGGTGGAATACGCAATGCCAGCCCCCATCATGCCGGCGCCCAGTACACCCACTTTTTTTGTGGTGTAGGCATCAATGCCATTAGGGCGTGAGCCACCGGCTTTGATTTCGTTAAGCTGGAACCAAAAGGTACCAATCATGTTTTTTGCAATCTGACTGGTGGTTAATTCGGTAAAGTAACGGCTTTCAATGGTGCAAGCTTGATCAAAATCTACCTGTGCCCCTTCAACAGCAGCGGCCAATATTTTTTCAGGGGCTGGGTAACAGCCTTTGGTTTTTTGACGAAGAATTGAAGGCACAATCGCTAATTTTTGTGCAACCGCCGGGTGGCTTGGAGCGCCGCCCGGTAATTTATAACCTTTTACATCCCAAGGTTGGCTGGATTTGGGGTTGGCTTTAATCCAAGCTTTGGCTTTTGAGATTAAGTCCGTGGCGTCATCCGCCAGTTCGTGAATCAAACCCGCTTTTAAAGCTTTTTCTGGATTCACTTGTTTGCCTTCCATTAAAAATGGAAACGCCGCTTCTAAACCTAATAAACGCACCATGCGTGCAACACCACCACCGCCGGGTAATAAGCCCAGTGATACTTCCGGTAAACCGACTTTAAGTTTTGGATTATTAATGGCAATACGATGATGGCTGGCCAAACAAATTTCAAAACCGCCACCTAATGCTGCGCCGTTAATGGCGGCCACAACCGGAATTCCTTGGGTTTCAATTTTACGCAGTGGCGCTTTTATTTTTTCAACCATTTGAAAAAACTCAGCGGCGTTTTCTTTTTCAACTTGAATCAGTTCTTTTAAGTCACCACCTGCAAAAAACGTGCTTTTAGCAGAGGCATAAATTACACCGCTGATGGAATCGATTTCTGTTTCAATGCGATCGGCGATCTTTAGAATCGCTTCGCGAAAGTCTGCGTTCATGGTATTGGCGCTTTGCCCTGGCATATCCATGGTTAAGGTGACGATATTGTCTTTATCTTTTTCAAAACGAATGGCGTCTGTCATATCTTGTTCCTATCGTATAAAACGACCTGCGTTGCTAATACGGCGTTACTTTTAACATTTAACTCGTTACATAGCGCTGCTATGCGCCTCGTTAAATGTGAAAACTGCCTTGTCTTAGCTGCCTCGGTTGCGTTTTTAAAAAATTGTATATAGTTACTTTTTAAAATAAAAAATTTTAGTTAGGGCGTTTGCGAAGACACTTGGTCGAGGCAAAAAAAGTTGAGATGGCGGATTTTAGTTTTCCCTAAATGACAACATCGAAACTTTTTTTAACAAAGGCCAAGTTATGTAGCTAGCCCATATTCAACAACGTTCGATGATGGTGGCAATCCCCATCCCACCGCCAACACATAAGGTGGCGAGGCCATAACGTTTTTCTTGGGCCTCTAATTCATCTAACAAGGTACCTAAAATCATGGCACCGGTTGCACCCAGCGGATGACCCATGGCAATGGCGCCGCCGTTTACGTTAATTTTTTCCCATGGCACGTTTAAGTCTTTTTGGAATTTCATCACAACGGATGCAAACGCTTCGTTGACTTCAAATAAATCAATGTCGTCCACGGTTAAGCCAGCTTTTTCTAGAGCTTTTAATGAAGCAGGGCCTGGGCCAGTTAACATGATGGTGGGTTCGGTTGATGTCAGCGCCACGCTTACGATACGGGCGCGGGGTTTCATGTTTAGTTCTTTACCGATTTTTTCGTTACCAATTAACACAAGGGCGGCACCGTCCACAATGCCTGAGCTGTTGCCGGCGTGGTGCATGTGGTTGATGTCTTCAACTTGTGGATATTTTAACTTGGCGCTGTCATCAAACCCCATTTGCCCCATCATTTGAAAAGACGGTTTAAGTTTCGCAAGATCATCCGCTGTGGTGCCTTCACGAATAAATTCATCGTGATCTAAAATGGTGATGCCGTTTTGATCGGTAACTGGAATGAGTGATTTTTTAAATTTACCGCTTTTACTTGCAGCGGCGGCTTTGGCTTGTGAGTTCACCGCGAATGCGTCCACATCATCACGGCTAAAGCCTTCAAGGGTGGCGATTAAATCGGCGCCCACACCTTGTGGTACAAACCCAGTTTGAAAATTGGTAGCAGGGTCCATGGCCCATGCGCCACCATCACTGCCCATGGGAATACGCGATAGGGATTCCACACCACCGGCCACAATTAAATCTTCCCAGCCTGATGCCACTTTCATGGCCGCCATGTTCACCGCTTCAAGGCCGGATGCACAAAAACGGTTTAGCTGAACGCCGGATACTTTTTCGTCCCAGCCCGCGGCAAGGGCGGCGGTTTTGGCAATGTCGGCCCCTTGATCACCAATGGGGGTCACACAACCTAATACCACGTCTTCAACTTTGCTGGTGTCTAGTTGGTTGCGCTCTTCAAGGGCTTTCATTAACCCCACCACTAACGAAACCGGTTTTACCGCGTGTAATGAGCCGTCTTTTTTGCCTTTGCCACGAGGGGTGCGAATGGCGTCATAGATAAATGCATCTGTACTCATGTTGGACCTTTTTATTGTTATCAGCCGTATTAGAAAATGACAAACATCGTCAGTGTGCTTTAACAGTACAGCAGGGGCGAGTCCGTGACCAATGGCCATATATGACGTTAACAGTGGCGGAAGTTTTCACAGCGAAGAAGGGGTTAAGCGAGTGGCAATTAAGCGGGTTTGCTCTGCAAGATTAACTCAAGATGACGTACGGCGGTCTGCGCAATGTCGTGTATGTCGTCTTGTTTTGCAAAAATACCATCGCTGGCTAAACGGGCCAGACCGTGCAAACTGGCCCAGGTCATTTGGGCTAAGCGTAGGGGTGGCTCTTGGTTGTTGATTAAACCTTGGTCTGAAAAAAGCTCGAACAGTTTGACGTATTGACGAAAGCAATCTTTGGCGGTGCGACGAAACCCATCTTGCTCGCTGTCTTTCCATAAGGCTTGACCAAACATAAGTTCATACTGGGTAGGGTGCTCTATGGCAAAGTGTAAATACCCCATGACCGCTTGTGTTAGTTTGGGTTGCAGCTGGGTTTGCTCATCATTGACCACACTACTTAATAGCTGGCTTAGCTCTTCAAACCCTTGGCTGGCCACGGCGGCCAATAATGCGTCTTTATCTTTAAAGTGATGGTAAGGGGCCGTGCGTGATACGCCCACCACATCAGCTAATTTACGCAATGAAAGGGCGGCTACACCTTGTGACCGAATGATATCCACACTGGCATTTAACAAAGCCAAGCGCAGATTGCCGTGGTGATACGGCTGATTGGCGCTGGCTTTGAGGTTACTGGTGCGGGAGGTGTCTTTCATGGTCAGGTCATAACTTGGAATATAAAGGCTAGTTTAAACCTAATCTTGACGATGTCCAAATACTGGCTTATCTTGACGGTGTCTAAATAACAATAAAAACATAATTTGAGGGAATCAGATGGATTACAAATCGTTTAACGTTGACATAAAAGACCATATTGCCCATGTGCAATTGAGTCGCCCAGAAGCCATGAATTCCATGAATACCGAGTTTTGGCTTGAGTTACCACAATGTGTCAAAGCCATTGATGCCAGCGGTGAGGCCCGTGTCATTGTGATTTCATCCACAGGCAAACACTTTAGCGCCGGCATGGACTTAAGTGTGTTTAGTAATCCCAAAGCGGTGCCCATGACAGGTGACCCAGGTCGCATGGGTGAAAATCTGCGTCGAGTAGTGATGCAATTACAAGCAAGTTTATCTTCGTTAGAAGAAGTGCGAATTCCGGTATTAACCGCGATTCAAGGGGGCTGCATTGGCGGCGCGTTAGATATGGTGTGCGCAAGCGACAGCCGGTATTGCTCTGCCGATGCTTACTTCACCATTAAAGAAACCGAGTTAGGTATGACCGCCGACGTGGGTACATTGCAGCGTTTACCAAAATTAATGCCACAAGGTGTGGTGCGTGAGCTTGCGTATACCGGCCGTAAATTCACGGCTCAAGAAGCCAAACACTTAGGCTTTGTAAATGAAGTATTTGATACCCATGAAGCGTTATTGGATGGCGTGATGGCAATCGCGGCAAGCATTGCGAAAAACTCGCCGTTAGCGGTGGTGGGTTGCAAAGAAATGCTGAATTACAGCCGTGATCATTCGGTAGAAGACAGCTTAAAATACATGGCCACGTGGCAGTCGGGAATGTTTCGCCCCAATGACATGATGAAAACCTTTGCGGCAAAAGCCACTAAAACCGAAGCCAAGTTTGATGGTGTTTGGCCAGTGAAAGAATTGTTTGAGTCTTAAATTGAAACGACGTACATCTTCAACGTACGAACTCGCACCTGCGAGTGAATCACTTGTCACCCGCAGATGCGGGTTTGACAAGTTTATTACCAGCAGGGACTTCACATCGGGCGTCTAAATTAAGCAAACTTACGCTTAATCGCGCGGCTAAAATCTTTACGAAAATGCGCAAACAAGGCTTTTCGTGGCGAGAAATTTTCGTCACTGGATTTACCTTGGGCAAGTTGTTCAATTTGATGGTAGTACCAACCGGCTTGGCATTGGTTGTTTAACGCTTGCACAGATTTAGAGGAACTGGTTGGCCCCCAAAATCCTTTGCCTAAAATAAGTGTGCTTTCTACGTCGTCCAGTTGAGTCAGTGATTGGCTGATCATTTCGTTAGGGAAGTTAGGATTCAAGCAAAATGGGCGTGCTAAACCGATGACATCGGTTTGTTTGTTTTTAAGCGCGCTTTCCATGCCATCCAGGGTACGAAAACCACCGGTTACCATGACGGGCATGTTAGCGACTTTTTTAATGTTTTGTGCGTACTCTAAAAAATAGGCTTCACGTTTTTGGGTGCTGGCGCGCACCTTTTGGTCCGACTGTTGGAAGAACTCCAATTGCTCATACGTGCCACCGCTTACTTCTAATAAATCAATGTTTGCATCGTTTAGCCATTGAACCACTTGGATGCATTCATCTGCACTAAAACCGCCTTTTTGAAAGTCCGAGCTATTGAGTTTTACGGCTATAGGAAAGTCAGGCCCAACCGCATCACGCACGGTTTTAATCACCCGCAATAATAAGCGGGCGCGGTTTTCTAAAGACCCACCGTATTCATCATCACGTTTATTGGTAATGGGGCTTAAAAACTGGCTGAGTAAATAGCCGTGGGCGCTGTGAATTTGCACACCATCAAAACCGGCCTTTTTTAAAATTTTGGCCGTGGTCGCAAAGCGCTGCACAATATCATTGATGTCATCTAGGCTGGCGGCTCTGGGTTTGCCAAAGTTGGCGATCATGTTTAATTGCACATCACTGGCTGAAATGGGTTGGGTGCTCACAAGGCGTGGGCATTGACGGCCGGGGTGTGAGATTTGTGCCCATAATTCACTGCCACCTGCATGGGTTTCGTTGGCCCATGCTTTGAGTTGTGCAAGGGCTTGTTCATCTTCTACCACCACATTACCAGCGCGCTCTAGATAGCGCCGATCCACCATGATGTTACCGCTTACTAACACCGCAGCCCCGCCTTTTGCCCAGGTTTTGTATAAAACTTGGTGGGCAGTTGTGGCATTATCCGCAGGCGTGGCCAGCCCTTCTGTCATGGCGGCTTTTATAAAGCGGTTTTTAATGGTGTGGCCACAGGGTAAGGTGAGTGGTTGTTCGATCATGGTATGACTCGTATTATTTTTAGTGCAATTACTCTAATGCAGTTGGCGGCACTAGGCAATACAAAAACAAGGTGTAGAAGGATAGTTTGATGGCAAAGATGCTGTGGTGTGGGTTGTTACTATTAAGCTTGAATGTGTTTTGGAGTGAGGCACATGCGAGCACGCCCTCAATGTATAAAACCGTATCCATTAAAATGGGGTTTTATCGAATGGATCAAGGGGATGAAGGCTGGCATGTGAGTTCAGGTGAGGCCTTAAGTGCTGGCCTGGGTATTGAAGTGTTGCCCATTTTGGCATTGGAAGTGAATACCAGCGCGTGGTACCCAGCTGAAAATGAAGAGTATGATTTTAAATTTGCGGGTTTGAGTATCGGAAGTAATCTTCTATTACAACTTCCAGGTGAAGGGCCATATGCAAAATTTGGTCGCCATTGTTGGAGTGCTAATGCGTTTCAAGCGGTGAACATTTGGAGTGGTTCGGGTTGTTCAAACACAGTGGGCGGTGGCTGGCTGTTTAATGAAACAGGCACGGTGTTTTTTATTGAAAGCAACCGTATTCGTTATAAAGAAGTGGATAGTTGGTTTTTAACTGCCGGTGTGCGCTTTTAAGTAAAAATCCTCGATTCTTAACTACACTAAAAATAGATTGTAAGGATATATCTATGTTTAGTGTGCTGCTATTCCCTGCGCAGTGGCTGATGGGACGTTTGAGCTTTGCCTGGAAGTTCTCGGTCATTAGTAGCTTGTTTGTATTGCCTATTTTTATATTAGGTTATGGCTTGGTGGACCAAGTCAGCCAAAAAACACAGCAGGCTAGAGAAGAAATTTTAGGTTTGGATGCTTTACAGCATATCTACTTGCTTGTTGAGCAAGCTGAGCAATTCAGAGATTTATCTACACTCCTACGCGTTGATCAATCAGACCATCTTCAGCAACAAGTACAATTATCCATAAACAAGACCAAGCAACTTTTAGCGGAAATTGAACCTAAGATCGCAGTGTTTGAAAATATGCCACTCATGAAAAGTTATCAAGACTTGAATGATTTATGGCTTACTATTCAAGAAGGTACCGCAGGTGCACAAGGTGGGGTGAGAACCCAATTCCAATATTATGATGCATTTGTTAACGCTATTTTAATATTAATTGTTGATACGGCAAATGTAAGCCGTCTTGTTTTAGATCCCGACCAAGGGACAGATTTGTTGATCAATATTTTAACGCAACAATTGCACAAAGCCACCGAAAATATGGGTGTGGGTCGCGCTATGAGCAGTTATGCGTTAAGTCAGAAATACCTCAGTAGTGAATTATATGACGAACTAGATCGAGTCTATCTTGATTTAACAACGGATGCCGCAGCATTACATACCACCTTCATACAGTTGCCGCCAGAGTATTTAACGCAAATAAAAGGGCTGTCAGAAAAGGCAGCAAAAAGTATGTTAGACCTTCGAGATAGTATTGGTTTGAATATTATTGAAGCCATGCAGTTAAATATGCCGTGGTCTGAATTTTTTGAACAATCTAGCGCTCATATGAGCCATGTTTATGAGCTGGCGAATTTTCTAATTCCATTTACGCGTTTAAAGCTAGAACAACGTATCGATGGCTTACAACTTTCGGTGGTGTTGTTTTTAGCTTGTACATTTGGACTATTAATATTTATTTTTTACCTTATGTGGGGCATGTATTTGTCAATAATTACAACTGTCCGCCATTTTGCAAGTGATGCAAAAAAAGCCACTAACGGTGATTTGACCGTGGTGATGGAGCAAGTAACTCATGATGAATTAAGTTTACTCTCTCAGGGATTTAATTTGATGATACAAAATATTAGGGAGGTCGTAGTACTGGTAAAAGGCACCAGTGAAGATGTGATTACCTTATCTAATAAGTTAGGGGATACAGCGGCACTGAGTCGTAGTGCTATTAATTCCCAGCAAAAAGACACGCTGCAATTAACGCAAGAGATTCAACAAATCGCATCATCAACCATACATATCGCAGGTCAAACTCAGTCTAATTCGACCTTATCAAAAAACATAAACCAGCAATCAACGGAAGGTGTAAAAAAACTCGATGAAGCTTTAAGCGCAATTGAGGATTTAATTAAAAATATTGCTCACTCCAGTGAAGCGATTAAAACATTAGAAGAAATCGGTCATGAGATTGAAGGGGTTTTGACGGGTATTAAAGAAATTGCAGATCAAACTAATTTGCTTGCATTAAATGCGGCAATAGAGGCCGCTCGAGCAGGAGAAGAAGGGAGGGGCTTTGCAGTGGTTGCGGATGAGGTGCGTACCCTCGCTAATAATACGGTTAAAAGCACACAAACAATTAGTGAAAAGACGGCTCAATTCAGTATTTGTATTGATGGTGTGGTCAAGCAAATGCAAGCAAACACACAGTCAGCACAAAATACCATTGAATGTGCAACAAAAGCTTCTGAATCTTTGCATGTTATATTTAATGCCAGTGAAGAAATTGATCAAAGCAGTTCTACTATCGCCACGGATGCAAAAACGCAAAGTCAATTATCGGCCAATGCAAAAGATCACATAGGCACAATTGAAGTATCAGTTGAGGATTCAATCTCTGTGGTGAATAGTATGGTTGCGGTTACTAATGAATTTAACAGCCTGACCCAGCAGCTCAGCATGCTTGTTGGCCGTTTTAAGGTGGTTGAAGGGGAAGAGTTAGCTAGTCCAACGCTCACTCATGATCAGACTGTTGCCCCTCAAGAACAAGGTGATGTGGATTTATTCTAGGTTCATATTATTAATGATCAGCCGTAATTTTTTCAGCAACCATTGATGGGCTGGGTCATGATCAAATGCTTTTGACCACATCATATAAATCGGCACTGGTGGTACCGGTATTGGAAAGTCATAGATTAGCAACCCCAGTGCATCAGCATAACGGTTTGCCAGTTGTTTAGGGGCTGTCGCAATATAATTACTGTTAGCCACCGCGGCTAACAAGCTAATGTACTGGGTCACTTGCACGCCGATCTTGCGCTCTTGTTTGAGAGGTTTGTCGAGTATTTTATCTAAAGGTAATAAACGTCCACGATTTGGCAGCACGGCATGAGTGGCACTGAAAAAATCTGACAAACTCAGAGCGTCTTGTATGTCTGGGTGATCCTTTCGGGCAACGACCACAAGCGTTTCTTCTGTTACCACTTCACAATGAATGCGCTCATCTTTGATAGGAAACGCATCCAGCATCACATCAGCCTGAGCGTGAACCAGCTGTTTGGCAGAATCATCAAAAATGGGTTTTAGGTTAAAGCGAACCTGTAGTCCACCACCTTCTATTGCACCAATAAGCTGGGGTAACAGCACAAACTCAAAATAATCCCCGCTTAATATACGAAAATTATGGGGTTGAGCTTTTGGATTAAACCCTCGTTGTTGGCTTAATCCCTGGCGCAACAGTGATAATCCACCTTGAATATCTTGATAAAGTAACTCGGCCTTTGGGGTAGGAACAACCCCTTTGCTGGTGCGCACAAATAATGGGTCGTTCAATGTGTCACGTAACCGTTGTACCGCTGCGCTCATGGCTGGCTCATGGCTAGGCGTTCTGCTGCTTTAGAGTATTGGCGAGTTTCCATCACTGCTTCAAAAACGGGCAGTAGGTTAAGGTCAATGGATCGTAAATTCAGCTTCATGGAAGTTACTTATCAGTAATATCGAATTTCAATATAAATGATTTTGGCCTACCTTGAAATGGTCCTAATCATAATAATTTAAAAGAGGTGCCCCAATGGAAGATTTGTTAAAAGTCGCGGTGATGGTGTTTATTGTCGTTGCAGCCGTCTGGGAGTTTGCTTCCGGCAGAGATAGAGGTGGCAAACGAACCAAACAGGACTGGCAAATGGCCTTTCTGGCAACTTTTATGATGGCAGTGGTGCAGCGCCCAGTATTAGCCATAGTGGTGAGTGTGATGCTGTCGGGCGTATTTCCAAACAGTGCGGGCAGTCTGGCTTGGCTGCAGGAAGAGTACTTTTGGTTTGCCTTGATTGGCTATTTTTGTATTGAGGAGTTTTTACACGGCAGCTCTCACTTGTTTGCGCATATGAAGCGCCCTAAAAACAAAACGCTACAGTGGATTCAAGCCTTTTATAAAATGAGCCATCGCCCTCATCATTTATCTGGAGGGCAAGACAACAAGGGGCAGCTAACGGTAACTCAAACGTTTATTAATGGTTGGGCGTGGTGGTTTATCTTACCTAATTTTTGGTTTCAAATTACCTGCTTATATTTAGGGTTAACCGAAGTTTTTATCATTGCTACGGTGTTTAAAGGGTTGTGGTCTGCTCATACTCATGTGAATTGGAATTACGATTTGTATTTTTTAAACCACAAATACAAGTGGGTGCGCAACACAATGTGGGCATTGTGTCATGTGATTTGTTTTCCTACGCAGCACCACCAACATCACTCACGTGGTAAAAATTCGGCAAAAAACGTAACTGCGACGTTAGCGATTTATGATTGGCTCATTTTTAAAACCCTTGTAATCGAAACTACTAAACCTGAAATTTATGGCTGGCGTCAATCTGACGATGAAGCTAATAGTGTTTTAAAACGTTATTTTAATACCAATGTGAAAAAATACATGCCGGGTCGATAAGCAAAATCGTGCAAAGAGGTGCAGTATGAAAATTTGGGAATGTGTTGTTTGCGGAATTGTTTATGACGAAGCTAAAGGCTGGCCCGAAGAAGGTATCGCTGCGGGCACAAAGTGGGAGGATGTGCCCAGTGATTGGTTGTGCCCAGACTGCGGTGTGGGAAAAGATGCGTTTGAGATGGTAGAGATATAGTTTTTCACCTTGTTATCAATTATTTTTAAACTAATTGTTTGGCCCACATGGGCCTTCATGGCGGCGCAAATAGGCGGGGTTATAAGAAAATTTAGTATCGACATTCATATAATCAAGAAACTCAAAAGCGTCTTTTTGATAACCGCCTATTAGTGTGGCATTAATAAAGGCTTGTTTGGCAGCGTCATAGTTATCCAATTTAAATTCGCTGACGCCTAACAGGTAGCTAGCACGACCTACCAGTTCTTTATCTAATCCATTATCACAGGCCTTTAAAATGGTTGATCTCATAAGATCCCAGTTTTGAGTCTTATAATACATTTCTGCAATGTCTAATTGTCGCTCAACACTTGGTAGAAGTTTAACCATGATGTTTGCGACTTTAATGGCGGATTCAATTTCATGAGCGGTATACCAGTATGAAAACAGTTTTTCATAGTGTGTGAATTCGGCGGTCACTTGAAATTCATTGATCATTTGTGCCAAAAATCGTGCGGCAACATACGGGTTTTTATTTTGTGCCATCAAATCACTTAATAATAAGATTTGCTCTTGCTTTAATTCAATGCCTTTTTGAACCGCTAGCAATAATGTATCAGCTGCCTTTTCTGTTTGGCCGTCAACTAGATAAATCTGACTAAGCCTAACCCAGTGTTCAGAAATCAAGTTATTTTGCTCTAAAATGATGGTTTGTATTTCAATACTGGTTTTATAGTGTTTGTTTTCGAAGAAAACAAACAGAAGCTGGGTAAGCTGTTCCGTGCTCATATCCAGCTTAGGATTCACATAAGGATCGGTGGCATGATTAAATAAAGTGGTTCTAATAAACTCATATAGCTTTTCAGCGTTGAAAATAGCGGCGTGTGGTTTATTTGAAAAATGAAGGCTTAGTGCGAGCTTTAATTGAAGATCAATAGAGAGTGAACCACCATATATTTGATATTGCTTGATGGATTGTATAACGAGTTCGTAGTCTTTTAAAAAATATTGAATCTCGATCACTTCAATGATCATTTCCTGTTTGGCTATATCAGACAGTCCATTACCTAAAAGTGCTTGTTGGTAATATGCGAGAGCCTTTTCAATATTGCCTTCACCTTTCTTTTGGGCGTAGTGCCTAGCTAGAAAACGAGCAGTACTGTCACGGGTGTAACTATCTTCAAGTGTACTGAGCTCTTGTTCTAATTCACTAATAGTTTTTTTAGCTTCTTCAGTGCTTTTTTTTTCTTGTGTAACGATACTAAAACTTTCGTATTGATCAGCATAACTGCTACTAGCACTTATGATGAGGGTACATATAAGTGCTTGGTATATAGTTGTGAGAAGTGAGTATTTCATTATTTTGTTTATTCCCAGTTGTATGGGTAATTCTTCCATTGAAATTCAATGTTTTGTAGCAACCTGCGATTTCCCCCTTTAGATGATTCATATAACCAACTGCTAACGGCTGCTACCGCTTCATCTTCAAATACACCTCTAGGGGAGGCATCTACAACTTGTATATTTTCAGTGCGACCTGAAGGCTTCACCTCTAATGACACCAACACCCAGCCATTGATTTTATTTTCCCATGCAATTTTAGGGATCTGAGGTTGTCGAGTACTAATGGGGATGACTTTTCGTAATGTTTCAGGGTTATCGCCAATGCTTTCGCCTAATGCTTCTGCGTCTGCTTGGGCGGATGTGTTCGGTTGAACCCAGTTTTCTTGAAACTTTGGCATGTCTTTCGATTGAAATTGAAATTCCGTTTTAGCACCACTTAAGTTAATGAATGGTTGATTTGAGTTGTTAGATTTTTGAGTAAGATTAGGCTTAATGTCACTTTTTAGAATTGGCTCTGGCTCTATGAGCGTTTTTTTTCTAGGTTTTGTTTCTTCTTTATGTGCTTCTTTTTTTACATTTTCAATATTGACCCGTACCAGTTCTTCTTCTATTTCCACAGAAGAGATATCTTGATGAATCAAGCCAATGATCACATAAAATAATGAGATGACGATAAAAACAGATATACATAAAGATAATACTATACGCATTATTGACTCTTCGCTGCCAAGGCAATGTTATGAACACCGGCTTGTCTAACTTGATCCATTACCGTCATGAGTTGATCGGCCGATACAAGTTTGTCTGCTTGAATAACCACAGAACCATCAGGGTTGCTGGTATGAAGCCGTGCAATAATTGCTCGTACAGTCGTGATATCCACTTGTCGCTTATCAATCCAAACCTCTGAATTTTCGTTGATGGCAATGAAGATACTGGCTTTATCTTGATTCACGGATGTGACCGCTGAGGGGGAATTTACCTCGATGCCCGATTCTTTCACAAATGAAGTCGTGACAATAAAAAAGATAAGCATGATAAATACAATATCCAGCATAGGGGTGATATCTAAATCACTTTCGTCCTGTTGAACATGATGACGACGCGTGCTCATAAAGCCCCCTGTGAATGCTGAGGTGTATTTTTTCGGACGTTTAATCTGTCTTCAAATTGGGCGCTGTGTTTCAGTACTAATTGTTTAATGTTGTGACTAAAATACAATGCAGATAATGCCAAACACAATCCAACCATGGTGGGTAGTGTGGCTTTATAGATACCAGAACTCATGGCCCTGGCGTTACTGTTTCCTGTTACTGCAATTACATCAAATACTGTCACCATTCCACTTACCGTTCCGAGCAAACCTAGCAGCGGACAGATCGCAATCAAGACTTTGATGCTAGATAACCATAGGTGTAATTGAGCATTATTTTTTGAGATGAGCTGTTCTCGAATTTTATGTGCATTCCAAGACTGCTTATCTTCTCTTATGGACCAGCTGTTTATTTGATGTTTCGACAGCTTTGGATAAGTTACTTTAATAAAATAAAAACGCTCTATGATGAGAGTCCATAAAATTAGCGCTAACAGAAATAAAGCGGGGATAATGTTCCCACCTTGTTCAAAAAATTGTTGAAATAAAACAATTAGTGATTCGTTAAGCATGTTTGACTTCTTCTTTATTGAAGATTCCTTGGGATGACTCGCGTTCTTTGGCTAATATACCAGCACTTTGTTCATCGAGAATTTGCAATAATATTTTACTGAATGAAACAAGTATGTTGTGGCCAAGCAATAATGGTATTGCAACCAATAAACCTAGTACGGTTGTTACTAAGGCTTGAGAGATTCCCGATGCCATTAATTTCGGATCACCGCTGCCAAATAAACTGATACTCTGAAACGTTGCGATCATTCCGATCACTGTGCCAAGTAGTCCAAGTAAAGGGGCAATAGCAGAAAATAGTTTAATTAAGCTATGACCTTGTTCAAGCTTTGGTAATTCTTTGATTATGGCTTCGTCTAATACCAGTTGCAGACTCTCATCATCTTGTCGTTGCTCTGGATTCATACTTTTCACTTGTAAAAAAATACGACCTAATGGGTTGTCATTGTTCGGATTTTCTAGATTGTTCAGCTGTATATTAGTCTTTTTCCAAACGACTCCGAGGAATATTAAACGATATAAAATGATGAATATTCCGATGGCACCTAATATAACAATGGCATAGCCTACTTCTTTACCCTGTAGTAATCGCTCATATAAACTTGGGCTTTGTCCAAGTAGGGCAAGCAATTCACCTCGTGTTGGATCAATCACACTCAATACAGGCTCCGTACTTTGTTTAGTGTTTGTATTATTTAAAGCTATTGAGCTAAATTCTTGGATTAAACTATGTTCACTAGGTTGCTCGGCAATGACCAATAGTTCTTGGTTTTGAGGAATGTAGTGTAAAAACTGGCCATTCGAAAATGCACTGAATGTCCCCATGCGTATTATGTTTTGTGTAGAACTTTTACCTTCAGGGGTAACAACCGTTGCCTGAAAAGTTGAGTTTTTTCCAGCTTCTGTCATTTCTGTCATTACCAGAAGCCATAGCGTTTTCATATCTTTTATACTAGCGAGTGTTTGGCCTTCTTGTAGTTTTGTTAGGTTTTTTTGGCGCTCAGGTATTTGTGCTTGAACTAAGGAATCTTGAAGGCGAGCGATAAAATCACCGCTGAATTGGCTGTATAAGCTATGTATATCGCCGAGTTCACTCACATGTTTATCCAGCTCTTTTTGTAGTTCATCTAGCTTTCTTTTTTGATCTTGGGTAACTTTTATAAGGGGGTTGCCGATAGCTTGTTGTTTTTCCCAGTCTGACTTGGCGTTATCAACGATTAATTGTTGTTGATTCTTTTCACGTAGAAATCGAGCTTCTCTTTCTTTGTAAATTAGCTGCTCTTTTTGTTGCAGATTTTTAGTGGTTATTAAAAGCTCATCTAATGATTTAATGCCCTTGTCGTCTAATATGTCGCCATAGGCACTGTTTTTGATGAATAGGAAAAAAATTATGATCAACTGAGTTAAAGTAATTTTCATTATTATTCCCCTTTATTCAATTCATTTGATGAGTGATCAAGGGATGTTAAGTAGGGTAGAGTTAACAAGCTCGGTGCTGCTTTTTGTTCTGTAATTCTGATTGCTTTTTGGATAGGGCGATTAAAGTTATTATTGAGTATTTGCCAGTCTTGCGTATTTTTATTCCATAAGGCGCTTAATTGACCATCAAGCGTTTGCATATACAGAGCATTTCTACCGACACGTAATATTTGTTCAGAGCGTGATTCGCTATTTAATATTATATTGTCACGGTAAGCCTCTAGATCATAGTTGTAGTCATTCTCGGCTTGATAAAAGGCCATGACCCGTCGAAATTTTTCAGTAATAGTGACGCTGCTTCGGCTCAATAATTTTTTTAAGTCATTGATACCCATTAAGCGATTTTCTTTGTGGAAAGGAAGGTCTAGTTGGATAAACTGCTCTAGTGTTTTAGTCATTTCCCTTAATAAGGGTAATAGCTGTTGTTTAGTTAATTTTACGTCTTCAATTTTTTGCTGAAGTGTCACTATGCTGGTTGCTTGTTCTTCTTTTAACAAAAGTAGCTCTTGATTATATTCCTTTTGGTACTCTGTTTTACGTAGCAATCTTTGATATTGCTGTAGTAATTCTTGCTGTTGTTTGGCAAGTTTATCGACCACTTGCTGACTGTCTTGTCCCATTTTTTGGGTTTTATGAGTGATGTCGAAACTTTCTTGTAAAAGGTTCTGCTCTGCATGAGCAGAAGCCATGAAAAACAGACTAACTATCAGGCAGAGTGGCGTTATGATGTGCATATCAATCCTTTGGCTCGGTATTATTTTGTGCATCCAGCTTTTTGATTAGGGTGTTACATTTTTATTTTTAAAATTCAGCTTATGTTAGCCGCTCGTTTTACGATTAATAGTAAAAATGGCCTGTTTATCTTTGCAGGATCTGTTATTTAGAAATGTTATTGTTTCTGTTTTGTGACACTTCAAAGTACAACCGATCAGGTATATAACCTAACCAATCAGACCCTGCTATGGGGTTCGCTAATATCAAGTATTATATGAGTTCATATTTGAATGTATGTAAGAAAACGACTTAAAAGATAAAGTTGGCATAAAATGACTTATTTTCGATTTGTATTGGTTTATAGTCATGAAAGGTATTGCCGTACTTTAGAGGGTGGTTTTTTTGAATTTGTAAGGTGTGCATCGACGGAAAAAGGACGTATTTATTCTGCACAAAAAAGCGGATAATTTTTGTTAGCTAATAATTAAGTATTAGTCATTTTTCAATAACACTCTTCATGTTTGTTTAGATTGCCTCATGTATCCATTTTGATCTTGATCATATGGGGAAACAAAAAAGCCCAAGTATTTCTACTTAGGCTTTTGAGTATTAGCTATTTAAATAATGATTATTTAGATGCTTCTACGATACGTTTCAAGCTTGCCTAAGTAGTGTCATGTAACCACGGGGTATTTGGCCTTCTAGAAACAAAAAAAGCCTAGGCATCACTGCCTAGGCTTTTGAGTATTAGCTATCTAAGAATTACTTAGATGCTTCTACGATACGTTTCAAGCCTGTCTAAATAGTGTCATGTATCCATTTTGACCTTGATTACATAGGGAAATAAAAAAGCCCAAGTATTTCTACTTGGGCTTTTGAGTAGTAGCTATTTAAATAATGATTACTTAGATGCTTCTACGATGCGTTTCAAACTCGTCTAAGTAGTGTCATGTAACCACGTGGTATATGGCCTTCTAGAAACAAAAAAAGCCTAGGCATCACTGCCTAGGCTTTTGGATATTAGCTATCTAAGAATTACTTAGATGCTTCTACGATACGTTTCAAGCTCGTCTAAGTAGTGTCATGTAACCACGTGGTGTTTTTGACCGTCTAGAAACAAAAAAAGCCTAGACATCACTGCCTAGGCTTTTGGATATTAGCTATCTAAGAATTACTTAGATGCTTCTACGATGCGCTTCATGTCAGTCATGTAACCACGAAGTTCTTGGCCAACCCACTCAACTGGGTGCTCACGAATTTCTTCGTTAACGTCAACTAAACGTGCGTTGTCTACAGAGTTAGACTTAAGGTTTAGACCTTTACCAATCACTTCTGTCGTGATGTTAGGCATGAACTGTTCACGTAGCAATGGAACCGCTGCGTGAGAGAACAAGTAACAACCGTATTCTGCAGTATCAGAGATAACCACGTTCATTTCGTAAAGTTTCTTACGAGCGATGGTGTTAGCAATTAGTGGAGTCTCGTGTAGAGATTCGTAGTATGCAGACTCTTCAACGATACCAGACTCAACCATGGTTTCGAATGCAAGCTCAACGCCCGCTTTAACCATCGCTACAAGCATGATGCCTTTGTCGAAGAACTCTTGCTCGTCAATTTCAACATCACAAGCTACTTCTTTTTCGAAGCCAGTTTCAGCGGTTTCTTCACGCCATTTTAGCAGGTTCGCATCGTCGTTCGCCCAGTCTTCCATCATGGTGCGAGAGAATTCGCCGGTCATGATGTCGTCTTGGTGCTTGCGGAACAATGGACGCATTAGCACTTTAAGATCATCAGCCATATCAAACGCTTTGATTTTAGCTGGGTTAGATAGACGATCCATCATGTTAGTGATGCCGCCGATTTTCAGTGCTTCAGTTACCGTTTCCCAACCGAACTGAATTAGTTTGGCAGCGTATGGGCCATCGATGCCGTCAGCAACCATTTTTTCATAACCTAGGATGGCGCCAGTTTGCAACATACCGCAAAGGATAGTTTGCTCGCCCATAAGGTCAGATTTCACTTCAGCAACGAAAGAGCTTTCTAGAACACCAGCACGGTCGCCACCAGTGGCAGACGCCCAAGCTTTAGCTTGTTCATGACCCTTACCTTCAGGATCGTTCTCTGGGTGAACCGCCATAAGAGTCGGAACACCAAAGCCACGCTTGTATTCTTCACGTACTTCAGAACCTGGGCACTTAGGTGCAACCATGATGACAGTTAAGTCTTCACGGATTTGCATGCCTTCTTCAACGATATTGAAACCGTGAGAGTAACCTAGGGTTGCGCCTTTTTTCATAAGCGGCATAACAGTAGTAACTGCATCAGTGTGCTGCTTGTCAGGTGTTAGGTTACATACTAGGTCAGCAGTTGGAACCAATTCTTGGTAAGTACCAACAGTGAAACCGTTGTCTGTGGCGTTTTTCCAAGACTGACGCTTTTCAGTGATGGCCGCTTCACGCAATGCGTAAGAAACGTCTAGACCAGAGTCACGCATGTTAAGACCTTGGTTAAGGCCTTGTGCACCACAACCGATGATCACAACTTTTTTGCCTTTAAGCGCTTCACAACCGTTAGCGAATTCGCTGCGGTCCATGAAACGACAACGACCAAGTTGGTCTAGTTGCTCGCGTAAATTTAGAGTGTTGAAGTAGTTCTGACCCATGGGGTGACTCCTATCAATGAGTGGATATGTAAAAATCCCGTGCAGTGTAGGCAAAAAACGCTGTTGCGTAAAACGCTATATTTGAAATAGCTTATTGCAGAAAATGCAATATAATCCATTTATATTCTCTTGCTGCTTATATAGCAGGTATATATAAATGGATTTCAAAGACTTATCTCAGTTTATTGTGCTCGCTGACACCCTGCATTACGGTCAAGCGGCACAAAAATGCCACACATCGGCCTCGACTATTTCTCGGGTTGTACAAAAGCTAGAAGAAGAAGTGGGTCAGCGTTTGTTTGAACGGGACCGTCGAGATGTGCGCTTAACCCAAGCTGGGGCTGAGTTTAAAGAGTTTGCCTTACGCACCTTAGAGCAATACCAGCAATTTCAGCGTCAATTGCATACCCAAGCCAGTGAGTTGCAAGGTGAGCTGAGTTTGTATTGTACGGTAACAGCGAGTTACAGCTTTTTATCCGACTTATTAAGGGCGTTTCGTGAGCGCCACCCTAAAGTGGATATTCGGCTGCGTACTGGTGACGCGGCGCAAGCGGTTGATATGGCTCTCAACGGAGAGGTCGATATTGCTATTGCAGCTCGGCCCGATCAACTATCGCCTCGGCTATCATTTAAACCAGTGACCCAGGTGCCATTAGCTTTCATAGCACCGAATCAGCCTGGGCCGGTGGCCGATGCTTTGGCTGAAACAAGTATTAACTGGCAGAACGTGCCCATGATCTTGTCTGAGCAAGGGCTTGGGCGTGTTAGGGTTGAACGCTGGTTTAAACAACAAGGCATAAAACCAAATATTTACGGACAGGTCTCAGGCAATGAGGCCATTGTGTCTATGGTGGCCCTTGGTTTTGGTGTTGGGGTTGTGCCTGAGCTGGTATTAACCAATAGCCCCATCGCTGAAAAAGTGAAAGTACTTAGTATCACCCCTAGTTTAGAGCCCTTTTCGGTAGGCTTGTGCGTGGTGAATCAGCACATGAGTCACCCCCTAGTAAATGCGTTTTGGCAGGTCAGCGAAGACTGGTTAAAGCAATAAATGTGAATTACAGCTAGACTCTGGTTATATGAGACCTATGAAGCGCAAACGATTCCAAGTAGAATCGCGCTGCGTGAATAATAATAGGTCTAATATGTCTCAAGCAGATGAACAAAAGGTCGTTTCATTGAACCAAGATCAAGAGCCGGTTTCGGCAAAAGAAAAATTACGTAGTAAAGGCATTTATTTACTGCCAAATCTATTTACAACAGGCGCTTTGTTTTCCGGTTTTTATGCCGTAGTGGCGTCTATGAATGGTCATTTTGATAAAGCTGCCATTGCCATCTTTATCGCCATGATCTTAGACGGCTTAGATGGTCGTGTTGCTCGCATGACAAATACACAAAGTGAATTTGGTGCAGAATACGACTCACTTGCTGACATGGTGAGCTTTGGTGTGGCCCCTGCGTTAGTGGCTTTTAGCTGGTCGTTACAATCTCTGGGCCAAGCAGGTTGGATTGCTGCATTCATTTATGTGGCCGGTGCTGCTTTGCGTTTAGCGCGTTTTAATACTCAAATTGATACCGCAGATAAAAACTACTTCACTGGTTTAGCAAGCCCAGCGGCGGCTGCCATTGTGGCCGGTACGGTTTGGGCGCTCAATGATTACGGTGTGACAGGCGAGCAAGTCTCCATCCTAATGGCGCTTGTGGTCGGTGCCACTGGTATCTTAATGGTCAGCAATGTTCTTTATCACAGCTTTAAAGGCTTTGACCTTAAAGGTAAGGTGCCGTTTGTGGCCATGCTGGCCGTTGTGGGTGTTTTTGCCGTGGTAGCAATTGATCCACCTTTAATCCTTCTGGCCATCTTCTTGGTTTACGGTTTATCTGGTCCAGTCGTGACTGCAAAAAAAATGTTTAAAGAGCGTAAATCTGCTCAAAAGTAAGTTAATCGAACTTTCTTAACATGTCTGGTCTAATCCTTATCTCAAGGAGACCAGACATGATCATCAAGCCTCACGAATTCAAATCCAGTTCTAACCTCACCGAAGCAGATGTCACCCCTGAGTCTATCTATCGAGATCGCCGAAAATTCATGCGGCAAGGTTTATATGGCTTAGCCGCCACCGCTTTTACTGGTCTTTCACCTTCATTATTTGCCAATAAGCTCAACTTTAAAACTACCCAGTACGGTGCTAAAGAAACTCTAACACCTGAAGAAGCGGTTACTTCATATAATAATTTTTATGAGTTAGGCACAGGCAAAGAAGACCCCGTTAGAAACGCTTCTCAACTTAAGACTCAGGACTGGACCATCGAAATAGAAGGGCATGCCGAAATAACCGGTAAATTCGCCCTTGAAGACATCATCAAAAAACAACAACTGGAAGAACGTATCTACCGTTTGCGTTGTGTCGAAGCTTGGTCAATGGTGATTCCTTGGGTGGGGTTCTCGCTGGCAGATATGCTCAAACAGTTTAAGCCAACATCTAAAGCTAAATATGTTGAGTTTACATCTATCTATGACCCTAAAAATTTGAGCGGACAAAAAAGCGTTTTTTCCACCATTGATTGGCCTTATGTCGAGGGTTTACGCATGGATGAAGCCATGAATGAATTGTCGTTTATGGCCACAGGTTTATATGGCAAAACATTGCCTAATCAAAATGGCGCACCAATTCGCTTAGTTGTTCCTTGGAAATACGGCTTTAAAAGCATCAAATCCATTGTAAAAATACGTTTCACTGATCAAATGCCTCAAACCACTTGGAGCCAGATCGCACCCAGTGAGTACGGCTTCTATGCCAATGTTAATCCGACAGTGGATCATCCGCGCTGGAGTCAGGCGAGCGAGCGAAGATTGCCAACAAGCTTCTTTAATTTAAAGCGCATACCTACTCAGATGTTCAATGGCTATCAAGAGCAAGTGGCGCATCTTTATAAAGGCATGGATTTAACGCGGAATTATTAATGAATAACAACAAGAATAATAAGCAGGCGTATCTGAGCCTCTTTATATGGCTATTGGTTTTTTTCCCTTTGGTCCAATTGGGATATGGCTTCTATCAAGTTCAGTTTGCGGGTGACATTTTTTATTACGGCCCTGAACCAGCAAAGGCCGTTGTGCACTCATTAGGTTTATGGGCCATGAGCTTTTTATTTGTCGTATTATCGGTTCGGCATTTAAAGCGCTGGTTGAAATTCAATCTACAACCAATGCGTCGAAGATTAGGCTTGGCTGCCTTCATTTATGCCTTATTGCATATGATGGCTTATACAGCGCTGATTTTGGGCTTTGAGTTTTCTGAGTTGGCGGTGGATATTCAAAAGCGCCCTTATATATTAGTGGGAGCACTGGCACTTATATTGATGTTGCCTCTAGCGCTCACATCAACAAAGGGCTGGCAGCGCAGACTAAAGCGAAAATGGAAGACGTTACATTTACTTGTATATCCAATTGCTGTTTTGGTGCTTATACATTTATGGTGGCAAGTCAGGGCTGGATTCTTACTGGCTAGTACCATGACATTTATTCTACTAATTATGTTTATTTTAAGATTTTTACCAAGTCAGCTTGCACATAGGAAAACGTCTTCTAATCTATAGAACGCTCCAAGAGAAAATCATTTTCAAATAGTGGTTGACTCAAAACCTCAGGTGCGTAGAATGCGCCACCTCAACAAGGCAAGCCGATTATTAAATCGAAACTAAATTGTTGATTTTGAAAGAAAAAATAAGTTTTAAAGTGTTTTAAAAGCAGTTTGAAACAAACTTTCAAAAAGAGGTTGACGCAAGTGATTATCACTGTAGAATGCGCGCCTCGCTTGAGCAGAGATCTTCTGGAAAATGCTTAAGCCCCTTGATTTAAGGTCTTGTTTTTAAAAACAAAATTACAAATTAAGGTTGACATAGGAAAGCGGTTCTGTAGAATACGCGCCTCGCTTCGAGAGAAGCTCTGCACTAACTAAGTTAGAAAGCAGAAAAGAAATGGCCAGTCCGAGCGACGGTCACGATCTTTAAAAACGAATTCAGACAATTCGTGTGGGTACTTACCGAGAGTCGAGATGTACAGCTTCTTAGGAAGCAATACAGACTTTTTCGAGTAAGTCGAAACACTGTCAAATTTATTTAACAGTAGTTTTTAATACTTGAGCAGTCCTTTAATTAGGACTTAAAAATTAAACTGAAGAGTTTGATCATGGCTCAG
>NZ_JASJOO010000002.1:1668189-1756292 GCF_030070105.1 Bermanella sp. WJH001 | reverse complement strand
AGTTTGCTTGACGACAATAGAGCGTTGGAACCACCTGATCCCTTCCCGAACTCAGTAGTGAAACGACGCATCGCCGATGGTAGTGTGGGGTCTCCCCATGTGAGAGTAGGTCATCGTCAAGCTTTAAATCTAAAAGCCCTGTTGCTTACGCAACAGGGCTTTTTTTATGCCTAAAGCTTTACAATACCCTACCTGCTTCGCAGGCAGCGGCCATGCTGGCGTTGTACCTAAAGGGCATGCTCGCTTCGCGATCAAGCTTCAAATTTAAAATCCACGTCAACGAAGGTCACTTTAATCTTTGCTCGGTTGGTTTTTTCTTGTGTTAAGAAAGTTTGCGCAATGAACTTGTTATTAGTCGAAATGCATTATGCTGTCATATTCCTCTGGTAAGAGTTGGTGACAAGGCCTATATTGTTAGCGAGCAGAAAAAATAACAAGAAGGTGAATATGCAATTGACTGAAGCAACTGCGCAAGAAATGAACGTATTGGCATTGTTTAATCAATCTACTTATCAACAAGGATTGAAGGTGCATTCCCATGAGGCATCGCCAGAAGATGTAGCTGCCACTAAGCGATTATTTGAAAAAGGTCTGATTACTCAGTTAGATGGTGGTTATCTTACGACTTTGGGCAAAGATGCTGTAGAAAAGCTTCAAGATCTACTGACGATACTTAAGTAATACCAGACATAAAAAAACCGGCTAATGCCGGTTTTTTTATGTCTCAGTAACGTGCTTATATTTCGTAGGTTAAACCTAATTGGAAGCTGGTAGCTTCGGTTTTACCAAACTCTGCACGATAGCTTCCTGATGTGGTTTCTACACGGTACTCATCGATAAATGTGTAACCGAAGCCACCATTTACTTTAAGGTTTGAAAGCACTGCGTATTCACCACCAAAGGATAAGGTGTGGGAGGTATCACCTGGTAAACGTAAACTGGTTGAATCAGCACCTAGAGGCGTATCATCACTTTTACCGCCTAGTTTTATAGAACCTGAAAAGCTTGTTCCTAAAGTCAACTTGTCATTAAAACGGTGACCAAGGCCTAGGCTGTAATCAAGTGTGTCGTTTGAAAACATGCTTACTTCAGGGTCGATTAAGCTACTTAGTTGACCACCAACACCTTGATTGATCATAGCAAGGCTATTGCCGCCAACAACAGTCGAATCATCACCGTCCACACTCAGGGTGGTTAGCTTGCCATATTCACTCCAACGAAGCTTAACAAAGCCAAGTGTGTTATCTGCAATACCTGAACGTAAACCTAGCTCAACAGACTGCGGGGTGAAGGTTTTAGCTTTGCCTGGTGTTGTGAACGAAAGTTGCCCTGGTACGTTGGCATTAATTGTACCGGTAGCTTCATAGTCAATCTGGCTGTGATACAAGATAGATGCGCGCAATGCAATTTCAGGAATCTCGTAAGCTAAACCTGCAATGTAGCCGAACTCAGATCCACCATCTAATTCAACGGTAAGGTTATCATTAATACCTGTTGCGGTAGCTGATGGTGATAAATCTTCGTTAAATGCACCGTTTACTTTCTGTATCTTTGGACCAGCAAATACTTTAATAGAACCGGTGCTTAGTGCCATTGAGTATCCACAGGCGACAGTAAATGACTCACTTTCGTATTTAGTATCAATAGGAGCGCTCTTAGTTACCATTTTGCTGGTGTCACCAGTAGGGTTGCCATCAGCATCAATTGGCTGGCCCAATTCGTTTGTCGCCACATAGGCAATGCTGTCGTCAGCATAAGAGACTTGAGCCGCAAAAGGCTGCTCGAACTGTGCAGCACAAGTAACACCTTCAGCTACTTGATAACGCATACCAATTTGAGGACGATTAAAGTTATCAATAATTTCGCCAGAGCCCACGATTTTGGCATTGCTTTCAGCGCCGCTTGCTTCAGCACGCTTCATCTTATCAATACGAGCTTTCATCGGTACGGTTGTTTGGCCGTAGCTGGTGCTGATAACGCTGTTATCACCATAGATAATATCAAAGCCGCGACTAGAGTTATCAAAGCCGCCTGCAAGGGCTGGTGTAGCCGCAAGGATTGCGGCGCTAAGTGCACTGATTTTCGCTATTGGATGCTTCATTCATAGGCTCCTTTTATTATTGTTTGCCTAGTTTGGAATAACGTATATTGCCTAGGTTGTCGTTGCGGGTATTGACGCTATCCGCCCTTCGCTGACACCTAGTATCAATTCTGTTGGGTGCTTCATGTATAAATGGTATGAGAGTTTTAGATCGCCCAACATACTCATATTGGCCACATAGATAGACCTTTCATGGCATTCACTATTATTGATGGGTTTAGGATACCACTGCCTAACTAATGAAAAAGGGGTAAATTCGGACACTAAATGACCAAATGCGACATGGCGTGTTGTTTTTCATGTCTTTGAAGAAATTATGTGTTGAATTAGAAGCTAGAGCGAAATGCGCCAAACAAAAAAGCCTGCTATTAAGCAGGCTTTTTGTTCAAGCTAGAGGAGGATGTTAAATAATCCCTTTGTCTTGAATTTCAGCAATGGCAGCATCAATACTGGTTTTATCAGCATCAATGGCTAGGTCTGCCTGAGCCGTTTCAAAAGTACACAGCGCAATAAGACCAGCTTGTTTCATGATGCGCGCAATATCATCTGGATTGTTATCACCAAGGTCGTCACGACTCACTAGAGCAGCGGCTTTACCTAGAGTAAACAATTTGCGATCAAGTGCGCCTGCCAATACATGTTTGTTGGTACCGGTTAACACAATAGAAGCAGGTTTTTGATCAAAGCGATCGGCTTTCTCTTGGCTGGTAACAGCCACTAAAGACTCGCCAGTGTTGCTATCCGCGCCACCCACAATCATACCGGCGCCAACCGTCACGTTGGTTAAACGGTCGATGATGATGAAGGCACCAGTTGCGCGATTCTTTTTGTAAGCATCAAAGGCAACGGCTTTGTTCAGTGTTAGTTCGCATAAACCAATTTCATTGAGTTTAAGCTCTTTGCTGTCATGTTGTTCCATGGTGTTTACATCAACACGATGGTGCACTTTCGAAAAGGTGCCTGTGTTCGCCGCAGAGGCAAATTTCAAATCGTATTGTTTACCGATCTTCATTGCATCTTCGCTCATCCAAACGATGTCAGCGTTTAATTGTTTACTGATCTGAGGTTTGTCAGCGGTTTTAACAATCATGTCACCACGACTGATATCGATTTCATCTTCAAGCGTAATGGTAACGGCTTGGTCGATGAAGGCTTCTTGCATGTTACCGTCAAAGTTAACAATGGATTTAACTTTTGAGGTTTTACCTGAAGGCAATGCAGTAATTTCGTCGCCAGGGCGCACGATACCAGACGCCACTGTGCCGCAGAAACCACGGAAATCTAGGTTTGGACGGTTAACAAACTGAACAGGAAAACGGAAATTTTCTAAGTTGCGATCGGCGTTGATTTCAACGGTCTCTAAAATTTCCATTAACGTTTTGCCTTGATACCAAGGGCTTCGTTCAGAGCGGTTTACAACGTTGTCACCGTCAAGAGCAGACAAAGGAACAAAGTGAACGTTGGTTAAACCGAGGTCTTTACCAAATTCTAAATAGTCGTTTTTGATTTCATTGAATTTGTCTTCGCTGAAATCCATTAAGTCCATTTTGTTAACGGCAACAACAATGTGTTTAATACCTAATAAAGAGGCGATAAAACTGTGACGTTTAGTCTGAGTCTGTACGCCATAGCGTGCATCCACAAGAATAATCGCAAGGTCACAGGTAGAGGCACCGGTTGCCATGTTGCGAGTGTATTGCTCGTGCCCTGGTGTATCGGCAATGATGAACTTACGCTTTTCAGTTGAGAAATAACGATACGCTACATCAATCGTAATACCTTGTTCACGCTCAGCAGCAAGACCATCAACCAATAATGCGAGGTCAATTTTATTGCCGGTTGTACCGTGTTTTACACTGTCGTTTTCAATGGCAGCTAGTTGATCTTCAAAAATCATTTTTGAATCAAATAACAAACGACCGATTAAGGTACTTTTACCATCATCAACGTTACCGCAGGTTAAAAAGCGCAGTAGTTCTTTATTTTCGTGCTGTTTAAGATAAGCAAGAATGTCTTGTGAAATTAACTCTGATTGGTGCGACATTAGAAATAACCCTCTTGCTTTTTCTTTTCCATGGAGCCAGATGAATCGTGATCAATTGCGCGACCTTGACGCTCACTGGTGGTGGTCAATAACATTTCTTGAATAATATCTGGCAAGGTTGCTGCTTCAGATTCCACAGCACCTGTTAACGGATAACAACCCAGTGTACGGAAGCGCACCATTTTTTCTTCAGGCACTTCACCTTCATTAAGTGGCATACGTTCGTCATCCACCATGATTAAGGTGCCATCGCGTTCAACAACAGGGCGTTTCTTCGCAAGGTATAAATCTGGAATCTCAATGTTTTCTAAATAGATGTACTGCCAGATATCTAATTCAGTCCAGTTAGAAATAGGGAACACACGAATACTTTCACCAGGGTTCACTTTACCGTTGTAGATATTCCAAAGTTCAGGACGTTGGCTTTTTGGATCCCATCTGTGGTTTTTGTCGCGGAAAGAATATACACGTTCTTTCGCACGGGATTTTTCTTCATCACGACGAGCACCACCAAACGCAGCATCAAACTTATATTTGTTTAATGCTTGTTTTAGACCTTCGGTTTTCATGATGTCAGTGTGCTTACTTGAACCATGGGTAAAAGGACCAACCCCTTGGGCAACCCCTTCTTGGTTGATATGAACCAGAAGTTCCATGCCAGATGTTTTGGCCATGTAATCACGGAATTGAATCATCTCTTTAAATTTCCACGTAGTATCTACGTGTAATAGAGGAAAGGGTGGCACACCAGGGGCAAACGCTTTACGAGCAAGGTGAAGCATAACGGCGCTGTCCTTACCGACAGAATACATCATCACAGGATTATCAAATTCTGCGGCCACCTCACGGATGATATGTATGCTTTCAGCTTCAAGCTGTTTTAAGTGGGTTAAATTGTAATCCGACATGTTTAGGCTCTCTGTGATCAAGATAAATCTACAGGTATTAAAAGTGGCGTTACTATACCAGTGTAAAGGGGGCATAAGAAGAGATTGGTTTATATCAAAACATAATAATGATATAGCCATTTAGAGGTATTAGTATGAGCGCTAAGCCCCGTTATTGGTCGGATAGAGCGACTTTTTCGGCGTAATCCTTAGGGGCTTCAACTTTCAAGGTGCTATCGGCTTGTTCAAGGGCATCTTTCAAATCAGCCAAAGGCTTTTCTGTAAACTGAGACGCGCCTTTTGCAATGTGTTCATACAAATCTTGGTAGCTTTTAGTCAGGTTTTGAGCCAGGTCAGATGTTTGAGAATAATGCTGTTGCAGGGCATCTTTCATGGATAGTTGCTCACCTTTGAGCTTATCGAGTTCACGCTCAAGTATTGCCACATGTGTGCCACGACTGAGCACATAACGTTGAACAAGAATGCCGATACCAATACCCACGGCAAAAATAAAAATACTGGAGATTAATTGTGCACTCATATGCAATCCTTAGCGGCCTGCTATCGTAACGGTAAGAACTTCAGTCTATCCAGTTATTGAGTTGAATCCTAGTGACTAAATAGCGGAAAACTCTATTTCATTGCAGTAAGCTTGGCTTTTCATTAGGAGGTATACACATGGCGTCATTTACGATTCAAGGTGAACAAGGCCTGCTTGAAGTGGCGCTAAATGAGGGCAAGGCAAGCACTGCATATGTCATTGTGTGTCATCCCCATCCGCTGCATGGCGGCACTATGGATAATAAAGTGGTCACCATGACCACTAAGGCCTATGAAGATATGGGAATGAATGGGGTACGTTTTAACTATCGAGGTGTAGGAAAAAGTGAGGGCGAATATGGCGACAACAGCGGTGAAGTGAGTGATGCCATCGCGATCGTTCAGTGGCTACTCAAAAATCGTGAGGTAGAGGAGCTGTATTTTGCCGGTTTTAGCTTTGGTGCCTACATAGCGGCTCAGGCTGCAGCCCATACACAGGCGCTTGCCAGTGTGAAGGTTCAGCACGTTCTGTTAATCGCTCCATCGGTGCTAAATTCCCCGTTTGAACAGGTCACGCCATTTGGTATAGATACCACTATCATAATGGGGGATGCCGATGAAATTGTGCCATACCATGATGTGGCGAACTGGACACAGTCATTATACCCCCCAGTGGAAATGATCACCCTAGAAGGGGCTGGGCATTTCTTTCATGGGCGCTTAACCGAACTTAAGGGGCACATTAAAGGGCTATTTAGTCGCTAAAACCTTGTGCTAAGTTGCCTTTAGCTGGCGTAATCGGTACATTTGCGCCCCAAATTTAGATTTCTTCTATACTCCAATTACACGGATATAAAGCAACGGCCATGACTCCATTAGAACTGTACCGCAAAGACCTCGAACGAGATGATTTCTCCTATGACCCTGCGCAAGAAATGGCCGTTAAACATTTGCAGCGTCTATATGATGACTTAGTCGCGCAATGGCAAGCCAATCAAAACCGCTCAGCCTTTAATAAAATGCTATCAGGATTGGGTAAAGGTAAAACGAAGCGTCCGGTACAAGGCATCTACTTTTGGGGTGGTGTGGGTCGTGGTAAAACTTACTTGGTGGATACGTTTTATGACGCGTTGCCGTTTGAGCGCAAAATGCGCACTCACTTTCACCGTTTCATGCAGCGAGTGCATAAAGATTTAACTCAGCTGGCGGGTGAGAAAAACCCTCTAGTCAAAATAGCCGACCAAATTGCCGAAGAGGCAGTTGTCATTTGTTTTGATGAATTTTTTGTTGTCGATATTGGTGACGCCATGATTCTAGGTGGCCTTATGCAAGAACTGTTTGCACGTGGTGTGACCTTGGTGAGTACATCCAATATTATTCCTGACGGTTTATACGAGAACGGCTTACAGCGAGACCGTTTTATTCCCGCTATTAAATTGTTAAATGAATTTACGGATGTGATCAACGTAGATAGCGGCGTGGATTACCGTTTACGTACATTAGAACAAGCCGAGTTGTACCATTACCCATTAGATGACAGCGCAGAAGCGAGTTTGCAAAAAAGCTTTGATAGCCTGATTGCGGATGCTGCTCATATTGAACGTAATGTAAATGTAGAAGTACTTGGTAGAAACATTCCTGCCAAAGCCATATGTGATGATATTGCATGGTTTGAATTTAATGCATTATGTGACGGTCCACGTTCACAAAATGATTACATTGAACTGGGCAAATTATTTCATGCTGTCATCATTTCAAACGTGCCACAAATGAGCATAAAAAATGACGACCTAGGTCGCCGTTATATTAACTTGATTGATGAGTTCTACGATCGCGGTGTAAAAGTGATTATGTCCGCCGATGCTGCTATCCCAGATATTTATACGGGCGGTAAATTGGACTTCCCGTTTCAGCGTACCACTTCGCGTATGTTAGAGATGCAGAGTCATGATTATCTTGCCCGCGAACACAAAGCCTAATTCTTGAGCTAGCTTACTCGTTATATCTTTGTTGAAAGTACCTTTTTATATCGTTGTGTAAGAAAGACTACACGCCTCAATAAAAAGGTACTTTCGCCTCGATCTTGCGTTGCTAGTGATACTTTAGTAATTGGATATAAGACGGTTGAGGTTTTACGCTTTAATTACAGAAATTAATCCAATTATAGCTCCAACTAGACCTGTAATGACTGTAAACCAAAATGTCAGTACCTCTCTTTTTGCTTTGTGCTCTTCTCTAATTCTAATACGTAAATTATGAATTCCTTTATCTGTTAGTACTTTTATAGGACTTTTATCATCATCAATATCAAAAGATTTATACATATCAGGGTCATTGATATCGGGCATTGGAATAAAGTGCTGGTTTGCTTGGTGTTTTAGGTAGTTTGTTTTGTGATACTCAATCCAGCAATTTAACTCATAAAGGTCATAGCCTAAAAAGGATAAAAGGGCATCGTTGTCTGGGTTTTTATGATTTTTTTTTGCCTCATAAAGCGCATTGTTAACTTCTTTATATTCCTTATTAAGACGTCTTAATTCTTTTTTATAGTTCCAATATTCAAGCATTTTTTCCCTTGGTGTTACTTATTCGGTTTTGTTGTTCGTTTTTTAATTTATTTTTAATGCTAAATACATGGATCGGTTAGATAGTGTTTAATGCCATAGTGAAATTTTTAGGTTAAAAGTAAACCAAACCGTACCGATAACAATATGCGATTTCTGAGCACCGCTACAACCAAAGCGTTCGATCTCCCCATAAGAGACGAGCGGTGTGAAGTATGAGCGAAGAGGGGATACTTCCCCACAAAGAAAACGGTTCAGGCTTAAACCACCCAGACATCCCAGTTTTAGATAATTAACAGTCTGAACACAACGCACATGCGTAATATGCAGGCCCGCCGAAGCTTGAGCTAGAATCACAGGTTATCGGGCGCAGGGCACCCTCCTACAATACTTCAAAACCATCGGAACCAAGACGGTACCGATAACAATATGCGATTTCTGAGGACCGCTACAACCAAAGCGTTCGATCTCCCCATAAGAGACGAGCGGTGTGAAGTATGAGCGAAGAGGGGGGTGGGGATACTTCCCCACAAAGAAAACGGTTCAGGCTTTAACCTCCCAGACATCTCGGTTTTAGATAATTAACAATCTGAACATAACGCACATGCGTAATATGCAGGCCCGCCGAAGCTTGAGCTAGAACACAACGCACATGCGTAACATGCAGGCCCGCCGAAGCTTGAGCTAGAATCACAGGTTATCGGGCGCAGGGCATTCTCCTACAATGCTTCAAACCATCGGAAACCAAGCCTGTAACGATAACAAAATGCGCCATTTATTCACGGCATAATCAAAGTCTAATGAAATATACGAGGTGCCGCCGTGGATAGTTAGGCGCGCCCTTCGACAGGCTCAGGGTGAACGGAAGGGTCGGGGTGCAACCCCGAGAAAAGAAACCGTGCTGGCAAAAGCGATGAATCTTGAGGATATATCGATCATTCACAGTCTAGTGAAATGTACGTGGGTAAAGTGATTCACCCGCAGGTGCGGGTTCCTACATATTATATCGTTGTATAGGCATGAAATGAAAAGCATCAGCTTGGTAGGATGGGTTAGCGAAGCGTAACCCATCAATGAAGGTGACTCTAAAAAACGATGGGCTACGGTTTTCGCTGCGCTCAAACCTAACCACATCTTACTGTGCCTCAATCAAACAATACGCAGGCACAAAAAAAGGCCCATTAGGGCCTTTTTGTTTAAACGAGGTTAACGTCTACGGCGACGCTGCGCCTGAGCGCGTTGCACTTGAGGCTGATCTTGCACTTCAATCTTAATAGGTTGAAGCGTTTGTTGTGGCTCAAGTAATTGTTGAATCATCGCCTTAAAGGCGTTTAGCCATGCTGTCATTACAAAACTCCTCTATCAATACACACAGTATAGTCAGTAAAAGCCAGTCTCTCCAAGCGTATATTTTATATTGCCATAAAAAAAGCCATGCAGTGCATGGCTTTTGGATGTAGCGACTTCAAACACCGGTATTACATAGAACTTTTAATAACGTTCTTAAGCAGTTTCGGGTTAGATGCGATCATATCGCCTTCTTCATAAAGTGAGCCGCCACTTAGATCTGTGATCAAACAGCCCGCTTCTTTTGCGATCAGAGCACCAGCTTGAATAACCGTGCTGTCGACATCGCTAAGCCATACTGCATCTAAGTGACCAGCTGCTAAGTGAGCAAGACTAAGAGCATCATCACCCAGTGCGCGAATCAAACGAGTTTCGCCCGCTAAATTGCTGATACGCATGCGAATGCGTTGGTTGCGGTCATTGTCAGCAATGCCTGGGAATTTAACGCCGATGACAGATTGGCTGATCTTCGTTTTATCATTGGTACGAATACGACGACCACTCATCTCAGCGCCACGGCCACGGGTGGCTGTGAATTCTTGGCCGCTCATTGGGTTAACAATGATGGCATGTTCCGTTTTATCGTTTACCTGGCAAGCCAAAACTAGGCTGAACAGAGGTAAACCAGAGCGGAAATTCTCATGACCTTCTAGTGGATTGATTAGCCAAACGGTGCCAGTCGGTTTTTCACGTTCTTGGCGGCCCGTTTCACGGCCTTGAAAACTATCGTCAGGGAAATGTTTGCGCAATTTGAAGATGATCTGTTTTTCAGTACCAATGGCACAATCGGCAATAAATTTGCTAATTTCTTGGTCTGAAGCTCGCTCAAAATCAAAGCGCTCTACTGCGTGGACTAGCTCTTCGCCGGCTTCCCTTAAAACACGCAGGGCAAGATTTACCATGGGTTGCATTGGATCTAAAACACTCATTAAGTAGGGAACCGCGCATTCTAGCAAAAACTTTTCGAGACTCGTAGCAAAACTGGGTACACTAGCGATATTTTTTTCATCTAAGCCCAAAAAGCCCTGTATTGGCGGGGTTTGATGCTTATTTAAACAGTCGGAAGCCGTAAATGCTCGAACACGTTCGTATCGTACTTATCAATACAAGTCATTCTGGCAACATAGGTTCAGCAGCAAGGGCCATGAAAACCATGGGTTTGAGTGATCTGGTGCTGGTGGATCCTGTGGATTTTGACCCACAGGCCCCTAGTGACGTCTCGGTTGCCATGGCCAGTGGAGCTCAAGATGTGTTGCAAGGGGCTCGTGTTGTGGCTACGTTTGAAGAGGCCATTGAAGATGTGGCTGTGGTCATGGGGGCCAGTGCGCGCTCTCGTCATTTACCTTGGCCTTTGATGCACCCACGCAAGGCCACTGCGAAAGCATTAGAAGTCTTACCGTCGGGTCAGAAAGTGGCGCTTGTGTTTGGTCGGGAGCGAACCGGTTTGACCAATGATGAACTGGCCATGTGTCAGATACACATTCACATTCCAACCAACGAAGATTACGCCAGCCTAAATGTGGCCAGCGCGGTGCAGGTGTTAGCCTATGAGATGCGCATGGGGATTTTGGCTCATCAAGGTGAATTGGATGCAAACTATGAAGGCAACTGGGGGGTGAGCTGGGATAATGAGCTTGCCAATCAGGGCGAAATCAATGGATTTATGGATCATTTAGAGCAAACTCTGGTTGATATTGAGTTTTTAGACCCCACTAACCCTAAACAGTTAATGCCAAGATTACGCCGCTTGTTTCAGCGCGCCATGCCAGACAAGGTAGAAATTAATATTCTACGCGGCATTTTGAAAATGATTGGGCGCTCCCAGCATAAGTAGCGCTTATATAGTTAATTGTCTGCTTGCTGAGTTTCATTTGTCATTTTTTAATGAGTAGAAGTTTAGAAAACCGTTCTCGCCAAGACTAGGAGATTTTGTGTTTAAACACATACGAGAAGATATCGCATGCGTCTTTGATCGAGACCCTGCGGCACGCAACACATTTGAAGTGCTCACGACCTATCCGGGTTTACATGCCCTGATGCATTATCGTGTGGCCAATTGGTGTTGGAGGCACGGTTTGCAGTACCTCGCTCGTATGATTAGTTTTTTCAGTCGCTGGTTTACTGGGATTGAAATTCACCCCGGTGCCACCATTGGCCGTCGATTTTTTATCGACCACGGCATGGGTGTTGTTATTGGTGAGACGGCTGAAATCGGCGACAACGTGACTCTTTATCATGGTGTGACCTTGGGTGGCACCTCTTGGAATAAGGGTAAGCGTCACCCAACATTACGCGATGGGGTGGTGATTGGTGCCGGTGCTAAGGTGCTTGGGCCAATTGAGATTGGTGAAAATGGTCGTGTGGGCTCCAATGCGGTTGTCACCAAAGACGTGCCAGCGGACGCCACCGCGGTGGGAATACCTGGGCGAATTATCGTTAAGAAAAAAGACGAAACCGAAGAACAAGGGCGCAGAAGGAAAGCCATTGCCGACAAAATTGGGTTCGATGCTTATGGTATGACGGATGAAATGCCAGACCCAATTGCTCGCTCTATCCACAACTTACTTGACCATATGCAAGCGGTGGATGAAAAAATCGAGCGTATGAGTTGTGCGCTAGGAGAGCTTGGCCACAAGGAATGCACAGGTCAATTGCCTGAGCTTAAAACTGAACTAGACGAAGTGGGTGATGTTAAATAACCCTTCTTAGGTATTGGTTTTGGTGCGCTAAGTGATCAAACATAAATATTGAGCATAAACCCAGCTAATAGCTGGGTTTTTTTTGTGCATTTTTAGGCAATTGCTGTGTGTTCTGGTAAAATTCGCCGCCAAATTTGGTGCTCATGTCCATTTGATCTAAAGCCCAAGTGTTTTACTCAAGTAAATAGTTGACTGTTTTAGTCGGGTTTAAGATAATTCCCTTCTAAGATCGCTGACTGTACATGAGGGGTACGGACAATGAGACTAACAACAAAAGGCCGCTATGCGGTGACTGCTATGCTGGATCTGGCCATTCATGGTCAAAATAAACCAGTAAGCTTAAATGATATTTCCAATCGCCAAGGCATTAGTTTGTCTTATTTAGAGCAGCTGTTTGCCAAGTTACGTCGTAGTGACTTGGTGTCTTCGGTACGAGGCCCTGGTGGCGGTTATCGATTAGCTCATAGCGAAAGCGAAATCAGTATCGCCCAAGTGGTGGATGCGGTGAATGAATCCATGGATGCCACCCGTTGTCGGGGGAAAGGTGACTGCCAAGAGGGAGACCAATGTCTTACCCATCATTTATGGCAGGACCTTAGTCAGCAAATCCATGCATTTTTAGACGATATAAGCATTCAGGACTTGGTCAGTAAAAAAGAGATTCGCGATGTTGCTAAGCGCCAAGATGAGCGCGCACAGCATAAAATTGAAACGGATTCGTTGATAAGCCTAACATCCGCATAGCGTTGTTAGCGTATCAAATCAATCATAGTAGTAGAGATGATATGACCCCAATTTATCTAGATTATGCAGCCACTACACCAGTGGACCCTCAAGTGGCCGAGGCTATGGCTGCCTGCTTAACTCTGGATGGTAATTTTGCAAACCCTGCCTCACGCTCTCACCGATTTGGTTGGATGGCTGAAGAGGCAGTTGAAAGTGCCCGTGGCCAATTGGCCACCGCGTTGCATTGTGACTCCCGAGAAATTGTTTGGACATCAGGGGCGACCGAAGCCAACAACCTTGCCATTAAAGGGGTGAGTGCGGGTAAGTTAAAAGGCCACATTATTACCAGTACCATTGAGCATAAAGCGGTATTGGATGTGTGTGCTTATTTGCAGCAACAAGGTTACCGTGTCACTTATTTGCAGCCGCAAGCATCGGGCGTCATTAATGTTGAGCAAGTGGAGCAGGCCATCGAAGAAGACACGTTTTTAGTGTCGCTGATGTATGTTAACAATGAGCTTGGTTCAATCAATCCTATTCCTGCCATTGCGCAGCTTTGTCAGGCAAAGAATATTTTATTGCACGTAGATGCCGCTCAGGCTTTAGGTAAAGTTGAGATTAACTTAGAGCGTGATGCCATTGATTTACTCTCAATTAGTGCGCACAAATTTTACGGCCCCAAAGGTATGGGAGCACTGTATGTGCGTCGCGGTGTTAAGGTCAGTGCACAGATTCATGGTGGTGGACACGAGCGTGGCATGCGTAGTGGTACCTTGCCTACCCATCAAATTGTGGGTCTGGGTTTGGCCGCACAAATAGCAACACAACAGTTTACACAAGAAGAAGCGCGGTTAAGTGCTCTAAAACAAATGCTGATAGATGGCTTAATGCCCATAGGTGGCGTTTGTATTAATGGCGACAACACAGTGGCCAATATTACTAACATCAGTTTTGCTGATGTGGACGGTGAGTCCCTTTTATTATCATTACACGATTTAGCGGTGAGCTCTGGCAGTGCATGTAACTCTGCCACCATGGCCCCGTCATACGTTTTAAAAGCCATTGGCTTAGATGATGAACTGGCCCATGCATCCATTCGATTTTCAATGGGTCGATTCACCACAGAAAATGACATTAATCAGGCGGTAGCCAGTGTGACTACTGCCGTACAAAGACTGAGAGCCATGACCGCATAGGTTGTGACTAGGAGCAGTTTGATGAGCGAAGACATTAATCAATATATCAAAAATGAATACGCAGCAGGATTCATTACCGATATAGAAAGTGACACCTTACCGCCTGGTTTAAACGAAGATGTGATTCGTTTTATTAGTGCAAAAAAAGGCGAGCCTGAGTGGTTGCTTGAATGGCGACTAAAAGCGTTTGCTATGTTTTTGGAAATGGAAGAGCCAACATGGGCTCATGTGCATTATCCAAAAATTAACTTTCAAGATATTTCATATTACTCATCACCAAAAAGCATGGCCGATAAGCCACAGTCTTTGGATGAAGTGGACCCTGAACTTTTGCGCACTTATGAAAAACTCGGTATCCCATTGCATGAGCAAGCGGTGCTGGCGGGTGTGGCAAACGTGGCAATGGATGTTGTATTTGACTCCGTATCGGTTGCCACAACTTTCCGTGAAAAATTATCTGAAGCGGGCGTGATTTTTATGCCAATTTCAGAAGCGGTGCACAAACACCCTGAATTGATTCAAAAATATTTAGGTTCAGTTGTGCCGCAACGTGACAATTATTATGCGGCACTTAACTGCGCGGTGTTCTCGGATGGCAGTTTCGTTTACATACCAAAAGGTGTGCGCTGCCCGATGGAGCTTTCTACATACTTCCGTATTAATGAACAAAATACGGGGCAGTTTGAACGTACCTTAATTATTGCAGATGAAGGTTCACACGTAAGCTACCTTGAGGGTTGTACGGCTCCAATGCGTGATGAAAATCAATTGCACGCAGCGGTGGTTGAACTGGTTGCATTAGACAACGCTGAAATTAAATACAGCACGGTGCAAAACTGGTACCCAGGTGATGAAAACGGCAAAGGTGGTATTTATAACTTTGTAACCAAACGTGCGGTTGCTCATACCAATGCCAAAGTGTCTTGGACACAAGTTGAAACGGGATCAGCGGTCACTTGGAAATACCCAAGCTGTATTTTAAAAGGTGATAACGCTATTGGTGAGTTTTACTCCGTTGCGTTAACCAATAATTATCAGCAAGCGGATACCGGCACCAAGATGATTCACCTTGGTAAAAATACTAAGTCCACCATCATTTCTAAAGGTATCAGTGCGGGTAAAAGCCAAAACGCCTACCGTGGTTTGGTGCGTATGAATCCAAGTGCAGCTGGTGCGCGTAACTTTACCCAGTGTGATTCTTTATTGATTGGTGATAAATGTGGTGCTCATACGTTCCCATATATTGAGAGCAAACACCCAAGCGCAGTGATCGAGCACGAAGCAACCACTTCAACCGTAAGTGATGACCAAATGTTTTTATGTCAGCAGCGCGGTATTGACCCAGAAAAAGCGGTTTCAATGATCGTTAACGGTTTCTGTAAAGAAGTATTTAAAGAGCTGCCAATGGAATTTGCCGTCGAAGCGGGCAAGTTATTAGAAGTGTCATTGGAAGGCTCGGTCGGTTAAGTATTTATGTAGGGTGGGCATTGCCCACCAATTTAAACGCGGTGATTGAAATTCCCGCCCTACACACAGATTGGAATAAAAAATGTTAAGCATCAAAAATTTACACGCAAGCGTTGAAGATAAAGAAATCCTAAAAGGCTTAAATATCGAAATTAAGCCGGGTGAAGTGCATGCCATTATGGGGCCAAACGGTGCCGGTAAAAGTACCCTAGGCAATGTACTGTCTGGTCGTGAAGGCTATGAAGTAACAGCGGGTGAAGTCAGCTTTGATGGCAAAAATATTTTAGACATGGATACCGAAGAACGTGCTCGCGAAGGTTTGTTTTTAGCGTTTCAGTATCCAGTAGAAATACCGGGTGTGAGCAATCTAGAATTTTTAAAAGCTTCTGTTGATGCTGTTCGTGCCCATCGTGGTGAAGAGCCAATGGACAGTGTGAGTTTTTTAAAGTTAGCCCGTGAAAAATGCAAAGCGGTTAACCTAGATCAAAACTTTTTAAAACGTGGCGTTAACGAAGGCTTTAGTGGTGGCGAGAAAAAACGTAACGAGATCATGCAAATGATGTTGCTTGAGCCAAAACTTTGCATCTTAGACGAAACCGATTCTGGTTTGGATATTGACGCCCTACAAGTGGTTGCGGAAGGTGTGAACTCTCAGCGTGACCCTAATCGTTCATTTATTGTAGTGACTCACTATCAGCGTTTGCTTGATTACATAGTTCCTGACTTTGTACACGTGTTAGCAGATGGCAAGATCGTAAAATCTGGTGGCAAAGAGTTGGCGCTTGAATTAGAAGAGAAAGGCTACGGCTGGATTGAAAACGGAGCGGCTTAATATGACTCAAGCAGTTTCAGAGTTTAATCAACAAGCATTATCGTTAGTTAAAGCGAATGCTTCAGCGCAAGTATTCAAAAGTGTTAATGACGCGGGCGCGCAAGCGTTTGCAGATATGCCATTTCCAACTCGTAAAACCGAGTCTTGGAAATACACCAGTTTGCATGCTTTGACAAAACAAAACTTCAATCAAGCGGTTGATGTAAATAATGCCAGTCATGCATCGGTTGATTTTGCCATTGATGGATTGGACGCGCTTGAATTGGTTTTTGTAAATGGTCAATTTCAAACCGTCTTATCAAGTAAAGAAACGTTAGATGGTTTGCAGTTGGTGCGTTTTAGCGAAGCCTCAGCCGAGCAATTGGCATTAATTGAAAAGCACCTTGCTAAAAATGCTGAAACCGAGCGTAACTTATTTACCGCATTAAATAATGCACAGGTTAATGACGGCGTATTTGTATTGGTAAGCAAAAACACCCAGTTAACCAAGCCGGTTAAAATTGTGAATATCAGTACCCCACAAGCGCAACCAGCTACTGCATTTAATCGCTGTTTAGTGATACTTGAGCAACATGCGCAAGCCACTGTGATTGAGCAATTTGTTTCAAGCGATGAAGAGCAAAACGTGGTGCTTAACCAAGTCAGCGAAATGATTGTGGGAGATGGCGCTCATCTGAATCACTATCGTTTACACAAAGAGCACGAGAGCAGTTTGCACTTTGGTGGTGTGTATGTGGATCTAAATCGTGATAGCCAGTTCACCAGTTACCAGGTGCTGCTAGGTGGTCAGATTAAACGGTTTGATGTGTTGGTTAATCACAACGTTGGCGGTAGCCATTGTGAAATGAAAGGTGTTTACCTGCCTAAAAATGATCAACATGTGGATATCCATAGTTACATTGAACACAAGGCGCCCAATTGCACCACTAATGAAGTATACCGCGGCATTATGGCTGATCGCTCTAAAGCCGTGTTTAACGGTCGCATTCATATTCATCCTGATGCTCAAAAAACATTGGCTGAATTAAGCAATAAAAACTTATTGCTAAGTGATAAAGCACAAATTAATACTAAGCCTGAATTAGAAATTTATGCGGATGATGTGAAATGTGCCCACGGCGCCACGGTTGCTCAGTTAAATGAAACCGCTAAGTTTTATTTGCAAAGCCGCGGCATTAGCGCACAAGAAGCAGACATCATGCTTAGCTTTGGTTTTATTAATGAATTATTAGAAAGTATTCCTCTTGAAGCGTTGCGCGTGTCTTTACGTCCATTATTAGCGCAGCAGTTCAGTACTGATAAATCGTTAACTCAGCATATACTTGCTGATGATGCGCAGGGGTAGATATGGCATTTGATGTAGAAGTCATTCGCGAACAATTCCCAATCTTGCATCAACAGGTTCATGATAAACCGTTAGTGTATCTGGACAATGGTGCGACCACACAAAAGCCACAAGTGGTGATTGATGCGGTTAATCATTATTACACAATGGACAATAGTAATGTGCACCGTGGCGCTCATGCCTTAGCTGACCGTGCCACGATTGGTTTTGAAAATGCGCGCAAAACCGTGCAAACCTTTTTAAATGCCAAGCACAGTGAAGAAATTATTTGGACCCGTGGCACTACAGAAAGTATTAACGTGGTGGCACAAAGTTTTGGCGCGGCGTTTATAAAAGCCGGTGATGAAATTATTATCACGGCCATGGAGCATCACGCCAACATTGTGCCTTGGCAGATGTTATGTGAGCGCACAGGTGCCACCTTAAAAGTGATACCGGTGAGTGATGCAGGTGAGTTGGACATGGAAGCGTTTACCGCCATGTTAAACCCAAATGTAAAACTGGTTAGTGTGGTGCATGTGAGTAACGCACTGGGTACGGTTAACCCGGTTGAAAAAATTATTGAACAAGCCCATGCCATCGGTGCCAAAGTATTAATCGATGGTGCTCAAGCGGTGGCTCACTTTGAAGTAGATGTGCAGGCATTGGATGCGGATTTTTATGTGTTTTCTGCCCATAAAGTGTTTGGTCCAACGGGCATTGGCTGTTTGTACGGTAAAAAAGAATTGCTTGATCAAATGCCACCGGTTCAAGGTGGTGGTGAGATGATTGAGAAAGTCAGCTTTGCGGGCACCACTTATCAAGGGTTGCCCTTTAAATTTGAATCGGGGACCCCAAATATTGCTGGTGTAATTGGTTTGGGTGAAGCCCTTAAATTTGTAATGTCACTGGACCGTAAAGCCATGCTGACATACGAAGAAGAGTTATTGGCCTATGCCCACGAAAAAGCCGCTCAGTGCGACGGTTTACGCGTGGTGGGAACCGCCAATAAAAAAGCGGGCGTATTAAGCTTTTTGTTAGCAGGTGCACACCCAGCGGATGTGGGCATGTTGTTGGATCAACAAGGTGTGGCGGTTCGCACAGGCCATCATTGTGCAATGCCGATTATGGATCAGTTTAAAATTCCGGGAACAGCCCGCGCGTCGTTCTCAATTTACAATACGAAGGCGGATGTAGACGCACTGTTTACCGCCATCGAAAAAGTAAAAATGTTTTTATAAACATGGGTCTTAGTTTATTAACTAATCCACATGTTAAAGGAGGTTGTAATGAGTGAAGTAAGTACATTTTCTCCCAATGACATTACTGTCTCCATGACAGAAAAAGCATTGGCCTATGCGCGCAAACAACTGAGCAGTAATACTGATGCAAAAGGCATTGTATTGGGTGTGAAAAAAAGCGGCTGCTCTGGCTTTAAATACGATTTGCAGTTGATGACGGAAATCAAAGGCAATGAAAAAGTGTTTCAGCCTGCCAGTGATGTCACCTTGTTTGTGACCGCCGAAGCGTTGCCTTATGTGAATGGCACCGAGATCGACTACACCACAGAAGGGTTGAACAGTACGATGAAGTTCAACAACCCTAATGCGAAAGATGAGTGTGGTTGTGGTGAAAGTTTTAACGTTTAATCAGTAGCTACTGCGCTTGTAAATTCGGCGTTATAAAACAAGCTCGGCGACATCCTGTATCAGTTATACACTCAATCGCCTCGCTGGTTTATGCCTTGTCTTTTCATCGCTCGCGACGCTACGGTTAATTTAGAACACTCAATAAATTTTTAAATAAGAATTCCAAATTATGGAAAGAAGAATGGTGGTAGCGCAGAGTGATGTTCCTGCGCGCCTAGTGCCGGTTGGCACCAAGATTACAATTCCATCTGGCAGCTTTGTGACGTTGACCCAAGCGCTCGGTGGCAATTATACCGTGATTTATAACGGCAATATGGCCCGCGTCGATGGTACCGATGCACATGCTCTGGGGTTAGAATCTGAAGTGTTAACGTTTGAGCCTGCGGATGGCGAGAACATTCGTGAAGCCGATGTGTGGCAAGCACTTAAAACCATTTATGACCCTGAAATCCCTGTTAACCTTGTAGACCTTGGTTTGATTTATAACGTACGTATTGATCAAACCAGTAAACAAGTGTTCATTGATATGACATTAACCGCTCCTGCCTGTGGTATGGGTCCGGTGTTAGTAAGTGATGTGAAATATCGTACCGCACTGGTGCCTAATGTTAAGGATGTGAAAGTAGAGTTGGTATTTGACCCGCCTTGGTCCCGAGAGATGATGAGTGAAGAAGCTCAACTGGAAACCGGCATGTTTTTCTAATAGGTCAATTTATCTCAATTTAAAAATGCGGCATTAGCCGCATTTTTTATGGGTGATTAGAACTCACCACACGATATTCTGATTGTGCATTGATTCGTATTCATTTGATTAATAGTTGGGCACGATTACAGATAAAACTCACGCTAAGGGCTTTTCAAATCTTACTGATTACGTCATAGTGTGCCCCGCAATTTTAAATAAAAATAATAAACAAACAGTCAAAAGCGGGCCGTTAGCCCTACATCTTATGTGCTTTAGCCTTTCTGCTGAGACTGTTGTCTATCACCTATGTTTAGGGGAATAAAATGGAAGCATCTTTTTGGGATGGTAAGCGCGCACCAGGCGTAAAAGACAGCATTGATACTGAGCTAGCACAATACAGCTCGGTTGTTGAAGTAATCGAAAAAGCCTTCAAAGACTATGCAGATCGTCCTGCATTTACCAGCATCGGTTATACCGTAACCTACAGAGAAATTGATGAGCTAAGTGCTGCTTTTGCAAGCTACTTACAAAACCACACGAATTTAAAAGCAGGCGATACCATCGCTGTGCAAATGCCTAATACCCTGCAGTACCCAATTGTTATGTACGGTGCGTTGCGTGCTGGTATGCGTGTTACTAATACCAATCCGCTTTATACCGAACGCGAGATGTTGCACCAGTTTAATGATTCAGGTGCAAAAGCCTTAGTTTGTATGGATGTTTTTGCTAAAAGCGTGCAAAATATTAAAGATCAAACGGGTCTAGAAACGATTATTGTGACCAGCCTTGCGGATATGCTGCCAACCGTTAAACGTACACTGATTAACTTTGTAATCAAAAACGTGAAAAAAATGGTGCCTGCTTATAGCCTGCCAAGCGCGATCCGTTTACGTAAAGCATTGTCTTTGGGTAAAGGTAAAGGCTTTAAGCCGGCTCATATGGCCAACCCAGAAGACACCATTATCTTGCAGTACACAGGTGGTACCACAGGTGTTGCTAAAGGTGCTGAACTGACTAACCGTAACCTTGTGGCGAACATGCTTCAGTCGAAGTACATGTTGCAGCAAGTGAACGACAAAGGTGAGATGCTAAAAGGCGAAGGCCAAGCCATTGCAGTAGCACCTCTTCCGCTTTATCACATCTATGCCTTCACTGTGCACTTGATGGCATTGTTCGAGCAAGGCGATCACAGTGTATTGATTGCTAACCCACGTGATACTGAAACCTTCATCAAGTTCATCATGCCATTCAAGCTTAATGCGTTTGTTGGCTTGAATACCTTGTTTGTATCATTGATGGCCAGCCCTAACTTTAAAAAGCTAGACTTCAGTGATTTAAAAATCACCTTGTCCGGTGGTACCGCCTTAATGGATGACACTGCTAAGCGTTGGAAAGAACTTACCGGTACCGGTGTGTCTGAAGCTTACGGTTTAACCGAGTGTTCTCCTGCGGTTACCATGAACCCAGCTGCTGGTCTTGAGCGCATGGGTACAGTAGGTCAAGCGGTTCCAAGTACAGCTCTTAAGTGTATCGATGATCAAGGTAACGAAGTGGCCGTTGGTGAACGTGGTGAGCTATGTGTGAAAGGCCCACAAGTAATGAAAGGTTACTGGAAGCGTGCTGACGCATCTAAAGAAGCGTTTACCGCTGATGGTGAATGGTTCCGCACCGGTGATGTTGCCATCATCGACGAAGATGGTTTTGTTCGCATTGTTGACCGTATTAAAGACATGATCTTGGTATCTGGTTTTAACGTGTTCCCTAACGAGATTGAAGCGGTGGTATCTGAGCACCCTGATGTTGAGAACTGTGCTGTTATTGGTGTGCCAGATGCTAAATCAGGTGAAGCCGTTAAACTGTACATCGTGACAGATAATGCCAATCTAACCGCTGAAGACGTTAAAGCTTATCTTAAAGACAAGCTAACAGGCTACAAAATGCCACGTCACATTGAATTCCGTGATGAATTACCAATGACGCCAGTGGGTAAAATTCTACGTCGAGAATTAAAAGACGAAGAAGAAGCTAAGCGCGCTAAAACTGCAAACGCAGCTTAAGCACCAAGCGTACTGAAAAAGCCGTAAGGGGTTCCCCTTTACGGCTTTTTTGCTTTTCATACCCTGTGTCCGTAAAATGCGGCTCAATTTCAAGTTGAGCCAGTATCATGTCTAACCCACAGCAAAGCCCTTTCGGTAGTAAAATTACCCCAGAAGAGATCATTGATACCCTGAGCTTTTTTGATGGCTGGGAAGAACGCTACAAGTACATTATTGACCTTGGCAAGCAATTGCCAGTGATGGATGACGCCTTAAAGACCGATGAGCGCTTGATATCAGGCTGTCAGAGTCAGGTTTGGATTGAGCCCTATTCAATTGATGGCAAGCTTTATTTTGATGTGGCCAGTGATGCCTTCATCGTATCGGGCCTGCTGGCGGTGGTAATGGCGGCTTATAATGCTAAGACCCCAGAGCAGGTGCTGGCGTTTGATATGGACAGCTTTTTTGGTGAATTAGACCTACTTAAGCACTTAAGCCCAACCCGTGGTAATGGCCTGCGCAGCATGGTGGCGCGTATTCGCCAAGTGGCCCAAGCGGCGGCATAGACCACAGATTGCCCTAACCAGCACCAGCCCTTGTGAGGGCTTGCTGTTTAGTTAACGGTGTTGAAAAAACAACCAGTGGTATTTTGAGATAAATACCGTATAATCCGCGGGTTTTTTGACACATCAGATCCTCTTTGGAGATATACAAATGGCCGTTGAACGTACTCTATCTATCGTTAAGCCTGACGCAGTTGCTAAAAATGTAATTGGTAAAATCTACAGCCGCTTTGAAGAAGCTGGCCTACAGATCATTGCTTCTAAAATGGTTAACCTTTCTGACGAACTAGCTGGCGGTTTCTACGCTGAGCACAAAGAACGTCCTTTCTTCAAAGACCTTGTTGGTTTCATGACTTCTGGTCCTGTTATGATTCAAGTTCTAGAAGGCGAAGGCGCTGTTCTTAAGAACCGTGACCTAATGGGTGCAACTAACCCTAAAGAAGCTGAAGCTGGCACTATCCGCGCTGACTTCGCTGAAAGCATCGATGCAAACGCTGTTCACGGTTCTGATTCTGTTGAATCTGCTGCTCGTGAAATCAGCTACTTCTTCAAAGCTGAAGAAATCTGCGCACGTTAATTTTAACGTAGTTGCAAATCGTGTTTAGGGAGACCTAAGCGCGCGAAGGGGCGGATAGGGATGCATTTTACCCACCGCCCTTTTTCCGTATTTAAGATAGCTCGATTTATCGTAGTAGCTAATCAAGTTTTATAGGTGAACACATGACTAATGAACAAAAAAAGGTGAATCTTTTGGGTTTAAGCCCACAAAAGATGAAAGACTTTTTTGTCGAAATGGGAGAAAAGCCGTTTCGTGCTCAGCAGTTGCTAAAGTGGATTCACCAAGTAGGCCTTGAGAATTTTGATGACATGTCCAATGTCAGCAAGGTCATGCGAGACAAATTAAAAGAAATGGCGTGTGTAGAGTACCCAGAAGTGATCTACCACGATATTTCAAAAGACGGCACCCAAAAGTGGGTGATGAAAATGCCGGGCGGTTCGAGCATCGAAACCGTGTATATACCGGAAGGGGATCGTGGCACGTTATGTGTTTCCTCACAAATCGGTTGTTCCCTAGATTGCAGTTTTTGTTCTACGGGCAAACAAGGTTTTAACCGTGACCTATCAGTAGCAGAGATTATCGGTCAGGTTTACGTCGCCGCTAAGAGCTTTGATAAGCCAGGTGAAAAGCGTGAGCGTAAAATCACTAACGTTGTGATGATGGGCATGGGCGAGCCCTTAATGAACTTTGATAACGTGGTGGATGCCATGGCGTTGATGATGGATGACTTTTGTTATGGTTTATCCAAGCGCCGTGTGACCTTAAGCACATCAGGCGTGGTGCCACGCTTGTATGATTTGGCTGAAGTAAGTGATGTATCCCTAGCGGTATCTTTGCACGCCCCAAATGATGAATTGCGTAATGTGTTAGTGCCAATTAACAAAAAATACCCAATTAAAGAATTAATGAAAGCATGTAATCACTACATGAGTTCACTGCCTGATCGTCGTAAGCTCACCATCGAATACACCATGATGAACAAAGTAAACGACGAAATGGAGCATGCGCAACAGCTAGCTGTATTACTTAAAGATACGCCTTGTAAAATCAACTTGATTCCATTTAACCCGTTCCCTAATTCAGGTTATGAACGTCCAAGTAATAATCGTGTCTATAAGTTCCGTGACTATCTGCATAGCCAAGGTTTTATTGTGACGATTCGCACCACCCGTGGTGATGATATTGATGCGGCTTGTGGTCAGTTAGTTGGTCAAGTAGAAGATAGAACTCGCCGTAGCGAGCGCTACATCAAATTACATGACGTAAATGATAATTCTCAGTCAGTATAATAAATAGAAGTCCTATGATGATGATGAAACAAACAACCCTTGTGCTCCTTGCTTTCATGCTGGCGGGTTGTGTGACCGTAATGGACAGCCGCTTTACTAAAAAAGTCGATAATGAAAAAGCCGTGGAAACCTACGTGGCACTTGGGGTTGGCTACTTGCGAAACGGCAATATGCCCCTTGCACGTAAAAAAATCGAACGCGCTTTAGAAATTGACCCAGAAAGTGCATCTGCACACAGTGCCATGGCTGCTTATTGGGTAGAGCGCGGCGAAATGAAACTCGCTGAAAAAGAATTTCTAATTGCCTACGATTTAGATGATGAGCACAGCCCAACTAATTACCATTACGGCCGCTTTTTGTTTGCGGTTAAAAATGATCCTAAAGGGTGTGAGTATATTCAACGTTCTGCAAAAGACGTAGATTACACCGCTCGTGTATTAGCGTATGAAAACCTAGGGTTATGTTATGACCACTTTAAACAAGAAACCCTTGCCATGGATGCGTTTGAAAAAGCCTGGTCGTTAGATGTCAACAGTACCCTTTCTAGTTTGAACCTCGCTCGTATGTATCTACAGCGTAACCGCGCGGATATTGCACAACGTTGGTTTAACCGTTTTGAAGCAACTTTACGTGACCGCCAATTGCCACATAACGCAGCGAGCTTATACACAGGTGCCATGTTGGCAAAAGCCAATCGCGACCAAAATGCTCAAGCCAGTTATGCATTTAAATTAAAAAAACGTTTTCCAGCGTCGGATGAATACAAGCGTTACCGCGCCAGCCAGAATTGAGTTAATTGCCCACTATGAATAAGCAAGGTCAGTCTCCAATTAAACGTCGTGTCTCTCGCCAAATTATGGTGGGTAATGTTGCAGTAGGTGGCGATGCGCCGATTGCTGTTCAAAGTATGACGAATACGGAAACCTGCGATGTGGCAGCCACCGTTGCACAAATTAAAGCCCTTGAAGATGTAGGTGCTGACATCGTGCGTGTAAGCGTACCCTCCATGGAGGCCGCCGAAGCATTTGGGCAAATTAAAAAACTGGTGAATGTTCCACTGGTCACAGACATCCATTTTGATTACAAAATTGCATTGCGCGTGGCTGAACTAGGGGCGGATTGTTTACGCATTAACCCTGGTAATATTGGGCGTGAAGACCGTGTACGCGAAGTAGTAGAAGCGGCTCGTTATCATGGCATTCCAATTCGCATTGGTGTAAATGCCGGATCACTAGAAAAAGATTTACAGAAAAAATATGGCGAGCCAACACCAGAAGCCTTGGTTGAAAGTGCCATGCGTCATATTGATATTTTAGATCGCCTTAACTTCCCTGATTTTAAATTAAGCCTTAAAGCATCAGATGTGTTTATGACCGTTGCCGCGTATCGCCAGATCGCGTCGCAAATTGAGCAGCCATTGCACTTAGGCATCACCGAAGCTGGCGGTCTGCGTAGTGGTACCGTTAAAAGCTCTGTGGGTCTTGGCATGTTATTAATGGACGGCATAGGCGATACCTTGCGTGTGTCATTAGCGGCTGATCCAGTTCAAGAAATTAAAGTGGGCTTTGATATTTTAAAAAGCTTAAAGCTGCGCAGTAAAGGCATTAACTTTATTGCTTGCCCAAGTTGTTCTCGTCAAAACTTTGATGTGGTGAAAACCATGAACGAGTTAGAAACCCGTGTAGAGGACATCTTAACGCCGTTAGATGTATCGGTAATTGGTTGTGTGGTAAATGGCCCAGGTGAAGCAAAAGAAACTGATTTAGGTTTAACCGGCGGCAGCCCAAATAACTTAATGTACGAAGACGGCGTACCTAGCGGCAAATTAGACAATGAGAATTTGGTGGATAACTTAGAAAAAATGATCCGCCGTAAAGTAGCTGAAAAAGAAGCTGCTGAAGCATTAATTATCGCAAAAGCATAAGCGATAACGTCACAAAAGAATTTAAGGAAAACATTTTGGCGCAGAAAAATATCCAAGCCATTCGCGGAATGAACGACATACTACCGGGCCAGACCCAGGTATGGCGCTATTTAGAAGACCAAGTAAAAGCGGTTTTAGATGGCCATGGTTATCAAGAAATTCGCATGCCAATGGTTGAAGAGACGCGTCTTTTTAAGCGTTCGATTGGCGAAGTCACCGACATTGTTGAAAAAGAAATGTACACCTTTGATGATCGTAATGGTGACAGCTTAACTTTGCGCCCTGAAGGCACCGCCAGTTGTGTACGTGCCTGTGATGAGCACCAATTAATTGCCAACAATGCACGTCAGCGTCTTTGGTATATGGGCCCTATGTTCCGTTACGAGCGCCCACAAAAAGGCCGTTACCGTCAGTTCCACCAAATTGGTGTTGAAACCTTTGGTATGGCAGGCCCAGATATCGACGCCGAATTAATCGTCATGACGCACCTGCTTTGGCAGCGTTTGAATATTCGTGACAAGGTGACATTGCAGTTAAATACATTGGGGAGCAACGAAGCGCGTGCTAATTACAAAGCGGCTTTGGTTGAGTATTTATCTGCTCGTAAAGATGAGCTAGACGAAGACAGTCAGCGCCGCTTAGAGTCGAACCCGCTTCGCATCCTAGACTCTAAAAACGAACAAACACAAAACCTATTAAATGATGCGCCAGACTTCTTTGATTATTTAGATGAAGAATCCGCTGAACATTTTACCCAATTAAGGGCACTTTTAGATGCGGTTGGCGTCGAATACGAAATCAACCCTCGCTTAGTGCGTGGTTTAGATTATTACAGCAAAACCGTTTTCGAGTGGGTGACCACCGAACTTGGCGCTCAAGGTACCGTGTGTGCCGGTGGCCGTTACGATGGTTTGGTTGAACAGCTAGGTGGTAAGGCGACACCAGCCGTTGGGTTTGCTATGGGCATTGAGCGCTTAATTTTAATGCTTGAAGCGCTTAACGTGATTCCTGAAGCTGTGCATAACTATTTAGATGTGTATTTAGTAGCCGTAGGTGATGTGACCTCTGGTGCCATGCAAGTGGCGGCGCAACTAAGAGAGCAGCTACCGAACCTGCGTTTACAGATGCACATGGGTGGCGGCAACTTTAAAAAACAGATGAAAAAAGCCAACGAAAGCGGCGCTCAATTTGCGTTGATTTTAGGTGAAGATGAAGTGGCAAATGGTCAAGCGGGCATTAAGCCATTGCGTGATCAAAGCGAGCAAGTAAGCATTGCCCAAACAGACTTAGCCGCTTGGTTTAACCAAGCGCTATAAAAGCAGATTAAATTACGATACAGTCGTTGCCCATCAACGACTGACTTTCATTAGATAAACAGGCATTTGTTCTGCCTTAATTAGAATAAAAAATCGGAGCCCAATCATGACCGACATGCGTACAGAAGAAGAACAAATTGAAGCGATCAAAAAATGGTGGCAAGAAAACGGCAAGCAAACCATCGTTGCCCTAGTGGTTGTTCTGGGTGGTTGGTTTGGTTATCAAGGTTATCAAGGTCAACAAAAACAAATGGGTGAAGCGGCTTCTGTTGTTTACCAAGAAGTGCTAACCCTACAAAACAGTGAAACAGAGGAAGAAAAAGGCCGCCGTGCGGTTTTACTTGATCAGCTACAAAAAGAATACGGCTCCACTGTTTACGCGCAATATGCCGGTTTATTTAAAGCCAAAGATGCAGTTGACGCCGGTGACTTAGCTGCAGCGGCAACGGAACTTGAAGCCGTTAAAAACAACACATCCGATGATGCATTGCGTCACCTAGCAACAACTCGTTTAGCGCGTGTGCTAGTGGCACAAGAAAAACTGGACGAAGCATTAAGCATTTTAGCCACCGATAGCAGCTCTGCTTTCAGCGCTGAATATTTTGAAACTAAGGGTGATGCATTACTGGCCAAAGGCGATGAAGCCGGCGCGCGTGATGCATACAGCCAAGCCGTAGTAGAAGCTCAGCGTATCGGTGCTAACAACCCGGTACTCAAAATGAAGCTTGATGATTTAGCGGTGGCTAACTAATGCGTTTATTGGTCGTATTGTTGCTAGCAAGCTTAGCGGCTTGCTCCAGTAGCGATAAAAAAGAACAGAAAGACGTTGGGCCAAAATCTTTACAAGGCATTGATGTTGAGATTGATTTGTCGCAACAGTGGCGTCATCAAGTGGGTAACGGCATGGGTAAAGCCTATGCGCGTTTACAGCCAGCCATTGAAGGCGACACCATTTATGTTGCCAGTGCTAATGGGTTAGTTGAAGCCTTATCACTTGAAGATGGTGATGTGCAGTGGTCTCAAAAATTTGATGCTGAAATTACCGCCGCAATCACAGTAGCAGGTGGCAAGGGTTATCTTGCCACAGCTAATGGTGAAGTAATTGCCATCAGCATTGCGGATGGTAAAGAGATTTGGCGCAAAAATATAAAATCTGAAGTACTCAGTGTGCCGGTTGTTGAAGGCAATAACATTGCCCTTCAAACCGTGGATGGCAAGCTGCATTTGTTAGATGCACAAGATGGCAAGTCCCGCTGGAGTTACGATAGTAACCTGCCGAACTTATCGTTACGTGGAACCTCACAACCCATTTTTCACGGCGGTACTGTGATCGCAGGTTTTGCCAGCGGTAAAGTGGTGGGCTTGAACACGGAAAGTGGCATGGTACTTTGGCAAGAACGTATTGGCATTCCAGCAGGGCGCAGTGAATTAGAGCGCTTAGTGGATGTAGACGGTCGTTTATTGGTGAAAGATGACACCTTGTTTGTTGCCGGTTATCAAGGGCATGTTATGGCCATTGATTTACGTAACGGCAAAGCCATGTGGAAGCGTGAAGCATCTAGTTATCACGGCCCATTGAACGGCTTAGGCAATATTTATCTGGTATCGGCTGATGATCATATCCTGGCCATTGACGATCAAAGCACCAACGAAGTGTGGTCACAGGTAGACCTAGAAGCGCGCCAATTAAGCGAGCCTGTATTGTTTGCAAACCACATCGCCGTGACAGATTTTGAAGGTTATATTCATTTAATCAAACAGCTAGATGGCACCATTGTTGGTCGTGATCAGCTTGTACGCCCCCCAGTACCTTGGGTGCGCACAGGCAGTTATGGCATCAAACACCCATCACGTCAGTTTGATTATGATGACGGCATTCGTACACGCTTGCTTGCTCAAGACGACTATCTTGTAGCGATCAGTAACTCAGGTTACCTGAGCGTGTTCAAGCTCGATAAGTAATAACGCTTTACCAAACGCCCTCACAGGTTACCTGTGGGGGCGTTTTTGCTTAGTACTCACGTCTTAGTGGCATTTGCTTAACGCTTTCAAAGACAAGAACTGCTATTATATCCATATATACATACACCATAGAAACGCACGCCTAATGAATCCTGTAATTGCCCTTGTGGGCCGCCCAAATGTGGGTAAGTCCACTTTGTTTAACCGCCTAACGCGCACCCGTGATGCCCTCGTGGCAGACGTTGCCGGCTTAACCCGTGACCGTAAATACGGCGCAGGCAAAGTGGGCGAGCGTGATTACATCGTTGTGGATACCGGCGGTATCAGCGGCATGGAAGTAGGCCTTGATGAAAAAATGGCAGAACAAAGCTTCCAAGCCATTGAAGAAGCAGATGTGGTGCTGTTCTTGGTGGATGCACGTGCTGGTTTAACCCCAGCCGATATGATGATCGCAAACCATTTGCGAACCTTAGAAAAGAAAACCTATGTGGTGGTTAACAAGATTGATGGTCTAAACCCAGATATCGCAGTATTAGACTTCCATGAACTGGGTTTGGGTGAACTACAAGTCATTGCGGCTTCCCATAACCGCGGTGTGAGCTTGTTAATGGAGCTTGTATTAGAAGAACTGCCATCTGAGTTTGATGTGGTAGAAGGCGAAGAAGACGACAAACATCGTGGTATAAAAATCTCGGTGGTGGGTCGCCCTAACGTGGGTAAATCCACTTTAGTTAATCGCATGTTAGGTGAAGATCGCGTGGTGGTATTTGACCAAGCCGGTACCACCATGGACAGCATTTATATTCCTTACGAGCGTCACGGCAAAAAATACACCCTAATTGATACCGCGGGTGTGCGTCGTCGTAAAAGCATTACCCAAGCCGTAGAAAAGTTCTCTATCGTTAAAACTTTGCAAGCCATACAAGACAGCAACGTCTGTGTGGTTGTGATTGATGCCCGTGATGGCATCGTCGAACAAGATCTCACCATGCTGAGTTTTGTATTAAACGCTGGCCGTGCTTTAGTGATCGCATTAAATAAATGGGACGGCATGGAAACAGAGCAAAAAGATTTTGTGAAAAAAGAAATCGAGCGTCGATTGACGTTTGCTGATTGGGCCGACATGCATTTCATCAGTGCTTTGCATGGTACGGGTGTGGGTAATTTATATGATTCAGTAAATGAAGCATATGACAGTGCTCACTTGAACATGTCAACGTCACAGCTGACCCGCATACTTGAAGATGCGGTAATGGATCACCAGCCACCGGTTGTGGGAACCTCTCGTGTTAAACTGCGTTATGCTCACCAAGGTGGTATGAACCCACCGATTATCGTTGTGCATGGTAATAAAACCAATTCGTTACCAGATAGTTATAAACGTTATCTGGGTAATACTTTCCGTCGTGTTTTAAAAATCAGTGGCACGCCGATTCGCTTTGAATTTAAATCCGGTGAAAACCCATTTGGTGATACTAAAGAAGAGCACATCTTTAATCGATCAAAACGTGGTGACCGCTTAAGACAAACAGACTCAATTCGTAAAGCGAAGCATCAAAAAATTAAAGCTCGTAAGAGTAAGATGAACCGCAAAGGGCAGTCTTAATATTGACGCTTAAACTAAACGCCCTACGGGGCGTTTTTTATGTGTGCAGTAATATAAGTAGAGATTAAGCATGACAAAACTTTATGGCCAAGAAGATGCCACTTATCAAGCCGCTGGAGAGTTCGACGGCATTAAAAAATTAGTGGATGATTTTTATGACATCATGTCTGAATTAAAAGAATCCCAGCATATTCGTCAAATGCACCCAGATGACCTTGAAGTATCTCGCGATAAACTCACCCGATTTTTATGCGCTTGGACAGGCGGCCCACGTTTATACCGTGAAAAATACGGCCCAATCTCTATTCCACAAGCTCATGCTCATTTAACCATTGGCAGCGCAGAACGTGATGCTTGGTTATTGTGTATGAAACAAGCATTGGCCAAACAAAACTATCCACAAGATTTTCAAGACTACATGATCACGCAATTGGCCATGCCTGCAGAGCGTTGTCGTAACGCGGATTAAGGTTATTTACATCTTGTTATATGAAAAACCTGATCATGAAAGTGCTCAGGTTTTTTATTGTGGCTTAAATCGATTTACGCAAACACACTCACGCTTTGATGGCTCATGACAATGGCTTTGCCGTTTTCATCCCACATGGTGGAATCAATAAAACTATAACCATCTTGGGCGTGTTGGATGTTGGCTTCGTATTGCCACCAGTGGTTTGCGGTGGCTTGAAGTTGGGTATCCATGAAACTCATGCTCCAAGTGAGTGAGCTGCCTGAGGCTGGTTTTTTTAATAATGAAAACGTGGCCGGTGGCCAAGCATCTAGCAGTGCCAAAATCTGAGGCACGTTAATAGGTTGCGTACATTCGTCTTTTAATTTTATCCAGCCACCCATAACGGTTTGAGTTGAGCCCATAAACGGCATTTTTCCTTCGGTATAACGGTAGTCAAAATACTGGGTGAAATCGGGTGTGACATTGGGAATAAACGGAAACGCGGTCACCGCCTCAGGCTCTTTAGTGGCGGGCGCTTGTTCGTAGTTGATTTTAATTTCAGACTCACGAGCACCACCAAAGCTGGCTAACATCACCGCGCATGGGGCGTCATTTTGATAGGCGCTCACTTGAACTTGAGTGGCTGATTTGCCAGCGCGTAAAATCTTCACAACCACATCCATGTTCCCTGGTGCAACCGGTGCCACAAACGACAGCATAATAGAGCGAATAACACGGTCGTCGCTGACGGATACGGGGATTTTTTCATACATCATGGCGGCCACTAAGCCGCCAAAGGTGGCGCGCCCTTGGCCCCATTGTTCAGGCACCACTAAGGTTGTGTCTTTTGTCGCACGCACTTGATTCATTATGTCATTAAAATTCATATTACCTCTGTCTATAAACGTGCACGCATTTAAAACGCGTTATGTTGTGTGAATGAGTGGTTCGTTTTACTGGCTAAGTGATCATCTAAAAACGAAACCACTTTTGTGGCGTATTGTTCAGGCTGTGCCGAATAAGCCAATGTGTGTTTCGCGTTTTTGACTTGCCAAAATTGTGTGGCGGTTTTCTTTTGTAACTCATTAAAGAGTAGTTTGCCGTCTTTGATCGGGGTGTAAATATCGTCATCGCCATAAATTAATAACATCTCGGGCGATCCCACTAGATTTTGAGCGGCTAAACTTGGGCGTAAACTGCGCTCACCTTTTGGGTAGAGAAGTTTAGAAAACTGAATGCCTAATTTGGGTATGGGATAGCGGCTCCAAAAATGCAAAAGAGTCGGAAAGGCCGCCTCGATCACCGCGGCTTTAAAAGGGTGTGTAGCATGAGACATGGCACAAACACTCATAGAAGCACCCATTGACGCACCTAATACCGCAATGGGTAAATCCGGAAATTCAGCCTGTAATAAATCACCGGCGGCCAATACATCTAATGGATAGTCCATGGTGGTAGAGGTGCTTTCACCAAAGCCATTTAGGTCGAACACCATCACATGGTAACCGGCTTGTCTTAATAACTCAGCATGGCCGTGTTTGAGCCAAAATCCTTTGGCAATGGTGCCCATTGGATGAACCATTAATACCGCACCTTTGGCCGTACTGGTATGGGCAAGTGCCATTAAGGTAGAAAGGGTTGCACCAGACTCACTGGTGACGTGGCGAGGCTGCCACTGGCTTTGTTCAATGCCCTCAGGCCAGCGCCAAGGTTTCATAAAACGGCCAAAAAACGGCTTTTTAAATACCTGATAAAAGGTGTGTTTCATAACGGTGTCCTTGTCTATTACGCGGTGTAAATCGCTCTATTGCATAGTAAGCATTGACGCAAATTACCAATATAGTCAAAAATGACTAATTGCATGCGAATTTGGACCAAGTTATGACAGCCCCAATGAAGGTCACCATATTAATGGCCGATATGTGCTCCGCCACCAGTGTGGCGGCCACGTTAGAGTTTTTTGAGTGCGCCAATGTGTTGTACCAATATGCAGAGGCTCGTCACTCAGAACATAGGACGCTAAAGGCAAATTTGTTTGAAGTTGAAACCGCATCAATAGATGGTTTGCCTGTGTCTTGCACGGGCAATTTAGAGCTCAAACCTAATAAGGCTCTGCATGAGATTGAACATACTGGTTTGATTATTGTGCCTGGCTTTATGTTTAGTATTTTGTCGGTATTACCAAAACTTGGGCCCATGGTGGATTGGCTTAAACAACAACACGATAAAGGCAGTTACATTGCCAGTATTTGCACAGGGGCCTTTGTGGTGGCCAGTACTGGGTTATTAGATGGTAAGTCAGCCACCACTCACTGGCTGTTTGCCGAGCAATTTAATCGCAGTTTTCCACAGGTGAAGTTACACATCGAACGCACCGTCACCGAAGAAGGACAAATCATGTGCTCGGGTGGCTCAACCAGTAGCAGTGACTTGTTATTGCATTTGATTCGTAAATTCTCATCGCCACAATTAGCCGCCGAGTGTGCCAAAAAATTACTGGTGGATATCACCCCACGCACCCAAACCCCTTATGCATGCACCACGTTCAAAAAGAATCACACCGATGCCGATATTTTAAAAATACAAATCTGGCTAGAAAATCACTTAGCCAAAAACGTAAACATGGAGGTGCTGGTGAAAGAATTTGCCTTGAGTATGCGTAATTTTATCCGCCGCTTTAAAGACGCCACTGGGCAAACCCCAGTGCAATATTTACAAAATTTGCGTATCGAGAAAGCCAAGCACCTGTTAGAAAGTTCCAGACAATCTTTTGAAGCCATCACCCAGCAAGTGGGTTACGAAGATGGCAACTCCTTTAGACGTTTGTTTAAAGAGCGGGTGGGTTTATCACCTATGGCTTACCGCAAGCGCTTTGATGCAGTCGCCAGTCATTAGGGGAGTGGCTAATTAGCGGCTTCGTTATTTAAGTCATCAGCATCATCAGGTAAAGTAGGCGCAATTAACCTACAACCTAAAAGAGTCATGAGAATCATGAGCATCCACTCGTTAGCAGGAACGCTACCACCAGCCAATCAACTGGTAAATGTCGCCAAGTTAATCACCGCTTATTACAGCGAAAAACCGGACCCAAGCATTGCCGCGCAAAAGGTGGCATTTGGAACCTCTGGCCACCGTGGATCATCCTTTAAGCGTAGTTTCAACGAAGATCACGTATTGGCCATCAGCCAAGCCATTTGTTTATACCGTAAAAAAGAAGGCATCACCGGCCCATTATTTTTAGGCATTGATACCCACGCCTTATCTGAACCTGCTTTTGTAAACTCAATGGAAGTATTTGCCGCCAACGGCGTTGAGGTCATGATTTCAAGTGGTGGTGAATACACCCCCACACCGGCGGTTTCTCACGCGATTATTGTTTACAACCGTGGTCGCACTTCGGGCCTAGCCGATGGTATTGTGATTACCCCATCCCATAATCCACCAGATGGCGGCGGTTATAAATATAACCCAACCAATGGCGGCCCAGCCGATGGCCACATCACAGGTTGGATTGAAAACAAAGCCAACGAATTATTACTCGCCGGTTTAAAAGGCATCAAACGCATGCCTTATGAACAAGCACTAAAAGCAGCCACAACCCATGAGTATGATTTTTTAAATACCTATGTGAATGATTTAGAAAACGTGATCAACATGGACGCCATTCGCGCTGCAAATATTCGTATGGGGGTTGACCCATTGGGTGGCGCGGGTGTGAATTATTGGGGCGCCATTGCCGAGCGTTACAAGCTTGATTTAACCGTGCTCAATCAAGACGTGGATTTAACCTTCCGTTTTATGACGCTCGATTGGGACGGTAAAATTCGCATGGACCCATCCTCATCTCATGCCATGCAAAGTTTGATCGGTTTAAGAAATAAATTCGACATCACCTTTGCCTGCGATACCGATCACGACCGTCACGGTATTGTGACCAATAGCTCGGGTTTAATGTTGCCTAATCATTATTTAGCCACCGCCATTGATTATTTATTTCAAAACCGCCCTGACTGGTCAGCCAATGCCGCGGTGGGTAAAACTCTAGTTAGCAGCTCTATGATTGACCGCGTTGCCAATAAAATTGGTCGCAAATTATATGAAGTACCGGTTGGCTTTAAATGGTTTGCTGACGGTTTGTTTGATGGCAGCTTGGGTTTTGGTGGCGAAGAAAGTGCAGGGGCGTCTTTTTTGCGTAAAGACGGCAGTGTATGGACGACCGATAAAGACGGCATTGCGCCAGCCCTGTTGTCTGCCGAAATGACCGCGGTAACCGGTAACGATCCAGGTGAGATTTATAAAAACCTGACAGATCTTTTAGGTGAACCCAGTTCAGATCGTATCGATGCGCCAGCGACCCCTGAACAAAAAGCTAAATTGTCAAAACTGTCTCCAGAGCAAGTGACATCAGACATGCTGGCGGGTGAAAAAATTACCAATGTGTTAACTCAGGCACCGGCTAATCATGCCGCCATTGGTGGTTTAAAAGTTACCACTGAAAACGGCTGGTTTGCAGCGCGCCCATCAGGCACTGAAGACATTTATAAGATTTACGCAGAAAGCTTTAAAGGCAAAGATCATTTACAAACTATTTTTGATGAAGCCAAAGAGCTGGTGGATTCGGCGTTAAACGCGAAATAAGGTTTTAAATTACTACTTTAAAAACCAACATACGGTAGGTTGAAAAACTTACGGTGTGTTGGTTTTTTATCTTTAAATATTGCAATTAATCGAACATTCTAAAAATTGGAATGCCTTTTAAAAATTTGTGTTATGTCATGGCGATCTATTTTTGACAGGTTATTTAGGTTTTAAATAAAGTGATGCCGTAGTGTGGGCACTGCCCACCGTGAATAGATCACCTCGAAAAGTGCTCGGCTTAAAAATAAAATGAAAACGCCATTGTAAAAGCCAGTACAAACTAAGGTATCAACATCTGTTATTAGAGATGTCACTATGTTTTTTAAAGCGATTCACAGGGAGTTTAGACGCTTACCTGAAGCGCTAACTGAAAAGTATCCAGAGCAAGCAGAACAAGCCCGTAAAGCTGCGGATGAAGGCAATTATGCCGAATACATACGAGCCAATGGTGGTTTATTTGTTGGCCGTAAAGAATTGCCCTTTAGAGCAATGCACTTACTAAAAGAAAAAGCTTCAAAGTACGGAGAAGATATACACAAGTGTAGTGGCTATTTAGCTTATCGATATCCAGTTTTGTATAAGGAAATTGTAAAACGAAGAAAAGAGTATGAAGAAGAGCAGCACCTTAAAACAATTTATAAGGCGCAAGCATTCGCCCTGAATTATTTTCTGGATGAGAGGTATTCTGAATCGCCAAAGTCGCGTAAGCAGGCTTACAGGCAGCTTCGTGAAGAAACTGGGCTGCCAAAATGGATATTAAAGAAGGCAATACAAAATGCTTATAAGGCGCTAAGTGGTTGATACTGAAAATGTGCGGCAACGTGCTCTAGTTAACTAGAAAACCAATGTATATGCGGGTTTTAAGTGACTTATTAGCTAGTTTTGAGTGCCTAAGCGCTCAAGTTATCTGAAAAAGGAATTTGGATTTGGGTGCTTTGCCCAAGTTATCAAGAAACTTGCTCAAATTGATCTATACCGAACACCATGAATACTGGGGTGTAGATGGTGGGCCCACCTGGACTCGAATCAGGTACCAACCCACGGATTCATAGAGGGTCGAGGCCGCTGCGGACTTATTTATTAAAAAAGGAAAAATTATTGAATTGGAAAATGGTGGGCCCACCTGGACTCGAACCAGGGACCAACGGATTATGAGGCCGCTCATAAATTCCTTGCACACCAATATCCATGCGGGGCTGGACGTGGATATAGGTGATGTTAGACAGATTGTTACACTAATGAATTTATATTTTAATATCGCATTTATATATTGTGCTAAATTATCTAGTGCTTTTTTGTCCGTCCTCTTAATAACTGCCTGTGTTATACCGCCAAGCTATTTATAGGGAAGACAGAGCGAATTTTTTCATTATGTTCTCTAAGTATGGCTTTATATTCTTTATTAGCTTCTTTATCCAATGAGTAAATATCAAGAAGAACTGAATTTAGATAAAAAATATCATGATGGCCATATATTGCTTTTAGTTTAGGATTTAATTGTATCGATTCTTCAGCAATCGAAATATACGCATCTAATAATAGGGTGAATTCTAGGAAAAACTTTGCTGTTTTTAGTCCTTTAGAAAGCTGATGGAGAATCTCTATTTTCTCTTTCTCTGAAAGGTTTTCATTTTTAGAGAAATGTAATATTTCAAATGCAGACGTAGCTCTGGCTTTTATCTTAAATATCCTATCTTGTATTAAATTGTCAGCTTTAGCTGATATCAACTTAATAAAGTCATCATTTAGTTGCAGAGAACTATTTTCAAGTTCCCTTTCAAAAATTTCCCTTGTTTTCCCCATTTCTTCTTCTGATAATTCCAGCTGTTTATTTGTTGATATTAATATCTCTTGATTTTGGTCGAGCATTGCTTGGTTTTGTTTTAATGTATTGATCAAAAGAACAACAGTTATAAAGGTGAGTATAGGGTTCAATAAGCCACCTACTGCATCCCCCGTTGTTCCTAGATCATTCGTCACTCCTGAATAGTTGATTAAGGCTATAACCGAAACTAACAACAAGATAGAAATGATAAAAACAGCCCACTGTTTAATCGTATACCCGATTTTGATTTCTTCTTTCTTAGACATAGATACTTTCCTAATTAGTTGTTTTCATTAGATCATACATATATTCAATAATGTGCCTTTAGTTCGGATTAAAAAAGGAGGGTTACCGAATTCGCTAGATTAAATTGATAAAGAGTTAGGGGTAGCGGACTTTTTAAAAAAATAACTTATTACACTTTTTGGCGTCTAATAGAGTACTTTGGGTCTAAAAATGTTCGAATTTTAGCTGATTTGTGTGTGGGGTGTTTCACTGAAAGCCCCATGAATACTGGGGTGTAGATGGTGGGCCCACCTGGACTCGAACCAGGGACCAACGGATTATGAGTCCGCTGCTCTAACCAACTGAGCTATGGGCCCGCAACCACTCAAGAGTTGAGTGTTGAGGTCTTTCTTTTTACCTAAAGATTTAGGCAATAAAAAAGAGCCTCGGATTATAAAGTCCTTGGCTCTCTTTTCATAGTGTTAAGTCTATGATTTTTAGATGTTTTTATTCATCTAAGAACGAACGCAAGTGATCACTACGACTTGGGTGGCGTAATTTACGCAATGCTTTCGCTTCAATCTGACGAATACGCTCACGGGTAACGTCGAACTGCTTGCCCACTTCTTCTAGAGTGTGGTCAGTGTTCATGTCGATACCAAAGCGCATGCGCAGTACTTTACTTTCACGAGCCGTAAGACCACTTAACACGCCGCGTGTTGCGTCAACCAAACCGGTTTCGGTGGCATGGTCAATTGGGCTAGAGCCGTTTACGTCTTCGATGAAATCACCTAGGTGGCTATCTTCGTCATCACCGATTGGTGTTTCCATTGAGATAGGCTCTTTTGCGATTTTCAGTACCTTGCGGATCTTATCTTCAGGCATGTCCATGCGTTCTGCTAGCTCTTCAGGAGTGGCTTCGCGGCCCATTTCCTGAAGCATTTGACGGCTCACACGGTTTAGCTTGTTGATGGTTTCGATCATGTGTACCGGAATACGAATGGTACGGGCTTGGTCAGCAATCGAGCGCGTAATGGCCTGACGAATCCACCAAGTTGCATAGGTCGAGAATTTGTAACCACGACGGTATTCAAACTTGTCTACCGCTTTCATCAAACCGATGTTGCCTTCTTGGATTAAATCTAAGAATTGCAAACCACGGTTGGTGTATTTTTTCGCAATGGAGATTACTAGACGTAAGTTAGCTTCAACCATTTCTTTTTTCGCACGACGAGCACGGGCTTCACCAATACTCACACGGCGGTTAATTTCTTTGATATCAACAATATCGATGCCCACACGTTTTGACACTTGGCCAATTTTCTTTTGTGCGCGCTCTAGGTCGTATTTGTTGTTTACTACAGATTCAGAGTAGTTTTTACCGCTTTCAATCAGTTCACTTACCCAAGCAATATTGCCTTCATTGCCTTGGTAAGATTTGATGAATTCCTGACGATTCATTTTACACTTACGCGTTAAAATGGTCATAAGCTGACGCTCTTGTGCACGGATGGCATCAAGGTTGTCACGGGCACTGCCCACTAGGTCATCAAAGTATTTTGGCGAAAGTTTGATCGGTGCGAACAGCTCAGCAAGAATTAGATTTTCTTTATCACCTTGCTTGCTGCCGCGGCCATGTTTTTCAATGGCTTTTTCTGTTTTGATTAGCTGTTGTTCAATTTCAGCCATGCGACGTTTAACTTCTTCTGGATCTGGGCCAGTTGGCGCATCAGAAGTATCGTCGTCATCGTCCTCTGACTCGTCGTCAGACTCTTCTTTTTCTTTTTCTTTCTCTGCTTTATCTTCAGCAGAAATAGGCGTGGCTGGTACTGGATCGTCGTCACTGGCGTCGATAAAGCCGTTAAACACGTCACCAAGACGGTTAATTTCTTCATCGGCCATTGATTCTTCAACAGCGTCCAATACTTTACGTACTGAGCCTGGGAAGTAAGAAAGAGCAGCCATTACTTCACGAATACCTTCTTCGATTCGTTTGGCAATGACAATTTCACCTTCACGGGTCAATAGCTCAACCGTACCCATTTCACGCATGTACATACGCACTGGGTCAGTTGTACGGCCTACATCACTTTCAACAGCAGCAAGGGCCGCAGCGGCTTCTTCCATTGCGGCTTCGTCTGTGTTGTTGTCGCCCATGATTAGGGTGTCAGCATCCGGTGCAACTTCGGCAACTTGAATGCCGATGTCGTTGATCATGCGGATGATGTCTTCAACTTGTTCTGGTGTGGCAATGTCATCTGGAAGGTGATCATTTACCTGAGCATAGGTTAGGTAACCCTGTTCCTTGCCTTTGGCAATGAGCTCTTTAAGACGGGACTGTTGTGTGGCGGCCATATATACCCTGTGTTGTCCTGTACTGTAGGCGAATCGAACCCGCGATTATAATCATCTGGTTACGGGTTATCCAGCACTGATGTGATTAAGTGATTGATAATGGGGTTTTTTTTTACCCTTTCAAGGGGTTAACCGGTTAATTGGCGATATTTCTCTTGTTCAGCTGGACTAAGTACGTCTAGCTTGCCTCCGGCTTTGATCAATTTACTATGCAAAAGGTTCAGCTCAATAATGGCTTTTGCCCATTGAAAGAGTTGTTGCTCTTCTGATTGTAGATGCTTGAAGCCACCTTTGCTGCTGGCTTTTTTTAATAGCTTGTCTTGGATGCTTTTAGCGGATTTGATTCTCAACTGGCTTAAGCAGTCGTTGGCCACTTGCTCTTGGCTTAAGTGACCGTCGTTTCGGTTGTGGTGCTCGGTGAGACTTTTGTATTCTTGGTAGTCACTGTCAGTGGCTAATAGACTTAATGCATCTAGTAGGCTTTGTTGAGGCGATTGCTGTAGTTGAGATACCAGCTTTTGTAGTAACTGACTGTAGTGGCCTTCGTAGGTTTGCAAAAAGGCAAGGTCACCAAAGCTTTGTACTACGTGCGGGGCGTGCAAAATCAGCGCAATGGCCTGCTTGATTAAAGGGTGTTCGTTCGCTGGTGTCGGTGTTTGAGCGTACTCATCTTCATGATAACTTGGCGAGTATTCTTCATATGGCGCTTGGTGGCTTGGCGCTGAATTTGGCGTGTAGCTGATTTGATTTTCACGCTGTTGTTGTTCGCGCATTAGGTTGATGTTTTCTTCTGCTTGACCCATTTCTTTAAGCTCTTGGGCTTCAAGTCGGGTTTCATCAGCTAATGCTTGCCAAAATAAGCTTTTAAGAGCGGGCCCAGGTATTTGCTGAATCATAGGGGCGGCCAGTTTTGCTAAACGAGCGCGACCTTCTAAGCTGTCGCTGTCATCAATGTCTTGTTTGATGGTTTGCAGTAAAAACTCGCTGATGCCTTGAGCATATTGTAGGCGCTGCTCAAAACCAGCTTTGCCTTCTTTGCGCACCACTGTGTCTGGGTCTTCGCCTTCGGGTAAAAACATAAAGCGGATCTGCTGGCCGTCTTCTAGTACGGGTAATACGAGTTCTAATCCGCGCTTGGCGGCTTTGCGTCCGGCGGCATCACCATCGAAACAAAAGACAATTTCAGGGGCGATTTTAAAGAGTTTTTGTAAATGGGTGGTACTGGTGGCAGTTCCTAGTGTCGCCACGGCGTAATGAACACCAAATTCATGCAGGGCCACAACATCCATATAACCTTCAACCACCACAAAGCGTTTTAGCGGTTGGCGAATTTGGCGGCATTCGTATAGGCCATATAGTTCGTGGCCTTTGTTAAAGATGCTGGTTTCTGGGCTGTTGAGATATTTGGGTTTGTCATCGCCCAGTGTTCGTGCGCCAAAGGCGATGGTGCGGCCACGTACATCACGAATGGGAAATACCACGCGATTACGAAAGCGGTCGTAGCATTTGCCGTCGTCTTTGCTTATAAGCATGCCGGTGTCGATGAGTGCTTTTAGCTTGTCATCGTCTGTGGCTAAGGTGTTTTTTAGATTGTCCCAGCCAGGCGGCGCAAAGCCGATACCAAAAAATTTAGCGGCTTTGCCTGATAGGCCGCGCTTTTTGAGGTAGTTAACGGGGGCATCTTTGTCAGCATGAAAGCGCAGTTGTTGTTGGTAAAATTCGCTGGCGCTGTTCATTAGATCGTAGTGGGTTGCACGTTCTTGTTGTTGCTTTTGCTGAAATGGGCTGGTCTCTTCTTTGGGCACTTCCAATCCCACTGTGCCTGCTAATAGTTCAACCGCTTCAGGGAAGTCTATGTGGTCGTATTCCATCACAAAGCCAATGGCGTTGCCTTTAGCGCCGCAACCAAAGCAATAATAAAACTGTTTGTCCGATGCAACGGTGAACGAAGGTGTTTTTTCGTTATGAAAGGGGCAGCAGGCGTGGTGGTTTTTACCGGCTTTTTTCAAGCGAATACGGCTGTCGACCACATCAACAATATTAACGCGGGAGAGTAGATCATCGATGAAATTTTGGGGGATACGACCAGTCACGATTCAAACCTATCTGCGTTACATTTTTCTATTTAGGCTGATGCTAAAAGTAGGCCCTAGAATACACTAAGTCAGTACTTTTTTGGGATATTAATGACTAAAAAATATTCAACTTTAATCATGTGACGTATTTAAAGTGTATTGAGCGCGCAGGAAAAATTGCGCTAAATGATGAAGCGTTAAAACAGTTTAATATCTTGAGGGAAGAGCTAATTAAGCAAAGCTGGCTTTTACTAGCTTGCTTACTTCACCCATATCGGCGCGGCCTTGCACCTGAGGTTTAACTAGCGCCATGACTTTACCCATGTCTTGCATGCCCGCAGGATTAACTTCAGCCACTGCTTTTGCAACAATGGCTGAAAGTTCTTCCGCAGATAGGGCTTCTGGGAGGAAGTCCTGAATAACGCTCACTTCGTAGTGCTCTACTTCTGCAAGTTCGGTACGACCAGCGTCCTCATATTGCTTAATAGAGTCACGGCGTTGTTTTACCATTTTATCCATAATGGTAAGGACACGAGCGTCATCCAGTTCGATGCGTTCGTCAACTTCAACACGTTTGAGCTCGGCTTGGATCAGACGCAGGGCTTGTGTACGCGGCTTATCTTTAGCACGCATAGACGTTTTCACTGCATCTTTTAACTGTTGAACCAGTCCTTGCTCACTCATGTTTGTCTCTCTAATTCAGTATGGCTTAGTAAAGACGAGTCATTTTACGCTGTTCGCGTGAAACTTTTTTAGCGTGACGCTTAACAGCAGCTGCTTTTTTACGCTTACGCTCAGCAGTTGGCTTTTCGAATTGTTCGCGACGACGTACTTCAGAAAGTACACCTGCTTTTTCGCAAGAACGCTTGAAACGACGTAGTGCTACGTCAAATGGCTCGTTTTCTTTTACTTTAACTTGTGGCATTCAATCTACCCTATGTGTATCAGTTGACTTAGTAGGTGGAAAATCACCCACTAGAATTAAATCAGTTTCCTGACGCCGAATGCTTTGCAGTCACTCAGGCCCTATTGAGGCGGGGGATTCTACTCGCTTTACCTAGTAATTGCAAAGCTCAGTGGAGTATAGATTATAACCATGAATTATGTGGATCAGCCCGCGTGGATACTGGGTTCTGGTGTTCTGGGCGTAGGCTGCGTAAAATGAGCCGCGCAAAAAATATGAGGTTATTATGCGGGTTTTAGCCATAGAAAGCAGTTGTGATGAAACCGGAATCGCGATTTATGATTCCGAGCAAGGGCTATTGTCCCACGCCTTGTACAGTCAGGTGGAAATGCATGCCATTTATGGTGGTGTCGTGCCTGAGCTTGCAAGTCGCGATCATATTCGTAAAGCCATCCCTCTTATTAAAGAAGTACTTACCAAGGCTAATACATCTTCAGCTGAGCTTGATGGCATCGCCTATACCTCTGGGCCTGGTTTAGCAGGTGCTTTATTAGTTGGTGCTTGTTTAGCACGAAGCTTGGCTTGGAGCTGGGGAATTCCTACCTTGGCCGTTCATCACATGGAGGGGCATTTACTGGCCCCTTTGTTAGAAGATAATGCACCAGATTTCCCGTTTGTGGCGTTGTTAGTCAGTGGCGGTCATACACAATTAGTAGATGTTAAAGGTATTGGCCAGTATGAAGTATTAGGTGAAAGCATCGATGATGCGGCTGGTGAAGCCTTTGATAAAACCGCCAAGATGATGGATTTGCCATACCCAGGTGGCCCACACATAGCCAAGCTTGCGCAACTTGGTACAAAAGGGCGCTTTAAATTTCCACGCCCAATGACAGACAGACCCGGTTTAGATTTCTCGTTCAGTGGTTTAAAAACCTTTGCGCGCAATACAATTGCCAAGTGCCAAGAGGAAACCGGTTTAACCGAGCAAGACAAAGCAGACATTGCATTAGCGTTTGAGCAAGCGGCGGTAGACACTCTGGCCATTAAATGTAAGCGGGCGTTAGAGCAAACTGGTCGCAAACGTTTGGTCATTGCTGGCGGTGTAAGCGCTAATAAATATCTGCGTGAAAAATTGCACGCTTTAATGGATAAGTTAAACGGTGAAGTGTTTTATCCGCGTCCAGAATTTTGTACCGACAACGGTGCCATGATTGCGTATGCCGGTTGCCAGCGAATGAAAGCAGGGCAAAAAGACAATGAAGAAATTGTGATACACCCGCGTTGGCCTATGGATTCTTTAGAAGCGGTTTAAAGCGAGCGGTCGTCATTTTAAATTGCTATGAAATGAGTAGGAGGCTGCTTGCAGGCGACATAGATTGCAGATGGTCGCCTGCATACTCAAGGCACGCACTTCGTTTGAGGGGCAGTCTTCTACAGTTGAATGTCACAATAGAATTAATTTAATTTAACGGTTAGCCATATATACCTTACGCTTTCCGTTGGGCATTAAACTATATAAGTAGGATGGGTTAGCGAGGTACGAGTGTAACCCATCAAAAAGAACATAGAGTTGAGCCTGCATCTCTCAGCTCTCATTCACCATCTAACGATGCATTAAACGGTATACAATGGATAAAGTTTTTATAGATGGTTTAGAAATCGAAACCATTATCGGGATTTACGATTGGGAGCGCGAAGTAAAACAAGTTGTCAGGCTTGATTTACAAATGGCGTGGGATAACAAGCCTGCGGCGCAATCTGAAGATATCAATAAAGCATTAAACTATAAAGCCGTATGCGATCGCTTAACGGATTTTATTGCAGGCAGTGAGTTTTTATTGGTTGAAACCATGGCCGAAAATGTTGCTGATATTTTAATGAATGAATTTAATGTGCATTGGCTTCAGCTAAAGCTCACCAAGCCAACCGCCATTGCACAAGCAAACGGCGTAGGTGTAATGATCGAGCGCGGGAATAAGTAAAAGGATTCCATTTCATGGCTCAAGTTTATGTCAGTATTGGCAGTAACATAGACAAGCAAAAAAACATATCTGGCTGTTTGCAGGCATTAGCCGAGCACTTTGGTGCTTTGGTGTTATCGCCGATTTATGAAAGCGAAGCGGTTGGCTTTGATGGGGATAACTTTTATAACCTAGTTGCGAAATTTGAAACATCGCTCAGTGTGGGTGAATTAAATGAGCAGTTAAAAGCCATTGAGGATCAATACGGGCGCAAACGTACTGGGCCAAAATTCAGTGGGCGTACACTGGATATTGATATCCTAACCTATGATGATTTAGTGGGTGATATTGATGGAGTGCAATTGCCCCGTGATGAAATCACCAAAAACGCATTTGTATTATTACCAATGAATGATATTGCTGCGGATGAATTGCATCCTGAATTACAAGTCACGTATGGCCGACTGTGGTTTTTCTTTGATAAAGAATCACAAAACTTGTGGCAGGTTGAGCTTTAGGTTTTATGCTTGTTTTTTCACTCGCGGGTACGGATTCGTACGGTTGGGTGTGCACGAGCCTGCTCGCGATTTAATTTTGTAGGATGGGTTAGTGAGGTACGAGCGTAACCCATCGTTGCATAATATCGCTTTTGATGGGTTACGATCTCGCTTTGCTCAATCTAACCCATCCTACGGACTCACATCTCACATCTCACATCTCACATTTAACTATAAACGGTTCGGCCACCATCTACGTTAATAATCTGCCCATTCATATAGTCGTTGTTACACAGAAATAAAACCGTATCAGCGATGTTATCAACACGCCCCATGCGTTTCATTGGGATTTTATTTAAAATTTCACGTTTAGATTCATTGCTTAAATTATCATTTTGATCGGGCCATAAAATGGCACCAGGGCTGACGCCGTTGCAACGGATGTGATGGCCTTCATCTTTAGCAAGAGACAGTGTTAAGCTTTTAAGGGCTGCTTTACTGGCGCTGTAAATGGGGTGCTGTTCAAGTGTTCGTTCGGCATGAATATCGATTAAGTTGATCACTTGACCATTCACTTGGCTTAAAAATGGCAACATCTTTTGAATCAAAAAAAACGGCGTTTGCACGTTACTTGAAAAAATAGTTTGCCAATTATCAGGGGTGGCATCTTGCCACGGTGTCGGAAAAAACTGTGAAGCGTTGTTAACCAGTGCATCAAGTGGGCGGTGAAATTGGCTATACCACTCTTCTAAAATAATGGGGCTATTTTCATCGCTTAGGTCTGCGCTGAATAATTCACAAGAGCTTTCACGTTGCTCGTTAAGTTCTCGTTGTAACGCAAGTGCGGATTGTTTGCTTTGACCGTAATGTAAAAAAACATCATAACCATTTTTGTGAAGCAGGCGCGCGATGGCGGCACCAATACGTTGGGCTCCGCCTGTGATTAATACTGTTTTATTCATTTATGTTCTCTTTATCTTTTTGTTTTTGTATTGCGTCAATACGGGCTTGTTCAATGGCCTGACCAAGCTCAGGGCCTTTGACGCCAGTGGCGACAATATCTTGATTGTTGACGCTGTTACACGCGTTGAGCATGCGCTGAATATAGTTTGCTTGTGGATAAGGGGCATTTTCTAATCCTGTGCGCCCTTGTGCATCGGCCTGGCAAACCTGTAGTAGTTTTTCAAAACGCTCAGGTTTTCGAATGGCATCGCACTGTTTGAATACTTTTAATATGGTGCTGGCTTTTAATTCAAACGCGCGGTGAATATTAGTGTGAAACTCACAGGTTTTTAATGTGAGTTCACGATATTGATTGGGTACGCGTAATCGATCACACATTTGTGTGATGGGTTTAAGTCCTAGTTTTTCATGGGCGATATGCTGGGGCCATTTGGCTTGATCGGTTTTGGCTTTACCTAGGTCGTGCATTAATGCGGCAAAACGCACATCGCCATCACCACTGATGAAACTGGCTTGCTGTAGGGACAATAAACTATGCATACCCGTATCAATTTCAGGGTGGTGTTTTTCGGGTTGTGGAATACCAAACAAAGCATCTAGTTCGGTAAAGGTATCTTTTAGACCATTACATTGTTTGAGTATTTCGAAATAGATCCACGGGCTTTGTTCGTGAAGTGCGCGCTGTGTTTCAACCCAAACTCGTTCAGGCGTTAAATGGGTTAACTCACCGGATTCACTTATTTGTTTCATTAATGCAATGGTTTCTGTAGCGACGCTGAAACCAAGGTGATGAAAACGCGCGGCAAATCGAGCGACTCGTAATACACGTAACGGGTCTTCACTGAAAGCATTGCTTACATGGCGTAGCGTTTTACTTTTAATGTCTGCTTGGCCGTTGAATGGGTCGATGATGTTGCCGTTTTCATCTTGGGCCATGGCATTGATGGTGAGGTCGCGACGAATGAGATCTTCTTCGAGTGTGACGGTTTTACCAAAGTCCACACTAAAACCTTGGTAGCCATGACCAGATTTTCGCTCGGTGCGCGCTAGTGCGTATTCTTCTTGGCTTTGAGGGTGTAAAAAAACAGGGAAGTCAGCTCCCACTTGTTTAAAGCCTTGCGCGATTAATTCATCAGGTGTGGCGCCAACCACCACCCAATCTTTGTCTTTGTAAGGTTTGTTAAGCAGTTGGTCGCGTACAGCACCACCAACTAGATAAATATTCATATGCACTATTTTTAATAAATAAAAGAATTTGCTTAGTGTATACGATCGCTAAGCCAAATTAGAGCACAACGTGCCTTGCCACTTTGACATGGCGCATAAAAAAGGCCCTTTGTTTGCAACAAAGGGCCTTTGCTTTGACTAATGCAGAGCGTGTTTAGAATTCAACACCAAACTCTAATGCAATACCCGCTTCGTTTTCGATGTCGCTAGTATTGGCCATTACACCAATATCAAGATGCACAGGTCCTGGAGAGATACCAATACCCGCTGTCATGATGTCTTGATCAGAACCGGCTAAGTTAGCGCGGTAACCAGCACGCAATTGCACAATACGCCAAACGTTTAGCTCACCACCAATGGCAGCATATTGGGTTGGGTCTTCAAATGCCACAGGATCATTTTCTGTGATATCTAAATCAAATGCTACTTTGGTCCAGCTTGTGCGGTGGCTGATACCTGCACGCATCATTGGGCTGATGCTTACAACAGCGCCGCCAACCCCATTTGAGCTGATGTATTCAGCACTTTCATAGTCATCTCCAATAAGGTTTTTAATTACCAAACCGGCTTGCCATTGTTTTTCAGCACCAAATTGATAAGCAGCACCTAGGTCAATGTTAAAAGCACTGTAGTCTTCTTGGTTTTCTGAGAAGTCTTCAGAGTCAAACTCTTCTTCACTATCAAGTTCTTGTGTGTAGTCAAAGATTGATATTTTTTGCAATTTAGGTGTGATACCAAATGCGATGTCATGACCTTTAATGTTGAAAACGCGAGAGGCGGTTACGCCTACGTCAGCAACGGCAACACCGATCATTTGAATTTCAGAATCTAGGTCTGCGTCTTCGGCTTCTGGTGATAATTCACCGTCTACGAAAATAGCGGTATTGCCTTCAGATTCTGGGCGACCTGCACCACCATAATTGAAGTTATCGACCGCTTGTTGAGCGGTGTCAACAGCATCAAACGTGCTTGAATCATTTTCATCTAGATTGGTTAAAGCTAATTGAAGCGCATCAATATTAAGTAGGTAGGCTGAGGTGGCTGCTGAATAGTTCCGTAAAATATCAGTATCTTTAGGGTCAATTTTTACTTTACCAGAAAATGTTACTTGAGCACCTGCATGAACGGCCATGGAGAATTTTTTGCTTGGAACCGCGCCCGCGACATTTAAACCACCATTAATACGCAATGCTTTGTTATTTAGGTCGTCCATATCATCAGCGATTGCGCCAGAATAAACCACCAACCCAGCTTCGCCATTTACACTAGGGTTACGGCTATAAAGTCGTGTATCAAGGAACTCTGACGCTTGGGTTAACTTGGTGGCGGCATTGTCATATGCCGTTTTTTTTGCAATAGGCGCAGAATTTGGAAGTAGTTGAGCAGCTTTGAGCTCTTCTATCCCTTGTTGCATTTTTTCTAAACCCAATGGACCTGTTGCTTCATCCAATAAATCAGACAGCAAATCCACATTTGTACGACCTTGGCCTGTGGTATCAAGCTCACTCTCTTCATCAAAATCTTCGGCTTCATCAATAAAACCACCGTCATCAGCAACTGAAAGGCTAAATTGCGGAATTTTTAAACCAAAGTGATCATCTTCGCGAGTTGTGGCTAATAGCGCGGGGTTAAACTGAACCGTACTGGCTACTTCAGCAGAAGATACACCTGTACCACCCATACCCATTGAACGTGCATCGGATGGCGCAAACGGAACTGCGCTGGCTTGTTGCAGGGACGCCAATGTAATGGCTGCGCCGAGCAGGATTTTATGATTCATTTTTGTCATTGATTGGTCCCTTCAATTAAAGATAGCCATGTACACTAAGAATAGCGGATACAAGCGAATTCCCCAGCCCGTGGTAAGAGCTTAATGGCATAGATGATTGTTCGCTTTATAGTTTAGAGTAATACCTGAGTATGGAAAACCCAAAGTTGTGAATTTATCGACAGATATTCTTTGAAAATAAAATTAGCACTTGATTGGGGCGTTTTGCCCCTCTATAGTTTCGCCATGCAAAATTCATTACGTTCAATTTCTAAACACATTCCTGCGATGCGTGTCTGCCAATGGCTACGACGCGCATTTTGTCGTGTGTTTTTGAAAATGTAGTATTTGCATTATCTTTTCAAAAACCGCGATATCTTCGCGGTTTTTTTGTTTTTACTTCCGCGAATTTGTCATAAAAATTAAACACTTTGTTTAGTGGGCGGTTTTTGATGTTGACCCATGTTACTTGTTAGGAAGCACGATGAAAGTCGCCAGTGTGTATTTATCTGTGGTGTTAATTTGGTCCACCACACCTTTATTTATTAAGTTAAGTGTTGATTCTCTTGATTACATTCAAGCGTCTGCTTTGCGTATGTGGTTAAGTTTGGTGCTGTGCTTTTTAATGATGCGACTTTTATCGGTGCCGTTTCGCTTAACCCGTGAAGCCATGTACCGCTACTTTGTTGGGGCCACGGCGGTCAGTGGTGCTATGTTGTGCGTGTATTGGTCAGCACAATCATTACCCAGTGGTTTAGTGGCCGTGGTATGGGGGTTATCGCCTTTGGTTGTGAGCTTGTATTCCATGTTATTAATTCCGCAGACTCGATTAAGCGTGCTGCAAATGTTGTGCATGCTATTAGCGGTATTTGGTTTGTATTACATTTTTGCTCAAGGTGTGGCCATAGGTGCCCATTTGGTGATGGCGTTATTAGTATTGTTGCTTGGTGTGAATTTTCATAGTGTTAGCTCTGTGTTATTGCAACGGGTACGAATATTTAAACCTGAAAATAATATGCATCCACTTGAGCAAACCACAGGAGCTTTGTTGTTATCGGCACCGGTTTATGGACTGATGTGGCTGGTGTTAAGTGGGCCATTGCCAGATGAAATTAGCGATACATCCATTATGGCTATTTTATACCTTGCAACGTTAGGTTCAGTGGCGGGATTTATTGGCTATTACTATTTGTTGAATAAAATGAGTGCGTCAAGCGTGGCGTTAATTACCATTATCACACCAGTGCTTGCACTGATGTTGGGGGCTTATGTGGCACAAGAAGCATTGCATGAGCGTACTTGGATAGGTGCGGGTTTTATTTTATTGGCGCTGACGCTTTATCATTATCGTGCAATTATGATTGTCGTAAAGCGTCTAGTGTCTGGGGGGAAATTGAAAAAAGCGTAAAACCAGCACTAAAACTTTTAGTCGTATGGCCGATAACTTTTTCAAGACATGGGCAAGGTAAGCCCTTAATTTGAAGGAGTAAAGGCATGAATAGGTTGGCATGGTTGCTGGTGATGGCACTGTTTTTATCACCCATAAGCGGATGCAGTATGTTGGGCTTTGGGGATGACGATGAGGTGGAAGACGTTGCCACCCTCTCTCAAGATACCATGCTAAAACCGGTGGAGACGCAGGTTGATCCTGTGGCGCCATTGATTTTACGAGTGGTGGGATACGGTGCCATTAATCCTAAAGCAAAAGGGCAGAGCAAGGTACAGCAGCGCTTAATGTCCATTCGTGCCAGCCGTCTTGATGCCTATCGAGCCATGGCCGAACGGGTATATGGCACCAAACTAAGTGGTAGTTCTACCGTAAGAGACCTAGTGGTACAAAATGATAGCTTCCGGACTTATGTGGATACCTTCATTCATGGTGCGCGAGTCATTTCCTCTGATGTGCTCGAAGACGGCAGTGTTGAAACCATTCTTGAAATGGTGATTGATGCGGGTTTTCGCAATTGCTTAACCACTGAAAATTCCATGCGCTTTAATGCCGATTGCCGTACGCAGGTCATGCACTCGGGAAAGGGTAATATGCGCACGAGCCGCTACCAAGATGTAAATCGTGTGCAAAGCCAATCCGCCATCCCTGAAACCAATCACTATTTTGTCGATTAATTATTCCCACGGAGGCCGTCACATGAAAACAATATGGTTATGTATTTTGACGACCTGTTTATGGCTGCCTGGTTGGGTTGCAGCGAAAGAAATTACCGCTGTGGGCTCAGCGATATTAGTCGACGACATGGAAGAGAGTCGTGATCAAGCCATTCGTGATGCACTGCGCCAAGCATCGTTGCAAATGGGTGGCTCGATTCATTCATCACAAATGCTGGTGGATGGGTTGGTCACTTCTGATCAAATGAGTTTAAAAACCAAAGGGCAGTTTCGTCATGTACGTATTTTGCAAGAGAAAATCAGTCACGGTATTTTAGAAGTAAAATTACGCGCTGAATTCATAGAAGAAGGACAGTGCGCCACCAATCAAGGCAACGGTTATCGCAAAGCGGTGGCCGTAGCCGGTTTTGCATTACAAACCCCAAAACAAGCAGTACTGGGTGGGTTGGGTAATATTGAGCAGCATCTTCCTAGCGTGTTGGCGAATACCATTAATGGTCGTCATCGTTTGCATGCCATGGATAGTGGTCACATGTTAATGTTTAGTAGTGTTGATCGTGCGCCTTCGTCACAAAATAATTTACAGCGTTTAACCAACTCCGTAGAACTTGCAAAAGAGCTGGGTGCTCAGTTTGTGATAAGTGGCGTTATTCGTGATTTAGATATGATTAACCCCAATGCAGGTGTGCCGCAGATTTGGGACCGCCCTTTGGATTTAATTGGTTTATCCCGTGAAAAACGCATGCGAAATTTTGTATTAGATGTGTATGTGCACGACGGCATCAGCGGTGCGCTTATGTTTCAAAATACGTATGCCACAGCGGGAGAGTGGGAATACGGTGATCGTAAACACACAGGGTTTGCTACCCCCATTTTTTGGAAAAGCGATTATGGTCAGCATGTAAAAGATGCGTTAAGCAAGATTGTTGATGATCTTAATACCAACTTAGGTTGTCAGCCTTATATGGCAAAAATTATCGATACATCCGGTGATTTTATTCGTTTAGATACGGGTGGCAGTGTGGGTATGCGCCCAGGGGATGAATTAACCGTATTTCGCACCAGCACCTTTTACAACTTAGACCAACAAGGTTTAACCCAGCTTAAAGACACCAAGGTCAAAGCCACCATCACCCAGGTACAACCTCGGTTTGCTATTGCCAAATTGAATAAAACCCCACAGCGTTATGCTATTCAGCGTGAAGATGTGGTGGTCGCTTGGTGATAAAGTGTGTCGCAATGTGGCGATACCAATAAGTGCCTCCTATACTAAAAACAGCTTAATATTCACAAGCTTGCACCAAGGATGAGGCAAGAGTGACCCCTTTGCTGTGGAGGCACTATGAACGACCATATCATCATTGTTAATACCCCTAAATTTGACCCCGATATTTATTTTAATCGCTTAATTGGCCAAGTTCGCGCAAATCCTGCGACCAAAAAAACGCCCATTGTTTTACTTAATAATCATTACCTTGATGGCCTTCCCATGAGCCTTGAGCACATGGGGGTGAACTTTGTAGAAGGGCATGCCAATCACGAATCGGATTTTAAACTCACCAATATGGAACAAGCGGCGCATATTATTGTGCTTGCGGATGATGAAAATAATGACGACAGTGACAGCTTGAGTTTTGATATTTGTTATCGCATGAAAGAGCACGGTCTTGCCTATCGGGTCATTGTGGAGTGTGTTAACGACGAAAACCGAGAGCGTTTTAAGCGCATAGGCGTGAAAACCGTGATTCGCCCTATTCGCTCTTACCCAGAGGTCTTGGTTCGTGCCATGGAAAGCCCTGGGGCTGAAATATTAATTGAAGATATGTTTACCGGCACCAATGATTTGATCATGCGTTTTCCTCTTTGGTTAGAGGGCGATAAATGGCAAGAAGTCATGATGGCTATGATCGCAGAAAATTTAGGCACGCCGTTAGCGTATATCACTAAAGAAGGTAAGGTGTGTGTGCACCCGTCAAACTTAGATAATGTATACGCTCAAAGTATTTTAATGTTAGTGCGTACGGATAACGTACCCACTGATACTCAGGTGAAAGATGCGTTTTCTGTTTATCATAAAAAGCAGCTCTCGGCTTGATCGGGATTTGTAGGCAGGCTGCTAATAATTGTAGGAGTCGAGCCTGCTTGTGAACTAATACTTATGTAAATTTAAAAAGCCAGTGGTCAATATTCACTTATTCACCCGCGGGTGCGGGTTCGTACAGGTTTGGTAATCCGCTGTGTTGTGATTAATCACAAATATGTTCACCCGCGGTGGCGGGTGCACATGCATCTCCATTATTTACGCATCCAATTCTAATTGCTCTTCTTCATGTTTGTGGCTTTCTGAGCAAGAATACGATTTAACCGTTTTACCTTCATCATTAAGTGAATGCAAATACACATCAAAGCCCCATAGGGTGTGCAAGTGCTTCACCACATCTTGGGTTTGTTCATTGAGTGGAATATTATTTTGACGTTGATGATGCAAGGTTAATGAGCGATCACCATTAATATCCACAGAATATACTTGAATATTGGGCTCTCGATACGACAGGTCATACTGCTTGGCTAAATCTTCACGCACTCTGCGGTATCCCGTCTCATCATGAATAGCATCAATGCTGATATGCATTTTTCTATCATCATCCATAATTGAAAACAGTTTTAAGTCGCGCATTAATTTAGGTGATAAATACTGCAAAACAAAACTTTCATCTTTGAAATTTTGCATAGCAAAATGCAAGGTATCAAGCCAGTCGCTGCCTGCAATATCAGGAAACCATTCTTTATCTTCATCGGTTGGGTTTTCACAGATGCGACGAATATCGCTCATCATATGAAACCCCAGAGTATAAGGATTGATGCCGCTAAAATAAGGGCTGTCAAACGGTGGCTGATAAATCACGCTACTGTGGCTGTTTAAAAACTCCATCATAAAACCTTCAGTGACCAATCCTTCGTCGTACATGGTATTTAATAATGTGTAATGCCAAAAAGTAGCCCAGCCCTCATTCATAACTTGAGTTTGACGTTGAGGATAAAAGTATTGAGCAAGCTTGCGTACAATTCGAATAATTTCACGCTGCCAAGGCTTTAGCAGGGGGGCATTTTTTTCTAAGAAATAAAGTAAGTTTTCTTGAGGTTCACTAGGAAAACGTTTTTGTTTCACTTTACTGGTTTTTTCGGTTGTGGGGATGGTTCGCCACAGATCATTGACTTGCTGCTGTAAAATGTTTTCCCGTTCTTCTTGGCGCGTTTTTTCTTCTGCCGTACTAATTGGGCGTGGTCGTTTATAGCGATCAACGCCGTAGTTCATAAGAGCATGGGCCGCATCCAAAACACTTTCTACGGCATCAACACCATAACGTTCTTCGCATTGCTTAATGTAATTACGAGAAAAGACTAAATAGTCGATAATGGCACTGGCATCGGTCCATGTTTTAAATAAATAGTTACCCTTAAAAAATGAATTATGACCATAACTTGCATGGGCTATTACCAGTGCTTGCATGCACATGGTATTTTCTTCCATTAAGTAAGCAATGCAAGGGTCGCTGTTAATGACAATTTCATAAGCTAAACCCATTTGACCACGTTGATAATGAGTTTGTGTATGCAAAAAGTGTTTACCATAGGACCAGTGGTTGTAAGAAATCGGCATACCAACAGAGGCGTAAGCGTCCATCATTTGCTCTGCAGTAATCACTTCAATTTGGTTTGGGTAGGTATCCAAACGGTATTCTTTTGCAATGCGCCCAATTTCTTTGTCGTATTCTTGAAGTAGCTCAAACGTCCACTCGGAGCCTGTTGAAATTGGCTTACGTCTTTTGGCTTTTGTCATACCGCCTCCTTCAAAGACTTGCGTGAAAATAAATCTCTAAATACAGGAAAGATATCTTCGGCGCTGGTAATTTGTTCCATGGCAAAACGATCACCCAGTTGGGGTGCCAGTGCCTCATAAGCACGCCATAATGCTTGGTGAGCATTGGGTGTGATTTCAATGTACGCAAAATATTGTGACAGCGGCATAATGCGTTGGCGTAAAATCTCAGCGCATTGTGGGCTGTCATCATCCCAGTTATCACCATCACTGGCCTGTGCGCCGTAGATATTCCATTCTGCTGGGTTATAGCGTTTTTCAATGGTATCTGCCATGAGTTCAAGAGCACTAGACACAATGGTGCCGCCGGTTTCTCGGCTGTAAAAGAATTCTTGTTCATCAACTTCTTTGGCACTGGTGTGGTGACGAATAAATACCACTTCGGTTTTTTCATAATTACGTTGCAAGAATAGATACAGTAAAATATAAAAGCGTTTTGCCATATCTTTGATTTGCTGTGTCATAGATCCAGATACATCCATCACACAAAACATAACGGCTTTGGTGCTGGGTACGGGTTCTTTAATAATATTTCGATACTTGATGTCGAAGGTATCAATGAAGGGAATTTTTTTAATTTTTTCTTGCAGCTTTAAAATTTTATCTTCAAGTTCGGTAATTTTAATTGGGTTTCTTAAATCTGGGTCTTTTGCATTTTCTTCTTCAAGCTCAGCCTTTGCTTTTTTAAGCTTACGACGAGAGCTGGCAGAAAGGGCAATGCGACGCGCATGGGCTGAGCGCATGGATTTAATAACAGCAAGGTTGTTGGCGGTACCTGTGGCGGTAAAACCGGCACGACGATACTCCATGGCGTCATGTTCATTTAAGGTCTTTTTAACTAAGTTTGGTAACGCGAGATCTTCAAAGACGTAATCTAGAAATTCTTCCTTACTAATAAAAAATGAAAAGTCATCATCCCCTTCACCTTGGTTGCTGGCTTTTCCTTCACCTGAACCATTGCCGCCCCCTTGTCCTTTTGGGCGCAGCACTTTGTCGCCAGCATGAAACTCACGGTTACCCGGTAATACCCGTTGACGAGCGCCACCTTCACCATGGCTGAATACTGGCTCACTAGTATCCCGTGTGGGAATGCTGATTTTTTCACCGCGCTCCATATCGGTTATGGAGCGTTTGTTAACGGCATCGGTCACGGCTTTTTTTATATGGCTTTTGTAACGGCGTAAAAAGCGTTGGCGGTTTACCATACTTTTGTTTTTACCGTTAAGCCGTCTATCTATGATGTAGCTCATAGGACACCTCTCTATTACTGTGATTTACGTACACGTAAATACCATTCTGAGAGTAGTCGTACTTGTTTTTCGGTGTAACCGCGCTCAACCATGCGAGCAACAAAGTTGTCGTGTTTTTTCTTCTCGTCGTTTGAACCTTTTGCATTAAAGCTAATAACAGGCAGTAAGTCTTCGGTATTGGCGAACATTTTTTTCTCAATTACAGCGCGCATTTTTTCATAACTCTGCCAGCTTGGGTTTTTACCTGAGTTATTGGCTTTGGCGCGCAGAACAAAATTCACCACTTCATTACGGAAATCTTTAGGGTTACTAATGCCTGCTGGTTTTTCGATTTTTTCAAGCTCTTCATTAATCGCCACACGATCTAATATTTCACCGGTTTCAGGGTCACGATATTCTTGATCTTGAATCCAGAAATCGGCGTAAGTGACATAACGATCAAAAATATTTTGACCATATTCACTGTAAGATTCTAAATAGGCGGTTTGAATTTCTTTGCCAATAAATTCCACATACTTAGGCGCTAGATATTCTTTAATAAAGTTTAAATAGCGGTCGGCGGTTTCTTGTGGAAATTGTTCTTGTTCAATTTGTTTTTCCAGTACATACATTAAGTGAACAGGGTTGGCGGCTACTTCGCTGGCATCAAAGTTAAACACTCGGCTTAAAATCTTAAATGCAAAGCGGGTTGATAAACCACTCATGCCTTCATTTACACCCGCATTGTCATGGTATTCTTGAATGGATTTGGCTTTAGGGTCGGTGTCTTTTAAATTTTCACCATCATATATGCGCATTTTGCTGTAGATGCTTGAGTTGTCAGGCTCTTTGATGCGAGACAGCACTGAGAACTGAGCAAGCATATTTAATGTGTCAGGGGCGCATGGGCTTTTGTGTAGCGAACTGTGCGCCAGTAATTTTTCATAAATATGAATTTCTTCACTAATGCGTAAGCAGTAAGGCACTTTGACGATGTAAACACGGTCAATGAAGGCTTCATTGGTTTTATTGTTTTTAAAGGTTTGCCATTCACTTTCATTTGAGTGAGCCATTAACACGCCATCAAACGGAATAGCCCCCATGCCTTCGGTACCATTGTAGTTACCTTCTTGTGTGGCGGTTAATAGTGGGTGAAGCACCTTGATGGGCGCTTTAAACATTTCCACAAATTCCATAATACCTTGGTTAGCGCGACACAAGGCACCAGAGAAGCTGTAAGCATCTGGGTCATCTTGGCTGAAATCTTCGAGCTTACGAATATCCACTTTACCCACAAGGGCTGAAATATCTTGGTTGTTTTCATCGCCAGGTTCCGTTTTGGCAACGGCGATTTGATCCACAATATTGGGGTACAATTTCACCACTTTAAATTGTGAAATATCACCATTGTATTCGTGTAATCGTTTAGCAGCCCATGGCGACATGAAGCCTTTAATATAACGACTAGGAATACCAAAATCTTCTTCTAAAATTGACGCGTCTTCTTCAGGGTTAAACAAACCTAAAGGGGACTCAAACACTGGAGAGCCTTCAATGGCATAAAAGGGGATGTGCTGAATCATGTGTTTTAAGCGTTCAGCCAGTGATGATTTACCGCCCCCCACTGGGCCCAGTAAATATAAGATTTGTTTGCGTTCTTCTAAACCTTGAGCGGCGTGGCGGAAATACGACACGATTTGTTCAACGGCTTCTTCCATGCCATAAAACTCACTAAATGCAGGGTAGCGCTTAATGACTTTGTTAGAAAAAATACGACTAAGGCGGGAGTCATTTGCTGTATCAACTAATTCGGGTTCGCCAATGGCCATGAGCATTCGCTCGGCGGCGGATGCATAGACGCTTGGGTCATCTTTACACAGCTGCAAATATTCTTGCAGCGTCATGACTTCTTGCTGTGTGGTTTTGTAGCGATCCTGATAGTGGTTGAAAATGCTCATGGTAACCTCACCTAGTGTCTATGTGCTCATGGGTCTGCTCTCAAATAAGCCTATGTATATTTGATTAATTTAGACTTATTTTGGTTCCGTGTATTCCCTTAATTCCAAGCTTTGGAAAGGATTAGCAGTAAGGCGTCAATTTTTTATGCCTTGTTAAACAAACTGCATAGGTCGTGCCTTTTTTATAATTAAATGTAAAAACTTTAAAACAGGTGTTTGAGTATTGGGTGCAAGATGTGAGATGTCCCTTCGACTGCTCGTGCCTCGCGCTCAGGATGAACGGGGGGAGGCTTTGATTTGTAGGAACCCGCACCTGCGGGTAAATCGGTGCGAGGTTGTATACTGTGATAATTTTTGTGGGAGGGCGCTGCGCGCGATTAAAAAAGCGCGTGCCGTTATTCCAGAGACACTTGTCGCTCGCAGGTGCGAGCTCGTACATTTTTACCAGGCTATTAATAAAGTGAATGGAGTTACAAAAGCTTTGACAAGAGCCCCTAAAAATTCACACTGCCGGTCTAACGTCTAACGTCTAACGTCTAACGTCTAACGTCTAACGTCTAACGTCTAACGTCTAACGTCTAACGTCTAACGTCTAACGTCTAACGTCTAACGTCTAACGTCTAACGTCTAACGTCTAACGTCTAAACTTCTACCTTATCCGCCTTGGCGAGTTTCCACATTTCAAAACCCCCATCAAGGCTAGAAACATTGGTAAAACCTTGTTCTGCTAAAAACTGGGCGGCCCCTTGGCTAGAGTTGCCATGGTAGCAACACACAGAAACGTGGTCGTCTTTTGGGGTGTTGGCGATAAAATCTTGTACGTTGCTGTTGTCTAATGGTTTGGCATTAATAATGTGGCCGGCGGCAAAGCTTTGGGGGTCACGAATATCCACAATGTGCAGAGGTTTGCCGCTTTCCATTAAATCATTAAGTTGTTTTATGCTGATGCGTTCAAACATGGATTCACCAAAATTAAAGAGTTTGTCGGTAACGTTTATTGGTTTCGATGTGCAGTAATGTCATGGGGCCACCCCACACACAACCTGTGTCTAAGCCAATCACATTGGGTTGATTAAATACGCCGTTTAATGCGGCCCAGTGACCAAACAATAACGTGGTTTTTTTTAATTGATGAGGATAGCTAAACCAAGGTTTCAGTGGACCGTGTTCATTGCTTGGGGCTTGTTTATTATCTAAATCTAATTCGCCGTTGGGGCCTAAATAACGCATGCGTGTAAAATAATTGGTAATGGTACGCAGGCGCTCGGTGCCAACTAAATCGTCATCCCACAGATCAGGATAATTACCATACATATGGCGGAAGAATTTTTTGTGATGGCGACTTTGTAAAACCACTTCTACTTCTTCGGATAAGGCTTTGGCTTTTTTTAAGTTCCACATGGGTGGAATGCCCGCATGGCACATGGCCAATTTACGTTCTTTATCCCATTGTAAAAGGGGTTGTTTGCGTAACCATTTAAATAACGTATCTGAGTTTTTTGATGCGATGATGCGATCAAGGTCACCATCTTTTTTAATGGCTTTTTGACCGCAGGCCATGGCCAGTAAATGCAGGTCATGGTTGCCTAAGACAATTTTGCAGTTATGACGAATGCTGTGTAAAAACTCAAGGGTACCCAAGCTGTCAGGGCCTCGGTTCACTAAGTCGCCAACACACCATAGCTGATCGGCAGCAGGGTCAAAGTTCACTTTATCCAGCAGTTTAAGCAGTGGTGGTAGGCAGCCTTGAATATCTCCGACAGCAAAGGTTCTCATGATTAGTGCACGCTATTGGTGGCGGCAAGGGTGAAAACAGGAATGGTGACATCAAACAGCTCGCCCTTATGATCAAGCATGGTGTAGTGGCCATTCATGGTGCCCACGGGTGTTTCCATTACGGTGCCGGAGGTGTAGGTGTAACTGTCTCCGGGTTTGATAATAGGTTGCTGCCCGATAACCCCTTCACCGCGCACTTCTTGAGTGTCGAGGGTTTCACCATTGGTGATAATCCAATGGCGTGACATCAATTGCACGGGCTCTAAAGTTTCGTTGGTGATACTGACCGTATAACTAAAGACGTAGCGCTTTTTTGCCGGCGATGATTCTTCTGTCATGTAGTGGGGCATCACATGTACGAATACTTTAGCCATGGTTTGCCTCGTCAAATACAAAGTCAGCAATACGGGCAAATTCAGCTAAACCTAGGCGTTCAGGGCGCAAGGTTGGGTCAATGCCTAGTGATTCTAATTGCTCTGCGCTGATGGTATTTTTTAAATTATTTTTTAACGTTTTACGACGCATAGAGAAGCTTTCACGCACAATGTTCTCAAGGGTTCGGTAATCTTTAACCGGGTGTGGGATCTCTTTGTAAGGGACCATACGCACGATGGCGCTGTCCACTTTAGGCGCAGGTTTGAATGCACCTGGGCCCACATCAAATAAATGCTGCACTTCACAATGGTACTGGGCCATGATGGATAAACGACCATAGTTATTATCACCAGGGCCTGCCGCCATGCGTTGTACCACTTCTTTTTGCAGCATGAAGTGCATGTCTTTTACTTTGCCGGTGTAGCTTAGTAAGTGAAAAATCAATGGGGTAGAGATGTTGTACGGCAAGTTACCCACAATGCGAAGAGGGCGCTCTTGTTCGTATAAACTACCAAAATCAAATTTTAACGCATCGGCTTCATGGATTTTGAAGCCTGGCATGTTGAAAAATTTGACGTTCAAACCTGGGATTAAGTCGCGGTCTAGCTCGACCACGTTTAGATAGCCTTCGGTGGCATCTAATAATTCTTCTGTGATGGCGCCCATACCCGGGCCGATCTCCACCATGTTGTCACCCACTTTTGGGCGAATGCTTTTGACGATATTACGAATCACATTTGGGTCATGTAAAAAGTTTTGACCAAAGCGTTTACGGGCTTGGTGACCCATGTGTTGGCGAGACATGTTAGTTTCCTTTGTGGGCTGCACGGCTGGCGGCCATAAGCTCGGCGTATGCAATGGCGGTGTGTAAACTGCCGCTATCGGCTTTGCCTGTGCCGGCTAAATCTAAGGCGGTGCCGTGATCCACTGATGTACGAATAATAGGTAAGCCTAGTGTAATGTTAGCTGCTTGGCCGAAGCCTTTGTATTTTAATACGGGTAAACCTTGGTCGTGATACATGGCTAACACAGCATCACCGGTTTTAAGTACCTTGTCTGTGAAGAGTGTGTCAGCGGGCAACGGCGCACTTAAGCCGATGCCTTGTTCACGCAGTTTGGCCAATGTTGGCTCAATCACATTGATTTCTTCGGAGCCCATGTGACCCCCTTCGCCAGCGTGGGGGTTTAATCCACACACTAGGATATTGGCATTAGGCAGAGCAAAATAACGCTTTAGATCCGTGTCTAATACGTTAATGACTTGAGTAAGGCGCTCAGGGGTAATGGCATCCGGTACGTCTTTTAGCGGTAAGTGAGTGGTCACTAATGCTACCATCAAGCCTTTGGTTGCCAGCATCATCACCACACGTTCTGTGTGTGTGTATTCTTCTAAAAATTCAGTATGGCCGGTAAAAGCAACCCCAGCTTCGTTAATCACCCCTTTGTGAACGGGGGCGGTGACCATGGCGTCATATAAACCGTCTAGGCAGCCTTGAGCGGCATGGCTCAATGTATCGAGCACATATTGGCCATTCGCCGGATTTAAAACACCAATCTGTTCTGGCTGCGCAAGCTTAATTGGGTTTACCCAGATCTCACCGGCTTTTGCCGGTGTGTGATCTGTGCCTTCAAACAGTTTAATGGTAAGAGGCAGGTTTAATGCAGCCGCGCGACGGCGTAATAAATCGGGGTCGCAAATGGCAATTATTTGGTGGTTGTGACGTTGCTGAGCAAGGGTGACGGTTAAGTCAGGACCAATGCCCGCAGGTTCGCCAACGGTGAGGGCTAACCTATAGCTCATTCTTTATTTCCACGTAAGCATCGGCACGGATTTGACGTAACCAAACTGGCAGTTCTTCTTCAAAACGACGAGTGTAAAGCAGTTGGCGTGCTTGATTGCGTTGAACTTCTTCACCCATGTCTTTTTGACGATAATCGGTGACTTGCAAAATGTGCCAGCCAAAGCGCGATTTAAATGGTTTGCTGGTCTGGCCTTTTTCGGTGGCTTTCATGGTGTTTTCAAATGCGGGCACCATGTCGCCATCGTTTATCCAGTTAAGGTCACCACCGCTTACCTTACTGCCTGGGTCGTCACTAAATTCTTTGGCGAGTTTGGCAAAATCTTCGCCTTTTTGTACGCGTTTATATAGCTCGTTAATGAGTTGTTCGCTTTGTGCTTCGTCACGAATGGTGGTTTCTTGAATTAAAATGTGACGGGCACGAGTTTGACGTACTAGCTGCTCATCGCCACCGCGTTTGTCGGTGATTTTAATAATGTGGAAACCACTGGCGCTGCGAATAGGGTCGCTGATGCCGCCTTTTTTTAAGCTGGGTACGATGTCAGCAAACAGGGATGGTAACTCTGCTTCTTTTCTCCAGCCTAAATCACCGCCTTTTAATGCGTTACGACCTTCCGAGTTGGCCACTGCGGTTTCTTCGAAGTCAGCGCCTTTGCGCAAGTCTTTTACAATTTTTTTCGCTTTGTTTTGCGCTTTTTTAAGTTGTTCTTTGTTTGCTTGGCTAGGCACTTGAATCAAGATATGCCCAAGGCGGTATTCTTCAGCCGTGGCACTTTGACCTCTGGCGCTGTTTAAAAAGCCATCAATGTCTTGCTCGCTGATTTGAATTTTACTGCCTACGCGGTAACGCTGCACTTCTGAAATCACACGTTCACGGCGAATTTGTTCTCGTGCTTCTGCATAAGGTACGCCGTCTTTTTCTAGGGCTTGCTGGAACTGGCGCAGGCTCATGTTGTTTTGTTTGGCGATGGTGGCAATGGTTTGATTAAGTTGTTGATCATTAATGCGAATACCAGAGCGATCTGCCATTTGCATTTGAATGCTCTCGGTAATCAAACGCTCTAACACTTGTTGGGCAAGCACATCATCCGGCGGTAAGCGCATGCCTTTGCTTTGATTTTTAACCACTTGTACCCGTGTATCGAGTTCACTTTGCATGATGACGTCGTCATCCACCACAGCGGTAATACGGTCGATACTCTTTAATTGTGCCTGTGCAAACGGGGTGGTTAACACTAATGATGCGAAAATAGCGCCCAGCCAACGGCGCTGAATAGCGTGTTTAATAATCATGAATCTGCCTCTGATCGTAACCTAATATGCGTTCGCTTAAGATATCGTCGCTCTTGCCACCAAGAATACCCAAGCCTTTAAGGTGCAGTTGCAGCATATATTGGTAGTCCTTGGTGCTGTCACTGCGTGTATGTTCTTCGTATGTAAACTGGGCGCGCCAGCAACAATTTTGATATTCGATGCCCACAAGGCCTTCAATGTTCAATAAATTTTCATCTTCTTTGGTTTGCTGCACGGCATCGTCATAAGACCAGATATCGTGTTTCTTTTGTGCATAAAACGCCCAGCTATCGTTTACAGGTACAAAAAACGCGATGCCCACTTGTTTTTGTTGAGCCGCTTCAACGTGGCTAAAGTTCATATCAAATAACCAGTTATTGGGGCTTTGATAGTTTAACTGTGCGCTGGCTTTTTCGACGGGCTCTTCATCGCTCTGGGCGTGTGGGTCGTATTGTACATCTAGGCGGGTGCGCCAGTTATCGGCAAATAACCATTGAAACTCACCGGCAAGGGATGAGCTGGATTTAGTGTCATCATCTTCAAGTGTCACATCTAAAGGAGATAGCTCCACTTTGCGATCATTAAAGTAATGCACTTGTCCAATACTGGCGCGTAATACTTCTAGGCCGGTTTCATTTAAAAAGCGGGTGGTTAAACCCAGGGTAACCTGTTGGGTATCACCAACACGGTCAAGCCCGGTAAAGCGGTTGGGGCTGAACAAACTGCTGTAGCTGAAAGTGGTTTCAGTGGTGTCGAATAGGGGGATCTGGCTTTGGTCAACATACGGGATATACGCCAGCATTAATCGCGGCTCTAATGTTTGCACAAAACTTTGCTCAGCAAACTGGAAATTACGCTCAAAAAACAAACCACTGTCGATGCTGCTAATGGTCACATCACGGCTCACTTCATCTTCATAGCCACTGGTGATGAGTGTGTCATTTAGGTTTTGGAAACTGTATTGGGTGTACATGGCCTGTACTTTTGGGGTGATAAACCCATAAACCGTTTGCAGTGGGTAGCTAATGCCCACTTCTGTATGAAAGCGTTCACCGTCTATGAGGCTGCCACCTGAGATGCCATCATGGTCTCGTGTGAAGCGAGTGGCTTGCACCTTGGCATCATAATTTAGGGTGTTGTAGTTAAATTTATTTAAACGGGACAACTCCACTTGAGGCAGTCGGCTAAATGGACGACTGCTATCAGCGACGGCTTCATCAATGGTTTGATACTGTTCAACACGGGTGAGTAATTGCCATTGGCCGTCGTTGTATTCGACTTCGGCGTTTTGTTTTAAATGGCTTACGCGGCTGATAATGCCGGTGCTGTTAAAGTCATCTTCGAAATCCTCATCACTGACTTCGTTGTAGTCGATGCGGTTTTGTATGTTTTTGGAAAACTGACCTTTATGCTGAAGCGAACGTGACCAGCGCTCTTGTTTGCGAAACTCGTCATCGCTTGAGTCTTTATCATTGGCTTCATCGCTACCAAGGTAGCTGACACTAAAATCACCACGACCGGCTGCATTTAAGTAGCGGAATTCATTTTCATGAATAATACCGTGGCCATCCACAAATCGAGGGGTGTAGGTGTCGTCATAATTGGGGGCGATATTAAAGTAAAAAGGGGTAGCAAATTGATTGACTCGAACCTCGGTGTTACCAAGCTCACCACCGGGTGTGCGCACGCTTAGACTAAGCTCTGGGTTTAAAAAACCGGTTAAGCGGTCAGGCCCAAGAGGGAAGCGATAGTAAGGTAAGTACATGACCGGGATGTCTTTAATGCGTAATCGACCGTGCCACGCTTCACCATAACCATCTGCTTGATTTAAATAAATCTCGCTGGCGGCAATGTCCCAATCGTTATGGCCGGGTTCACAAAAGGTATAACTTGCATCAAATAAACTGGCGTGGCTGTTTTCAGCTAACTCGATGCGCCCAGCTTCACCGCGCAAATGCAGTGGGGCAATGACATAATGAGCTTGTTCAAGACTGGCGATGCCTGAATTGATGTTGTAGTCCATTTGCGCAGCGCTCATGGCCATGTCGTCGCCACGAAAACGGATAGCGCCTGCAAATTTAGCCAAACCAGAGTCTTGATTGTAAATCGCACTGTCAGCGTTTATTTGACGACCAGACTGCTGCACCACCACATTGCCAGTAAACACCGCGCCTTGTTTTTCAACAAATTCACCGCTGTCACTTAATATTTCCATGGCGTCGCCTTCTGAATTGGCTATGGTCGCAGACACATAATTGCCACTACAGAAACTAGGGAGGTTTAGCTGGCTTTCGGCAGGCAATTGATCACGGGTTGTCCAGCCCAACTGATCGTAAGGCGCGACAGAATTAGCCTGAGTTGAGGCCGCCACTATGGCAAGAAAGAGAAGCCCTTTGCGTGGCATATTGTTGAAATTCCTAATCAAAGCTAAATCTTATGTTATTGAGACGTATGAAAAATTACGGCAGTAGTATCGGCCATAGTGTGTTGAAATTCATAATCAAAGCTTAAACTTATGTTATTGTGCGCTAAATCTAAAATTGTACGTTTTATCCCAAACAAGGGCCAGTGTTCATAATGGATGACCGCCAACAATCTTTACAAAAATGGGTAATTGATACCCTAGCTTCGAACTTAGAAGCCCCTCAAGGTTCACTTGAGGTGGTTTCGGGTGATGCAAGCTTTCGCCGATATTTTCGTCAGTCTACCGAAACGGCCACATTTATTGCGGTGGATGCCCCGCCAGATAAAGAAAATAGCCAACCATTTGTGACCATTGCTAACGCATGGGGTGAGCAAGGTGTCGCTGTGCCCAAGGTGATCAAAGCAGACTTAGAGCAAGGCTTTATGCTGCTTAGTGACATGGGTGATCAGCTGTTATTGCCTTTATTAAACGATGCTAGCGCCGAAGGTTTATACCATCAGGCATTGGATGCCTTAATTGGCATACAGCAAACCACCCATACATTACCTGCCTATGATGCCCCTTTGTTAGATCGTGAAATGGCCTTGTTTACTGACTGGTTTTTAGGTGAACATCTAGGGCTTGAATTAACCCCTCAAGAGCAAAGTATGTTGCAAGAGACCTTTGCCGTGCTGCGCGAAAGTGCTCTTGGGCAGGTGCAAGTGCCTGTACATCGTGATTACCACAGTCGTAACATCATGGTGTTAGAAGACGACACCCTGGGCATTATTGATTTTCAAGACGCCGTACACGGGCCATTGACCTACGATGTGGTGAGTTTATTGCGTGACTGTTACGTGGCTTGGCCACTTGAACACGTGCAGCAATGGGCGAAAGACTACTTTGAAAAAGCACGAGCCGCGGGCTTAGTTGGAGCCATTAGTGATGAGCAGCTTATGCTGTGGTTCGATTGGATGGGCATTCAGCGTCATTTAAAAGCGGTGGGTATTTTTGCACGCTTAAATCATCGTGATGGTAAAACGGGATATATGAATGATATTCCGCGCACACTCAATTACATCGTTGAAGTGACGGGGCAGTATTCTACCCTTGAAGCGTTTCATAACTGGTTAGTGCGTCGATTGTTACCCGAACTTGAGCGCAGAATCGGTGAATAAACCCATGCAAACCGCCATGATATTAGCCGCAGGTTTTGGTACACGTATGCGCCCGTTAACGGATCATACGCCCAAACCCATGTTGCCTGTAGCGGGCATGCCTTTAATCGAACATCACGTGCGCAAGTTGGTTAAAGCAGGCTTTTCTCATATTGTGATTAACCATGCCTATTTAGGTGAACAAATAGAAGCCTATCTAAAAGAAGGTTCTGATTTTGGTTGTCGGATTTCTTACAGCCAAGAACAAACCCCTTTAGAAACAGGAGGGGGGATCTTCAAAGCACTGCCCCTTTTGTTACAAGGTGGCGACGATAGTTTTGCTGTGGTTAATGGTGATGTGTGGGTTGATTTAGACTACAAACAACTGCAACAGACAAGGCTAAATGGTTTGGCCCACTTGTGGTTGGTGCCTAATCCACCACACAATTTAAATGGTGACTTTGTGCTGAATAACAAACGTGTTTCACACAAACTTCATGATGCTGATTCAGCGTTTACATTTAGTGGTGTCAGTGTTTTGCATAAAACATTATTTGATGGCTGTGAATCTGGTGCGTTTAAATTAGCACCCTTATTAAAACAAGCGATGGCAAACCAACAAGTGAGTGGTGACTTGTACACAGGTTATTGGTTAGACGTAGGGACGCCTCAACGTTTACAAGAACTAGAAGCCCACTTGAAACTAGGTGATGGTAATGAATAAACAAAATTGGGCAGGCAAAATCATAGGTGCCTTTTTAGGGTTTTTATCGGGCGGCCCAATTGGTTTGTTTATTGGCGTGCTGGTGGGTAATGCGTTTGACCAAATGTACGCTCGACAAGCCAGTCCAAGTGGTCAACGTGGCGCCAGTCAAAATGCATTTTTCCGTGTGACATTTTTAGTCATGGGGCAACTTGCCAAAAGTGATGGCCGTGTGAGCGAGCAAGAAATAGAACAAGCCCGTTTTATTATGGATCAAATGGGGTTGAATGAAGAGCAGCGTTTAGAAGCCATTAGTTATTTTAATGAAGGTAAAAGCCCACACCTAGATTTACAAAAAGAGCTGCAACACTTTATGCGCGCCGTGGGGCACCGTGGCTCGTTGATTCAAATGTTTTTAGAAATATTATTGAGCATGGCTTATGCCGATGGCCAATTAAGCCTGCAAGAAAAGTATATTTTGGATCGGGTGTGCCGCACATTGGGTGTTAGTGCATTGCAGTTTGAAGTCATCCATAACCGCGTGCGAGCATCGCAAGAGCAGTTTCGCGGGCGCTTTAATGATCAGTTTCAGCAAAGCGGCAATGAATTAAAAGTCGCTTACGGTGTGTTAGGTGTCTCTGAAAATGCAACCGATGCCGAACTTAAAAAAGCGTATCGTCGATTAATGAGTCAACATCACCCAGATAAACTCGTCGCGAAAGGTTTACCTGAAGAGATGATGCGAATCGCTAAAGAAAAAACCCAAGAAATTCAAACCGCCTACGATAAAATTAAGAAGTCTAGAAAATAAAGGTATATGGATACCCGATAGCCCCTTTCGATAGGCTTAGGGCGGCGGTAGGTCGGGCATTGCCCGACACAAGCAGTTGACGGTGGCCAATGCCCACCCTTCAAATACATCTAACATCTAACATCTAACATCTAACATCTAACATCTAACATCTAACATCTAGTCCGTGCTAATGTTCTTGCACTCCTGCTCAATCAACGCCTGACATCGGCTTGCTAGCTGGGCAGCATCTTTTTCGCTTAGCCCAGTTGTTTCAATGGGGGCTAGGCATTTTACCCTCACGGTACCGCTACACCATTTTTTAAAATCCATTGTTATGTGACGTAAAGAAAAGCAAACCGGTTGAATAGGCACTTGCGCTTCAATGGCTAATTTAAAGGCACCTAATTTAAAGGGTAATGGCTTACCCCAGTTACGAGTGCCTTCTGGAAAAATCAAAACGGATAGCTGATCTTGTTTCATTTTTTTACCTGCAATACTTAATGCCTTTTGCGCTTTTTCTTTGTTGCTGCGTTTGATCACTATGTTTCCAGCAAGAAAAAATAATAAACCAATAAACGGCACGTAAAGCATCTCCCATTTTCCCATGGTGACAGTGCCATGTTTAATAATATTCACAGCAAAGAAAATATCATGGGTATCTTGGTGATTGGCGATCATGACACAGGGCTTTTCAGGGGCTAAACGTTCAGGGTTTTCTATTTTTAAATCAGCCCCCCAATACCAAAGCATAAAGCGACCACAAACCTGTGAGATGTCGGCCATATTATTTCGGTGCATAGGCCTGAAAATGGCAAGAGGGGTTAGCGCTAAAGCAATCAAAGCAAGACAGACAAAAGCCAAAGAAATACGTATGAGATACATAATTGAGCCTAGTTATGAAAAAGATGATCTATTTCGTTTTAATTGTTATTGGTCGCGTAGTGAAAACTTATTGGACTATAAACAGTATAGGAGCTTAGTTACGCGTGCGCAGCAGATTAATCAAATTGTCATTTAAAAGCAAAGTGATCGTCATCAATATGTGAATGAGCACTAACTAAAAGTTGGCTGTTACACAGCAATGCAGGCAATTTTGGGGAAATTAGGTACAATGGCTGCCATTGCAACATTTGGTGATATTTGAGAGTAAATATGAGCACAGCATCAAACAAAACCCCATTAATAGCCCCGTCTATTTTATCTGCTGACTTTGCCCGCCTAGGTGAAGAAGTGGATAACGTTCTGGCGGCCGGTGCTGACATTGTGCACTTTGACGTGATGGATAACCATTACGTGCCAAATCTGACAATTGGGCCCATGGTGTGCAAGGCACTGCGTAATCACGGTGTGACAGCCCCCATTGATGTGCATTTAATGGTTAGCCCTGTGGATCGTATGATTGGTGACTTTGCTGAAGCAGGTGCAAGCTTTATTACCTTCCACCCTGAAGCATCTGATCACATTGACCGCTCTTTGCAGTTGATTAAAGCGGCAGGTTGCAAGGCGGGTTTGGTGTTTAACCCAGCTACGCCTTTGCATTATTTAGATTATGTGATGGATAAAATTGACATGGTGTTGCTAATGTCAGTTAACCCAGGTTTTGGTGGTCAGAGTTTTATTCCTAATACCCTTGAGAAATTAAAAGCGGCTCGTGCAAAAATTGATGCATCAGGGTTTGACATCCGCCTAGAAATTGATGGCGGTGTAAAAGTTGACAATATTGGTGAAATTGCAGCGGCAGGTGCTGATACATTTGTGGCCGGTTCTGCAATCTTTAATGCGCCAGATTACAAAACTACAATTGATGCCATGCGCGCTGAAATTGCAAAAGCCACTGCGTAATCATTAATAGGAATATTAGCCCCATGCATCAATGAGTGTGTGGGGCTTTTTTATATATGCTGAATATCAATAAATATAATACGATTATTTTCGATCTAGATGGCACATTGGTTGATAGCGTGCCCGAGCTTGCAGTGGCGTTAAATCATGCATTGCAAGTTTTAGAATTTGCCACTGTTGAAGAAGCGCTTGTGCGTAGTTGGGTGGGCAACGGCAGTGTTAAATTAGTTGAGAGAGCGTTGGAGCATGGTGCTAATAATACCCGTGAAAATGTTTCCCGTTTACATCAGCAGTTCTTACTGTCATATGAGGCAGTGCTTAGTCAAAAATGTGTTTTATATCCTGGTGTGAAATCATTATTAACCCATTTGCAGCAACAAGAAAAAACCTTGGTATTACTCACCAATAAACCCATTCAATTTGTGCCTGAATTATTAATTAAAATGGGTGTGGCTCATTTATTTGCACTGGTATTGGGTGGTGATAGTTTAGCGCAGAAAAAACCACACCCGTTACCGCTATTCCATATCATGGAAACACTCAATGTGAATTCATCTCAATGTTTGATGGTGGGCGATAGTCGCTCGGATATTGTGTGTGCACAACAGGCTGGCGTGAATAGTGTGGCGTTATTGCAAGGTTACAATCAAGGTATTGATCTTGCGACTCTGGAGCCAACTTATGTATTTGATACAATTGAGTCCTTCGGCAAAATACTAACATCTAACATCTAACATCTAACATCTAACATCTAACATCTAACATCTAACATCTAACACCTCTTTTCTTACGTATATTTATATAGGTAAAAAGAGGTGAGCCATGAAGTCAGATGATGTTAATCGCTTAATTCAAAACTATCCCGATATCTCTATTCTAGATGCCGAGCAAGAACGCGACATTGCCTGTGCTATGGATAGCATTATGGAAGAGTTAGCTCAAACACTGCTTGCACAAAGCAGCTTGCTTGAGCAAGTAATGGACATTCTACTTGAGCAATATCAAACCGGCCCTATTCTTGATGAGTTCTTAACCCAGTATGATTTGTGGTTACTGACACAACATCTACCGGATATGCATGTTGAGCAAAACGTTTCTTATAAAACCTTATCTATTTGCCTTGTTAAGCTGGAATGTGACCGCTCAAATGTGTTTGATTTATTGTTAAAAGAAGCCGACAAGGTGGATCAATCCCTTGAGCGCCAATCCCAGCGACTTAAAAAAAGATACGAGCAAAAACGTAATGCCTTAGTGCAAGCCAATATACGTTTGGTCATGCATATTGCTAAACGTTATACAGATAAAGGCATTGATACCGAAGAGCTTATTCAAGAGGGCTCATTAGGGTTATTAAAAGCCGCTTCAAAATATAATATTAATAAGGGTTTCCGTTTTACCACCTATGCTTACTGGTGGATTCAACAAGCAATCAAAGGCGTGTTGACACAAAAACGCGCAGTTGTGCGTTTGCCTACCAATGTGAGTGACCGTATTTTTAAACTCGACAGAGCAAAAGAATCATACTTTAAAGCTCATGGTCGCTATCCAACGGTTTCTCAATTACAAACATTAACAGGCCTTGGTGCCGATCATATTCGTGCTTCTTTTGAGGTGGGTAATCTGCAATTATCCATGAATCAATCTTTTGCTGAAGATGGCTTAACCCTTGAGGAAACCATCCATGTTGATGATTCTAGCGTTCCAACGCCCACTGATGACATGCATCATGAAAGTGATCAGCGTTACTTGCTGTCACTATTGTCGCAACTACCGCAACGACAACAAAAAATTGTGCGTTTGTATCATGGCTTGGGCATAAATGAAGAGCAAAACTTTAGGGAAATTGCGCCTCAAATTGGCGTGACTTTAGAGCGAACTCGTCAGCTGTATCATCAGGCGATTAAACAGTTACAGGAATTAGCCCATTAATAATTCATTTAATAAAAAAACCGTTATGGCAAATGCCATAACGGTTTTTTATTTGCTTTAAAGGTTAGAACTGCTCTTGGGTAAAGCTCATTAGTGAATCTTTACCGGCCTCAATATCCGCTTGTAATAACGCGGCTTGAGCGTTTGCCACTCTAAAGAAGTGCTCAGCTGCTTTGATTTTTCCTTGATAAAAGTCTTCCGAATATTTACCGCTGGTTAAATCATTTTGAGCCACGGCTGCCATATTCGACCACATGACGGCCATCGTCGTCAGTGAAAACAGTTTTAACATAGGTGTCGCGGCAGCACCTGCAATTTCAGGGTCTTTTGCGGCGTTACCAGCTAACCACATTAAGCTGTTTTGTAGCGTTTTTAGCAGTGCTTTACAGTGAGACTTATGTAAGTCATTGGTGAGTTTCTCAACCATCTCATTCATGACTTTAAAATAGGTTTTAGGTAATCGACCGCCTTTAATCATTAATTTACGGCCTACCAAATCCAAGGACTGAATACCGTTGGTGCCTTCGTAAATTCGGGCAATACGACCATCACGTAATAGCTGTTCCACTTCCCAGTCTTGGGTGAAGCCGGAGCCCCCCATACTTTGCAACGCTTGGTCGGTTGAGAAGTAACCTTCGTCAGTTAAATACGCTTTCACGATTGGAGTCATGATTTGCACGATATCATCAGACTCTTCACGCACGTTTTCATCTTCATGATGTTCGGCTAAGTCCAAATGCAAGCCAGTCCAATAAGCCATGCAGCGCGCGCCTTCAACAAACACTTTTTGTTGTGTCAGCATGCGGCGTACATCTGGGTGCACAATAATTGGATCCGCTTTTTCATCTGGGTTTTTAGGACCAGTTAATGAGCGTGATTGTAAGCGCTCTTTAGCAAAACCTAGGCTAATTTGATATGCCTTTTCGGCTAAACCTAAACCTTGGATGCCCACCATGATGCGAGCAGAGTTCATCATGGTAAACATACATTTAAGGCCTTGGTTTTCTTCGCCGATTAACCAGCCTTTTGCGTTTTCAAAATTCATCACACAAGTGGCAGACGCCTTGATCCCCATTTTGTGCTCAAGACCACCACAAAATGCAGGGTTACGACTGCCGTCTTCTAAAAATTTAGGCACTAGAAATAATGAAATACCTTTACTGGAATCAGGTGCCCCAGGAAGTTTGGCTAATACAAGGTGCACAATGTTATCCACCATGTCGTGATCACCACCTGTGATCCAAATTTTTGTACCTGTGATGTTGTAACTGCCATCGGCTTGAGGTTCTGCCTTGGTACGAATCAAACCCAAGTCGGTGCCGCATTGTGGCTCGGTCAGACACATGGTGCCGGTCCATTCACCGGAAATTAAATTAGGTAAATATTTATTTTTCAATTCATCACTGGCATGTAGCGTCAGTGCATCGATGGCTCCATGGCTTAAACCTGGGTACATGCCCATGGATAAGTTAGTGGAGCACGCCATTTCATCCACTACAATTTTAAGTAAATGCGGTAGGCCTTGGCCGCCGTATTCTGTTGATGCAGATAAACCTGACCAACCACCTTCAGCAAAGGCTTTATAGGCTTCTTTAAACCCTTTTGGTGTGGTGACGGCTTTGGTTTCAGGGTCGTAGTGACAACCCTCAATATCACCAGATTGATTGATTGGTTGTAATACATTTTCAGCAAGCTTGGCTGCTTCATCTAAAACCGCACGAATCATGGCTTCGTCGGCGTCTTCAAATCCAGGGCACTGGCTTAGGTTTTGTGCCTTTAGTACATCAAACAATACAAAGTTCATGTCATTCAATGGTGCTGTGTAATGGGCCATAAGGCCTCCTTCTTTACATAAAATTGAAAACGCGTTTATCCGAGTGGCAATCTCTATTACGCAGGTTATTCAAGATGGGTTCACTTTGATGGGTTTAAATGCTGTTTTGCTGTTTGCCGATAACGGGTTGTTCTAAATATGAGACAAAGATTTGGCTGGTTTTAAATTTGACCCGCCTAGTCTATTCAAGGGTTTCAGGCCGGTTCACACATTTTTGAATAAAATATAGATCTTATTGTTCCATTTTTTAGGCTAGTTGTGAGCAATGTTTTACTATTTAATGCGCCAATTGAACAGGTTAGTGCTATTAACGCACTTATTCAAAGAGGAATGGTTGTGAATGCAGTGCGAGTAGTTGTTTTCATCGCAAGCTTATTAAGTGTCATCAGTGTGCAGGCGTTTGAGAAAACAAATGATTATCTGGATGTTCAGTCAGGCTCATTAATGGGGTTGATGCATGTGTCATACGGGACAGAATTTACTGAGCGCCATAACGTGTTGGTTGGGGCTGGTTATGTGCCTAAGTTGTCGTATCACAAAGAAATGCTGCTGTATTCCCTGCGCTACCGTTATGACCACAGTGCATCTTGGTTAGTGGCGGGCATGCAGTTTAAGCCATTTAGTGTTGGTACTGGTTTACTTATCGGGGATCACTCAGATTTATTTTTACAATTACCGGATAAATACCCAAAAGGTTATTACACCCCTAGCGCGTTCCGTATTGTGTTTAATTATCAAGCATCACTTCAGGTTACTCCAAAGCTTAATGCCTATTTTGATATGTCTATTTTAGATGTGGGCTTAGTGGGGTATGTGAGAGAGCCCGAATTTTTTAATGATAATTACGATTATCTGGGCTTAGAAGGTGTCACGAACTGGGGATTTGGAGCACGTTATGTTTTTTAATCTGAAAAAGCTAAAAGCCAGAATCACGTATTTCTTAATGGTTGTATTAGTACTTTCTGGTTGTGACTATGAAGTAAGCCCATGGTCAACCGACGCAGAGTGTTCTAATGAAGTCTCTATCGAGCGAAATATTGAACGCCTAAAAGCTTACGAGCAAGAAGTGGGTGTTCGCTCAGAATACCAAGTGGCGATTATCAGTGATCCGCAACAATACCCAGGCACATTTGAAGATTTAATTAAGCATGTAAATACATTACCCGAAGTAGACTTCATTCTTCTAACCGGAGATTTGGCTGATACGGGTGTTAAAGCGGAATATGAATGGGTATGTAAAGTAATGGAAAAAGCTAAGCAGCCTATTTTTGCCGTAATTGGTAACCATGATGCGTTAGCATTTGGTAAAGAAATTTGGGCAAAAGTATTTGGCCCAGAAGACTACAGTTTCACTTACCAGAACAGTAAGTTTATTGCATACAATGACAACAAATACGAATTTGAAAACGTGCCAGATCGTGATTGGTTAGCGGCAGAGGCGGCAGGGGATGATCAGCGCGATTACACCATGGTATTTAGCCATATTCCACCCTGGGATTTTGATTTACCCCTAAGCCAAGAGTTAAAAGACTTAGGTGTGGATTTAGGTGTGCATGGTCATGAACACAGTTTTGATTATTGGCAGTTAACCAATGTGCAGTTGCCTCATTATGTGGTGACCAGTACCAAGAAAAAAGGGTTTGGGTTATTAACGATCAACTCTTCTGATTACACATTAGAGAATTGCACAACGGATGGCTGTGTGGTCGCTCAGGTGCGTAACCGATAGTGGTCAGTTTGTCGGTCGCGGGGCAACCTCGTACAGCGCAATTTTTATTGAATTAAAAAATAAATATCGTAGGTCAGGCATTGCCTGACGAGATTGTGTTGTCGCTATTAATTAAAATTCTATTGATGAATTAGGTCGGTCGCGGGGCAACCTCGTACAGTACATGTTTTGAATAAATTGAAACTAATATCGTAGGTCAGGCATTGCCTGACGAAACTCTGTTGTCGCTGTGAATCAAAATTCTATTGATGAATCAGATCGGTCGCGGGGTAACCTCGTACAGTATATGTTTTGAATAAATTGAAAATAAATACTGTAGGTCAGGCATTGCCTGACGAAACTCTGTTGTCGCTGTGAATCGAAATTCTATTGATGAATCAGATCGGTCGCGGAGCAAACTCGTACAGTACATGTTTTGAATAAATTGAAAATAATATCGTAGGTCAGGCATTGCCTGACGAGATTCAATTGTCCCTGTGAATCAAAATTCTATTCATGAATCAGATCGGTCGCGGGGCAACCTCGTACCGCGCATTTTTTGATTGAATTAAAAATGAATATCGAAGGTCAGGCATTGACTGACGAGATTCAATTGTCCCTGTGAATCAAAACACTATTCATGAATCAGGTCGGTCGCGGGGCAGCCTCGTACTGCGCATTTTTTGATTGAATTGAAAATAATATCGTAGGTCAGGCATTGCCTGACGAGATTTTATTGCCCTGTGTATTCAAATTCTATTGATGAATCAAATCGGTCGCGGGGCAACCTCGTACAGTAGGTATTTTGAATAAATTGAAAATAATATCGTAGGTCAGGCATTGCCTGACGAGAATCTATTGCCCTGTGAATCAAAATCCTATTGATGAATCAGATCGGTCGCGGAGCAACCTCGTACAGTACATGTTTTGAATAAATTGAAAATTAATATCGTAGGTCAGGCATTGCCTGACGAAATTGTATTGCCGCTGTGAATTAAAACTCTATTGATGAATCATGTCGGTCGCGGGGCAACCTCGTACTGAGTTTTTTATTAATGTGAATGGATAGGGGGGCAGTGCCCGCTTTTTGTTATTCAAAAAAAACTGCCCATGAATACATTCAATGGGCAGATCTGTTTTATAAGCACTTAATTTGAGTAAGCGTGATTTATTGCTTATCCATACTGAACACACCTGCGGCATGTTTGTTGGTGCCATCTGCGGTTCCTAAGTTATAACCACCGGCAAATTTGTCGCCGGGTTTGACAAAAATCCCCCCGATATTACCAATAACGGCATCTGAAGAGCCGGTTGATTCAACCACTGTGCCATTGATACTTTGAGTTTGAAATTCAGGCAGTTTCACTGTGCCGTCATCACTGGTGCTCATTTGGCCAGAAAAGTTTACATTCCATGTGGATTGAACATCCCCAGGAGTAATAGACGTCAATCCTACATTGGGATTATCACTGGTTTGTAGTGTTAAGTTGCCATTGGTAATGGCACCACTTGTAAAGTTCACATCAAATTGTGCTGTTAAGCTTTGCACGATGCCATCATCGGCAAAACCAATACATTGTTTGAAGTCTGTGCAATTATTGCTGGCTGAAAACGTAGCATTGCCGGTAAGCTGATTGATGTCCGCGCGTTCTGCTGCAATCCAAAACGCTAATATGTCCTCTTCTTGTTGAAATTCAAGGGCATTGTCGTTTACACGAAACTCATTCAATTGAATGCCTTCACCGGGTTCTGCTAACCAAGCCCCCCAGCGAATATTATCGGCGGCGGCAACATTGTTGATTTGAATATCGCAGGACTTATTTTGATCAACACAATTCGCAAATGATAATAAACTACCGGCTGTGGCGTCCGCTTCAAGTGGTTTTGTGACCACTTCAATGCGTTCGTCGGTAACCGTTGTGCCGTCTTGATCTTGATAACTGTGTTTATCACGCATGACCAAAATAGGTTTGTTGTTGGTGGTATCCCAAGAACCATTACCTATGACCATGTCTAAACCACTTTCGGCATACCAATCATCACGATTAAAGTTTGTTCCAGACCCTAGCTCTTGTTGAAGCGCGAGGGTGGCTGCTGAATTATTGGGGTCATCGTCAAAGTTTAATTCCATTTCTAGAATGAAATTATCACTATCGTTTGTAATAGGGACAAATTCATATTTTTGCGTAGTGGCATTAAACGAATAATCAAAGTGTTGTGGCGGAGCTCCTGTAATGGTTTGATCATTTTTTCGATAGGTTGAACCTTCAAAAGCATTGCCGATGAAGGTGATTAGATCACCGTTACCTGACGTGGCGGCATCTACAACCACTTCAATTTCATAGTGGTCGGTTTGTTTGGTGGTGAGGTTGTAAACCTCATAGGAAATTCTAAAGTGCCCAGGATCAGTAGCAAAACTATGACCAGCTGTATTTGCTATTACCGTATCAGGGGAAACCAGTTGCGCCTCTAAAGTAGACAAACTGGGTGAGTCACCAGCATAGGAATTGGTGCTATTAACGGGAATGGCAAGTAATGCAAGCTGACCTGTTTCTGCTAGGGCGAATTGTTGGTCAGAGATCACGGTGTCGGAAAATGGTTTTGTTACATTACTGGTATCTACGTTATTAAATGGATCGTTAAAATCAAATATGCTGGCAACGTTTTCAGCAATGAGTTCTTGCAGTGCTGCAATCAAATCAAAAAAAGGTGCGTCTAACCATTTTTCTACTAACTCAGCCAGAGCGGGATCTAAATCCTCGAGTGTTTCACCTTGATTCAAAATACCGGCCGCAATCAATTCTTTAATTAATTCACTATTAGCGCCGCCACTGGCTATGAACTCTTCTGTGGAATCATTAATATTATTTTCTAATTTACTGCCAATGGCTTTGTTTGCATCATTGCCAATATCCACAACAGTATCCGGTGTGTTATTAGTATCACTTGGTTTATCACTCTGGTTATCTTCGGTTTCAGCCACTTGATCTACATCGTCGGCTTCTTCTTGTGCGTCGCCATCGGTTTCATCACTATTTTCTTCATTGGCGGTTTGCTCGCCTTCACTATCTTCTTCGTTTTGTTCCGTAGCTGAATTTTCACCTAGTGTGGGAGGTGGTGCCAATAAACCTTTGGGTGATGATTTTGGTTTAACGCGGGTAAAATTAAAATCGGCCCCTTCACCTAATGATATGGTACCTGCTTCGTTTTCAACTTGAATACCACCGCTGTACACCCCCATCACAAACCCACCGTCCGCTTCTTGTTGCACTTCGTAATTGGTACCACGAATACCAATGGATGCGGCTGGTGTATTGACTTTGTAGGCACTTTTATCCCCTTTGCCTATGGTACCTGTGATGGTTCGAAAACCACCTTTTACCAAACTCATTAATACTTCTTCTTTGTCTTGGCCGCCGACAGCTTGCGCTTGTAGGTAGCGCTCAATATTCATTTCACTATTGGCTTTTATAGTCATGAGGGCTTTGTCAATAAATCGAATTTGTACAGAACCCGCAGGGCCAGTTTTAATGACATCCCCATTAAAAATTTCAGAGCGGCGTTTTAGAACACGAGACTCGCCGCTTGCCATGACAGCGCTGACATTGCCTTTTGTTAAAATCACATGGCCCGCCAGAGGCGCACCCCAACTATATTGAATGAATAAGCTAAATAGGCCCAGAATTAAGGCCAGTTGTTTGATGAATTTCATATTGCCTCCCCCAAGGTTGTGCAATCAACTTTGGATTAAAAACTGTAAGTCAGGCCCACTTCGGCTTTAGCGCGTTTATAGGTGTTGGCTTCTAATGTACTGTCGTTGTACGTGAAGCTGTAATCGTTTCTAAAGCTGAAATGTGAATTGAAGTTATAGCGCCAACCAATTCCAAAGGTGGCGTTTTGATCTTTACGTAGCTTGCTATAAAGCGCGCTATTAATTTCATCGTATTCGCTGCTTAAAACGCTAAATAACCAGTAACTGTTAGACCGTTGGCTGGTGAATGATGAGCTTTGGTAAGTAAACCCTTGATAAGTTTTACCATTGTGATTGTTGCTGCTTTCGTCGGCACTGTCGGTGCCAAAAATTAGGGTTAGTTTCCAATTATCTTTTTTGGGGGCGCTGGCGTAAGACAAATTAAATTGCTGTTGGGTAATGTCACCATCATCATCTTCTGGATACGATGACATGCCATAGTTAATGCCAAAGCCAATCGTGGCTCCTTTATTTAAAATCCAATTTGCTTGGCCAAGAGCGGATAAGCTGCTTAATAATTCTTCGCCATCAAGCTGTACAAATTGATAACGGCCTGCGCCACGCCATTTAACCGGGCCTGTGTAAAAGCTGTAACCTAATTCGCTCATGGCGGTGGTTAAATCGTAAATAGGGGTATCTGAGTTACTGCGATTAGATGCCACCAAACGTAGATCAAATGCACTGGTTTTGGTTAAAGGGCTAATGTATGCCATGTGGGCGAGAGCACTCCAATAGGCACTGCCGGTTTCTCGGCTGGCATCATCCAGTGCGATATCCACAGGGAATATTAATTCTTCTTTGGGTAGCTCTTTTTCACTGGTAGCACTATTGATATTGCTGTCATAACCACCGCCCACATCTAAAACCAGCATGAATTTAGATTCGACACTGCGTTTTAAGTCGGTGATGCGGTCCATGAAAATCATCACATTTTTCTTCACTGGTTCTGGCGGGTTTTGTTTCAGCACATTGTTAAACTCCACTTCGGCGCGCACCAGATTACGCAAATAAAAGTGAGTGCGGGCTAGCTCTAAGCGATAGCGTGTTTGGTTTGGAAAGCCCAAAACCAAACGTTCAAATGCAAACAGTGCTTGATCATAATGACCGCTTTCAACGGCCGCCATACCGTATTGAAAATCGAATTTAGGCAGGCCTTCTTTTTCTGGCAGCATTCGCGTGGCTAGCTCATAGGCTTGCGGGTACTGTTGGCGTTTAATCAGTACCGCAAGGGCATCCATTCTAGCGGCCGCTGTTTGCTCAGGGCTAAGCTCTGGCTGTGGGGTCTCATCAGCATCCTGTGCATATCCATTAAATGCCATGGTTATACCTAAAGCTGCTATTAAAAGTAGCGTTAATGTCTTCATGATATTAAGTGTCGTGAGGGTGGAAAGAAACGTCCTGTTGCATATCAGTCTAGCAGTGAATCCAATAATCGCCCGTCTTCTCGAATGTGAGCTAAGCTGAAAACTAATAAGTGAAATTGTGTGATTTAGAGGGACTGGGGATGAAACGGATCACTACATTAGGGCGCGGCAGAATATTGCTGATCCTAAATAAAGTGCCATTTTTTAAGGCGTTCACGCCTTTTGAAAAAGAAAAAGTGGTGGATACTGACGCTTCTTTTTATGTGGCGCAGGAAAATGAATACATTATCGAACAAAACACTCTAGATACGTCATTTTTTATTCTTTTAAGTGGCACTGCAAGGGTGGTATTGGACGGCAAAGAGGACACCCTGGCCACAGTGGGCCCAGGTGATTTTTTTGGCGAAATTGCATTTATTCAAAACACACCTCGAACGTCTAATGTGATTGCCAATGAAGTCTGTATTTTACTAAAAGTGGACAGGCGTTTATTGGGGGCGTTGAATTCGGACATTCGTGAAAAGTTCAAAGATCAGGTCATTATTAAATTGGCTGCCATGGTGGCCGCTAGAAATGAGGCCAGCTCTAAGCAATCGGTCTCGTAACATTGATCTAAATCACCCTTTCTTTGTGTGTGTGCTGCGGTACGCAACCCCATTGATTCAGGTCAATTTTTTCTTTCCCACCGTTGCTATTCTCAAAGTGTAAATATTAATCACTCTTTGAGGTAACGCCATGTATATCGATGAATATGTAATCGCAGGGCTTATAATCGTTGCTTTAACTATCGCTTTTTTCGGCGGAGTTTATCGTTTTATTAAAAATGATATTGCCAAGCACGAAGGTGAGCATAAAGCGTAAGGAATTTAAAATGCATGAAAATGCATTTTTACCAGAGTTACTCCAGTAACAACCCTCTAAGTGTAGGATGCACACTTGCACAGATTCGTGCTTTTCCTAACCCAGCCTTTGCTGGGTTTTTTTATGGCTGTGGATTTTTTATATTACGGCTTGCCCACAACAGTAGCCGCTTGCCCATGCCCACTGAAAATTGAATCCGCCTAAATGTCCGGTGACATCTAATACTTCACCAATGAAAAACAAACCTTTTACTTTTTTGGCTTCAAAGGTTTTTGAGCTGATCTCATCTGTATCAACGCCACCCAGTGTTACTTCGGCTTTTTTATAACCTTCTGTACCGCTAGGGATGAATGTCCATTTTTGGAATAAGTCCGCTATGAGTTCAAGCTCGTTATGTTTGTATTGTTGCAAAGGTTTATTCAGATCATGCTCTGCGCAAAATTTTTCAATGACACGTTCAGGGAAGTGCAACTTTAAAATGTTAATTAAATGTTTGTTTGGGCTGCTTGATTGTTGTTGTTTTAAATCACTGTATAAATCTAAATCGGGTAAGCAGCGCACCGTGACATTGTTGCCTGGTTGCCAATACGAGCTGATTTGTAAAACAGCAGGGCCCGACAAACCTTTGTGGGTAAACAATATATTCTCACGGAAGCTTTGTTTTCCACATGTGATTTCAGTGTCGATGCTGACGCCACTTAGGCCGTCAAATCGAGCTTTTTCTTTTGCATCAAATGTAAAAGGCACTAAACCTGGGGTGGTATTGGTCACCTTTAATCCAAATTGGCGCGCAATACGATGGCCAAAGTCCGTGGCGCCCATGGTGGGAAAACTCATGGCTCCTGTGGCTATGACTAATGAACGACATTGGTAATGTTTCGCAGAAGAGGTCAGTACAAAACACTCATCATCTTGCTTTTCAATGGTTTGTATTGAGGTATCAAGCTCGATGCTGACACCAAGTTGTTGGCATCGATCAAGCAACATATTTAAGATGGCTTCACTTTTATTGTCGCTAAAAAGTTGTCCTAATTTTTTTTCATGCCAAGGCAGGCCCGCTTTATCGACCTCAGCGATGAAGTCCCACTGGGTATAGCGCTTTAATGCAGATTTACAAAAATGAGGGTTAGCACTTAAATAATTGCTTGGCTCGGTATACATGTTGGTGAAGTTACAGCGACCACCCCCGCTGATTAGGATTTTTTTACCGGCTTTGTTTGCATGATCCAAGACTAAAACAGTCTTGCCATTTTCAGCAGCGCTGATGGCACACATGAGTCCGGCAGCGCCGGCACCAATGATGATAACTTGATTTGTAGGCATTTGATTATGAGAAAAAGAAAAATTGAATCATAGCAGATTAGCCCTCCAAGAGCGCGCTTACTTAGCTTAACAAATAGTAACCAAATTCCTGTGATCCACTTACCAAATGAGAATCGCCCTTATGTTTAAACAGTTAAAATAGAGGCTGTTATACAGAGGAATGATGATGCGTTGTCCATATTGTGAAAAACCAGTGGTTGGTGAAAAAAAGGTAAAGATTTTAGTGGGGGAAGGACCTGTCCATGAATACTGCTATGAGCAAAATGTTCTGAGTCAAAGAGTGTTTGAAGGGCTCAATCTTCCTCAGCTATCAGATTTAAAATTACATGAGCTTCACGAAATGCTGTTATCGGAAATGAATAGCCGTAATCGGGTTTCCGATGAGATCGAGCTATTTTGTTAACACGGATTGAATTCACAAATCGTCAGACTTGAAAAGTGAGTGATACACCCAATATTAGACAAAGCTAAAATGAGGAATGCTTATGATATTGGTTTGCCCTGCCTGCTCTGGTTTAAATCGAGTGCCTGACTCAAGATTAGAAGAGTCTCCCAAATGTGGAAAATGTCAGGGTGTGCTGGTGCCCAGTAAGCCTATTGACGTTAACGCGGCCCAATTTTCACGATTTATAGCTAAAAGCGAATTGCCTGTGGTGGTGGATTTTTGGGCGAGCTGGTGTGGTCCATGCCAAGCCATGGCCCCCGCGTATACCTCAATTGCTCAAACGCTAACAGGTAAGGCTATTTTGCTGAAAGTGAATACCGAATCTGAACAGCAACTGGCTGCTCAATATGGCATTCGCAGTATTCCGTCATTAAAGGTATTTAAACAAGGTGCGGTTGTAAAAGAATTGGCGGGCGCATTGCCTGAGTCCCAGTTGATGAACTGGATGGTCGCTGCGATTCGTTAATCGAGTACTGGAGTTTTAAATAAACGTGCACAGCACACACATATGCGCACTTGTTCATATGTGTGTGCTTTATTTTTAGTTATAAAAACAGCGTTTTATCAGAAAAATTGCTATAAATCACTCTTTAGTGCCATGTCTGGTAATACGATTGGTATTACTCTTCGCGGTAAAAAGTAAGCTGAAAACTTACCTCCTAAGACACAAAAATAATAAGAGTGAAAATGAAGTTTGTAGTAAGAAGTATTTTGCTGGTCGTTTTATCCAGCAGCCTATCCAGCCTATCCCACGCCAATTCTGCACTACTTAATCATGCTCAAGCGGCATTTCAAGCCATGTCAGCTATGTACATGAAAGCATTATCCGCGGGTTCTGCGAAATACCAAGGGGATTTAGATCGCTTTAAAGCACAAGCCTTAGAAAGCTTATCCTTGTTTCAGCAGCAAAACCTTCAGTTGGGCAGTGAATGGATGGGGCGTTGGTTAGCGTTAACGGACAACTTAAAAGTAGAATACAGTGCAGAATATGACTGGGATGTGGACGCCGCGATTAGGCGGGATGCGCGCAGTTATCTAACGGATTTATATGCCTTAATCGCCACCGATAACACTCTACAACGTCATGCACCGCAAAGTTTATATGCACAAGTTGAAGTGCAAGCCATTACGGCTCGTTTTTTTGATGTCTCCAGTACTTATAACGGTACAAACTCATTGGCCCCATCTGATGCTGATCGCTTACAACCAAAAGTGGTGAGTGAGCGCTTTAAAACCCGATTAGATGAATTGGCAAAGGGAGCCGATAGTGCAACCGCAAAGCGTATTCTAGCGGCAAAACAAAAATGGATGTTTGTTGAAAACAATGTTGTTAATTACAGTGACCAAAGTGCTTATTTTTTGGTATATGCCACTAAAAATAAAATTACCAAAGAGCTTGAGTCAGCAGGTTCAATATTAGCGGCAAGTAACTTATAAATAATGACATATGAGCAAACCAGTTTGTTGTCATTTATTTTTAAAAGAGCATTATCTGTACTCAAGTTTTTATGTGCTCATTAAACATGATGCAGATCACGCTTGATAATTATGCACAAAAGGTCAAATGCCATGGGCTTTTGACCATCTAAACAAAGCTTATTCACTTAAAACTTAATCACAAAATAATAAGAGAAGATGATGATGTTTATAGTTAGAAGCGCATTAATGTTGGTATTAGCCTGCTTATTTGCGACTCAGTCCCACGCTAACTCGGCCTTGCTGAATCATGCTCAGGCCGCTTTTCAAGCTATGTCAGCTATGTATATGAAAGCGTTATCGCAAGGTTCGCCTAAATATCAAACCGATTTGGATAAATACAAAGAGCAAGCAACGGCAAGTCTTAAGCAATTTCAACAGCAAGACCCATTGTTAGGTGGGCAATGGCTAAATAGGTGGTCTTCTTTTGCCAATAACCTAAAAGCGGAATATAGCCCTGAATATGACTGGGATGTAGATTCAGTGGTAAGACGGGATGCACGCAGTTACCTATCGGATTTATATGCACTGATTGGCTCTGACTCCTCTATGCAAGAAAGCGCCAATCAGGGTTTGTTGGCTCAAGTAGAAATCCAAGCGATTACGGCACGTTTTTTTGATGTGTCTAGTAGTTACAACGGCACCATTTCTTTGTCGCCACAAGATGCCAGTAAATTAGAACCAAAAATGGCCAGTAAACAGTTCAAGGCTCGATTGGATGTATTGGCGAAATCGTCTAATGGAGCCCATGGAAAATCCATTCAATCCGCAAAATCTAAATGGGAATTTGTGGAAGATAGCGTAGTAAACTACAGCGACCAAAGTGCTTACTTTTTGGTGTACGCCACTAAAAATAAAATATCTAAGGTATTGCGTTCGGTGGGCGACAGCTTAGCGGCGAATGGAATTTAGTGAGCTGGCCTGCCATAGGGTATGGCAGGCCCACGCTTTTATTTATCTAAACAGCGCTTCACCATCGATTGAATGTTATTAGGTGTGTGGATTGAATACTTAACCAACACCCTTTTAAAACGCAAAATATACTGGCATTCATTTTTTGGGGGGAGCCACTCATCTGGCCCTTGGGCACCTTTTGCTCGATTTAATGACGCTTCAACGGCAATTAAATTAATAGGGTCATTGGCGAATTGTTCCCGTTTATGATTTGTCCACTGATCTGCACCATGGCTCCAAGCCCACTTTAGCGGCACCACATGATCAATATCCAGCTGCTTTGCACTGGTGATCACCTCACCGGTAAACATCGACACCCAACGGCCGTGTTCGGCCTTACAACCATTACTCGATAAAACCGGTGTGGTGGTTGATTGCTGTATTAAAACCTCGTGGCGAGTGTTCTGGCAGTCTTTATCGCTATCGGACCAACCGCGTCCAAAGGCATCACGAGAATACTGGCGGTCATTGGATGTGCTTGGATGCCCAGATGGTGTGATTTGAGGCAGTCGGCCGCCTTCATTGAGGCAATCCTGTAAAGACGAAAACCGCTGAAAGCGTTTTACCCGCTCATAAAACGGACTGTCAGGCGTATGGCAAATTTTGTTATTTGAGAGTTTTACAACTTGAGCAAATGATGGGGCACAAACCCATAACAATAAGAAGAAGGTAAAGCGGCAGCGAAATGACAAGAGAAGCACTCATTGATAACAAAAGGCATAAGTCTCCATTTGGTTTGAGGCTATCCATAAATCTCATGCTTAGGTATGAATTATATGAAGCTTGTGAAGAAGGGGATAGAGGGCTGCTCTAAAACTGTGATGAGGGCGACTTTAAGAAAAGGGTTCATGGCTATTAGACTTAATAACACAGCGGACCACAGCCAGAATTTGTATGCTGAAGCTGAGACTGGTCCCTAA
>NZ_JASJOO010000002.1:1500000-1668089 GCF_030070105.1 Bermanella sp. WJH001 | reverse complement strand
AAGCAAAAACCTCGCTTAATCTTTCGACTTAACGATTTTTTGAATATGGTGGCAACACCGCTGATCTTTAACTTAGCGAACCTGGGAGCAGGTCCCAAAAGCAAAAACCTCGCTTAATCTTTCGACTTAACGATTTTTTGAATATGGTGGCAACACCGCTGATCTTTAACTTAGCGAACCTGGGAGCAGGTCCCAAAAGCAAAAACCTCGCTTAATCTTTCGACTAAGGGTTTTTTTGAATCTGGTGGCAACACCGCCAGATATGAAGCAGTGAAGCTGGGACTGGTCCCTAAAAGCAAAAACCCGCTAAATATTTCTATTTAGCGGGTTTTTAGAATTTGGTGGCAACACCGGGATTTGAACCTGGGACCCCATCATTATGAGTGATGTGCTCTAACCAACTGAGCTATGTTGCCTTTGAAACGGCGCGCATTATTACGATTTGAGCGGTATGTGTCAAGCGAGTTTTATGATTTTTTTCAATGACTTACAGTTTTCCTCATATCTCACCTAACAAACATGGTGCTATCAGTGCCCATTCACCTTGCTCCACAGTGCTGGTTAGGGCGACTTGATAAGCCTGTTAGTCGCTCGTTATCACCTATTTGGGTGTATTTTGTCAGACTGTTTAGCGTTAAATTAGCCGTATCTATTTGATTTTATAGTAAAAAATGACAAGGGTTCGCAATTTCGATATTTCTTTTGCGGCCTGTCAAAATTTACTGGTAGTATGAGTTTTAGTATGAGTTTCAGTGATTTGACTAGATTGGTTGTTGTAGGGTTCTAGGATGCAAAAGCTAAGCAAGATTGAGTACAGCACAGAGGCGTTACAGCGATTAGTGCGCAGCGTGACCTTTTTTAAAGATATTGTGCAGGTAAACCCTAGCCAGTTTGATTTGTTATTAAGTGTGAGTGAGTTTGTACAAGCACAAGCAGGTGAGACTGTCTTACAAAAAGGTAATCAAGATCAGGTATTGTATTTTCTACTAAAAGGACAAATGTCTGTTTTTAGTGAAGACGATGGTGACAGTTTAAATATCATTAATCCGGGTGAAGTGTTTGGTGCCCTATCCATGGTGACGGGACGTGGACGCAGTGCCACCGTTAAGGCTGAAACCGATGTGGTATTGCTAGGGATTGATTTCAAATATTTTCGTGAGGTAGAAGACTTTAGTTTATTTTCAATGGAAACGAAGTTAATTGCTTACCGTATGATGCTGCATAATATTCGCTGGAATCTTGAGTTAAACAAAATGCAAGATCCTGAAAACCCGCTAAATAAAAAACTGCTCAAATTACCCATTTATAAAGGTGAGAAGGGTGATAAAGAAGAGTTGATGGCCTTGCATGAGCAATCACGTTTATTAGCCGAGTTGCTATGTGAATGGAACGATGCAAAGAAGGTTCATAGAAAAAACATCCTATCAGAAATTTGAGGTTAGGTTTTTTCTGGGTGCTGAATATCAAGATAGCTAACGACACGGTTGCGCCCATTTCGCTTGGCTTCATACAAGGCTTTATCAACCTGATCTAAAAACTGAATACAATGTATTTGGTTATTAGGGATGATGCAATTTATACCAATGCTCACCGTAAGATTTACGGTTATTTCCCCGTATATAAGCGGGGTTTTTTCTATTTGTATTCTTATGCTTTCTGCCAGTTCTTTTGCAATGTCATGCTGAGTACTGGGTAATATGATGGCAAACTCTTCTCCGCCATAACGTGCGACCATGTCACTTTTTCGTTTGGCAGTGTCTTGAAATATAGTGGCCGCATGGCACAAAGCTTTGTCGCCAATGATGTGCCCAAATTCGTCATTTACTTTTTTAAAAAAATCTAAATCTAAAAATAAAATAGATAAGCTAGATTGTGAGCGTGATGCCAAGTCCCACTGTAAATCTAAGGCATTATCAAAAAACTGACGATTATAAATACCGGTTAATGTATCGGTTTGATTTAATGCTTCTAATTTAATTTGGTTTTCTTTTAGCTTGCTCTCAATATGAAATGCACGGGAGTACTCTTTGTAGTAACGACGGCACATTAAAAAATAATATATCCACATGACTAAAAATAAGGGCGCTAAAAAGCTGTAGTGTTGACTAAAAAAACAGACCAGCATGGTAGGCGCTAAAATAATGGCAATATAACATTGGGTAAAAACTAATTTAGGGGCCAAGCTGGATGCGGCGCCACTGACCAAACCAACCACAACGAGGGCAGTGAGTATGACCATATTAAAATGTTGGTCGACGACAATTAGGTACACCTGTATAGCGGATAACGTGAGCGCGTGTGAAAAGGCTAAGCCAAATAAAATAAAGCGCCATAGATTGGGTGATGTTGGATAAAAATAAGGTGTGGAATAGGCGTGTATAACACGCACGATGCTGATGCCAATAAACAAACAGGTAAACGTAATAGCCAGGTTATAGTCGAGGCTAAAAAAGTCACCGCCAAACGCTAATAAAGGCCAAACCGTGGCGTACACAAATAAGCCGGGAAATGATCGGCTTAAAAAGTCCATGTCGGTACGCTTTAAAAGGTGGCTATCCATAGTGTTTTAACTGACCATTATCTTTGTAGTGTAGTTTAAAACCCTATTTTTATACCATTTCATAAATATTTAAAATGGTATTAATGTATCAATTTGTGAGTGCGTGCATTTTGCTTATTTTATATGTGGAAAAAGGACAGAAATCTCTTGGTTAGTTAAACTTTCTACACGATCAATATTATTTTGCGGAATCGATTCAGGGTCTGGGTACTTTGCTAATACTTCGGCTAAGGAATCCTCTCTGATTAAATGTAAGATGGGATAAGGTGATCGATTAGTTAAGTTTTCTTTATCGGATGGCTCGGTACCATCAAATTGATAATGGGGATGAAAGCTTGCGATTTGCAAGGTGCCCTCTAGGCCAGCTCTTTGCAATAACCATTGTGCTTGTTGCAAGTAGAGCATGTAATCTTCAAAACTTTGCAGAGTGTTTGGTATAACCAGTAGTGTGGTCTCTCTGTGCTCAGGGGGCATACTTTGCAGCTCATCAAGAGCCTTCAAAAAGGCGCGATCCAGTTCGGCTTCATCTGTGCCATTAAAAATATCCACATGTATTTGGTTTAAACGCTTAGGTTTTGCTGCAAACGGGCAAAGATTTAAACCAATTACGACATGATCAAGCCATTGATCGATTTGATGTTGAACAGAACTATCTTGCTTTGACATGGGCATCTTTCGAATAAATAAAACTAAGTTTACCTGAATATTGACGATACTCTACAAAAGACGGGGGATATCCCGTTCGATACTGGGCTGATTGGCTTGCTGGTCTATACTATTAAGATTGTCTGCGTGAGAGAGTCGGTTATGGAATCGATCTTAAGAGAGATTATTGAAGGCGTCTCCAATAATTATGGTAAATCCTTCTTTGAAACAATTACCTTAAAGATGCATCAGGTAATTGGGGCGGACTTCACCTTTATTGCCCGTCTTGATATTGATGCCTATGTGAGTCGTACCATTGCCCTGGCGGCAGGTGATGAAATTGTGGATAACATGGAATACAGTCTCGAGCATACGCCATGTGCCAATGTGGCTGACAACAGTGTTTGTATGTACCCAGATGAAATCACGCGCTTATTCCCAAATGATCAGTTGCTGATTGATATGGGAATAGAAGGTTATATCGGTACACCTTTGCACGATGCTAATGGTCATGTCATGGGGTTAACCGTTGCTCTGTATAAAAAACCGATTGAAAACCCAGAGTTTATCCAAACGGTCTTTCAAGTATTTAGTGGGCGCATTGCAGCTGAAATAGATCGTATGGAATATGCGCAAGCTTTAGAAGAAAAAGTATCACAACGTACTCAGCATTTAGAGGATGCACTGACTCAGTTAAAGCTCACTCAAAAGCAGTTAATACACCAAGAAAAGCTCGCTTCATTAGGTGGGGTGGTAGCAGGGGTTGCCCACGAAATTAATACGCCCCTTGGGTTGGTTAAGACCAGCACCAGCTTTCAAAGGGATTTATTAAAACAACTAGCACAAACCTTTGAAACGCAATCTTTGACACTTTCTGGTATGAAAGTTTTTATTGAAAAATCAGAAGAAGCAAGTACGGCGATTGAATTAAATTTAGAACGTGCGATTGATCTTGTGAATAATTTTAAATTTGCAGCGGTCGATCGAATTGATGGCAATTTATACGAACATCAATTAAATCAGTTTATGCAGCATTTACTCACGCCCTTGAGTGCTGAATTTGAGCGAAACAATATTCAAGTGCAGAGTAACATTCCAAGCACCATTAAAATTATTACGTTTGGCAGTGATTTATCTCAAGTACTTAACAATTTAATTATGAATGCCAGTGTGCATGCATTTACAGATATAGATCATCCATTGATTGTTATCGACGCCTGTGAAAAGGGTGACAGGGTTATTATTGAGGTAAAAGATAATGGCGTAGGCATTGATGAAAGCATTCGCGATAGTATCTATGAGCCATTTGTCACCACCAAGCGTAACCATGGCAGTACAGGCCTGGGAATGAACATCGTACATAATTTAGTGACATGTAAGCTAGGCGGCGAGATTTGTTTATTACCATCACAGCAAGGCACAATATGGCAGATAACATTGCCTAAGTTATTAGATGATCAGGCCATTTTTTCACAAAAGGTCAGCCAGCGCTGAATACCGGCGCTGCGGTGTTTCTTTTTATGCAAAATAAAATAAAGAGTACGCTCGAAATCTCGATGTGGCACCGGTAATTCGATAAGTTCTTTTCGCTCAAGCGCATCTTCAACTGAAATCCGCGATAAACAACCTAATCCTAATCCATTCCCAACGGCGCGCTTAATGGCTTCGGTGTGTTGTAATTCAATGGCAATAGGAATTTGTGACAAGATACCATGCATGGCTCGATCAAAGGCTTGTCGTGTGCCAGAACCACTTTCTCTTAATACCCAAGAATATTGCTGAATGTCTTCGTCGGTTAAGCTTTTGCTGTGAGCAAGTGGGTGTTGTGGCGAACAAAACACACACAGGTCATCTGTACGCCAAGGGATAATATCCAGTTCAGCATGCTGTATTTCCCCTTCGATCATGCCGATATCAATATCGTAATTTAATACTTGCTGCATGATGTTTTGGGTGTTGGCCACACTTAAGTTGACCTCTGCATCTGGGTGCTCTTGCAGTAAGTCACTTAAGATACTCACCGCTAAATAGTTACCAATGGTGAGGGTCGCCCCTACGTTTACTCTCCCGGCATCTTGGTGTTGTAACAAGGCTTGTTCTAACTCTTTGGCTTGTTCTAATAGCGCCTCAGTGCGTGAACGAATTAAGCGCCCCTGTTCATTGAGTTGCAAACGTTTACCCACACGGTCGAATAATAAAATATCAAACTGTTGCTCCAGTTCTTTAAGTGCAGAGCTGGCAGCACTTTGACTCATGGCTAGGCTGTCAGCCGCTTTAGAAATATTTTGATAATGAGCGGTGGCTAAAAAAACTTCGAGCTGGCGCAGGCTAAACTTCATGGCGTCACCGATTCATTTCCAAGTCCTAGTAGCTGTAAACTTTCTTCAGCAAAACCAGTACCGGCTTCAACATAATAGTTAAAGACATTATCGACACCAAATTCAATGAGTGAGGTGCGTTCATCTTCATAGCGTGCAATGGCGGCGATGTGCCCAGTGTAATCGCTTAATTTGAGCTGGGTTGTGATGTCTCGAATATCCGTGATGGCGGGCATAGCGAGCATGATGAGCTTAATGTGTTTTAGTTCTCTGGTTTCCCAAAAATCAGCATCTTCAGCGTCACCAATAATCACGTGACGACCTAGTTCTCTGTGACGTAATGCTTTGGTTGCGTCAGACTCAACCCCCCATACTTTATCCCCAAGGCGCTCATGCAAAACATCGTAAGAGCTGCGACCAACACGACCCATACCAATGATGAGCACTTCTGCATGTTTAAGTTGTTCTTGGTATTCTGGGACGGGTTGAGGGCGTTCGAAATATTTTACCCAGGTTCTCATGTAGGCATAGGCAGTATGTGCATGCTCATAAAAAATACTGGTAAAAATAAATGATATACTCACAGCTAACGCAATAATCACCAACCATTCTTTTCCGATCCAGCCATTATTGACACATAGGGCCGCGACAATTAAGCCAAACTCACTGTAGTTGGTTAGAATCATTGATCCTAAAAACATACTGCGACCAGGTGCTCTTAATACCGCTAAAATATGGAATAACATGACCCCTTTGATCACTAAAATAAAACTGATAACCGCCAGTGGGGTGATCATGTCAAAGCTAGGTAAGGCGGTAAAACCGATGGATAAAAAGAAGCCAATTAAAAATAGATCTTTAAAGGTATAAAGAGATTTTGCAAGTTCAGGCCCCTTGCTGTGTTGGCTCAGTAGCAAGCCAAATACAAGTGCCCCTAGGTCGCCTTTTAAATTCACAAGATTAAATAATTCATAGCCCCCAAGTGCCAATGCAATGCCTACTAATGGCAATAACTCGCCGTGTCCTGCTTTATCAATAATACGATCAAGAAACCACTTAGCAGGAAATAACAGCACTAGGCCTAGCGCATAAATACTTGGGATTTTACCGGTTGCCGCTACTAGGAAAATAACAGCAACAATATCTTGCATAACTAAAATCCCCACGGCTAATTTGCCATGGCGGTTTTTCATTTCTGTTTTTTCTTCAAGCAATTTAACCACACACACGGTGCTCGAAAAGCTTAATGCAAATGCAATTAGGGCAATGGCAGGCCAGTCTAAATTCTCTAAATATTGAATGCCCAGTAGAGCAAACCCTTTTAATAATATGGCGCCAACCACCACCCAAGATAACATATGCAAACTCGCGCCAGCCCAGATGGTCGGTTTGAATAGACTTTTAAAATTAATTTTTAGGCCGATGGTGAACAGCATTAATGTAATGCCTAAATCCGCAAGGCTTTGCAGGTTATCTAGTGGTTGAACCCCAAGGCCATGCATACCAAAACCCGCCAATAAATACCCAATAAGAGGGGGGAGGTTCATTTGCTTAGCGGCAAAACCGCAGGCAAAAGCGATGAGAATCCAGAGAAAATCCATGAAAGATACCTAAAGTAGTGATGGCTAGAGTATAGACTAGGCTTATTTGTAAAATCGATAATTTATAGATAAATAAACCATTTTGCAAATATAAGGCTTAAATCTATGCTCAGTGCAGATACTTTTTACAGATAGGTGAAACATGAAAGGCTTTAACAAAGAAACCGTCACCAGTGTGCACCATTGGAATGATAGCTTATTTAGCTTCAAGGTGACTCGAGATGCGGGTCTGCGCTTTAAGAATGGCCACTTTATCATGATTGGCTTACAGCTCGAAGATAAACCGTTAATGCGGGCATACAGCATAGCCAGCGCAAACTATGAAGAAGAGATGGAGTTCTTTAGCATCAAGGTCGAAGATGGCCCGTTGACGTCTCGTTTACAAAAAATTCAACCAGGGGACGAAATCCTGATCAGTAAAAAACCCACAGGCACATTACTGGTGGATGACCTGTTGCCAGGAAAAAACCTATATTTGCTCAGTACCGGAACGGGCCTTGCACCATTTTTAAGTATTATTCGTGATCCTTACACCTATGAAAAATACGACAAAGTGATTTTGACCCATGGGGTTCGCTATAAATCAGAATTAGCCTACCAAGATTACATCATGAACGAGCTGCCAAATGATGAATACCTAGGTGAACTGGTGCGTGAAAAGTTAATTTACTATCCAACTGTGACCCGTGAGGAATATGAAAACCAAGGGCGACTGACGAATTTAATGGAAAGTGGCACCTTATATTCAGATTTAGGCTTGCCCACACCGAACAAACAAGATGATCGCTTTATGCTTTGTGGAAGCCCAAGTATGTTAAAGGATTTAACCGCCATACTTGATGCCCAAGGTTTTAGTGAAACGCGCCACGGGGATTTAGGGGAGTACGTAATCGAGCGTGCATTTGTTGAATAATAACAGCCAACAAAATCGCTTCAGTGATGAAGCGATTTTTTTGTGACATCTAGATTAACGGATTGTCATATATTATTCATTTGCTTGTCATATAGCTTAGGTTGAATGGAGACTCAAATAACAAGGAGTCTACCATGAAACAACTCATCGTATTGTGTGCCATTTTATTCGCTTTAGCGGCGCAAGCGTCGGCCTCATCGCTTAAAACCATTGAAGGTAAAGTGATGTTTTCTAAAGGGGATTATCATTTAGTCAAGGATAATCAATCAGTTGCATTATCTGGGTTGAGTAATCAACAGTTGCGAAACTTTGAAGGTCTTGATGTTAAAGCTGCAGGTGAATTAACAGACGCAGGCCTAGAAGTGTATAAAGTGTTTGTTAAAACTGAATCTGGTTATGAGACTTCTTATGATTGGGATGTGGTGAATCAAGATCTTTATGCTGACTAAATTGTTTATTTAATTAATTTAATTAAATGTTCAGCGGTTACGGGCTTGGAGAATAAGTAACCTTGCCCGTAATCACATTTTGCTTTAAGTAAGATTTGCTTTTGCTGTTCATTTTCAACCCCTTCCGCAATGACTTTCATTCCTAGCTTATGAGACATACCAATAATGGTTTCGCATAAAATCCGATTGTAGTCATCCACCTCAATGTTCATTACAAAACTGCGATCAATTTTGATGTAATCAATATTAAATTTTTTCAAGTAGCTTAACGCGCTATATCCTGTTCCAAAATCATCAAGGCTAACGGCCATATTGTTCTTTTGAAAATCAATGAGTTTCTCTTTGACCATCTCGGTACTGTCTAGTAATAAACCTTCAGTTATTTCTACTGCAATGGCGCTGCCACTTAAATTGATAGTGCTCAAGAACTCGCTCCATAGTGCGTGACCTGTTTCGTGATCGTTGTAAAACTGTATTGGGCTTTTATTGATGCTGATTTGAAAGTTCTCATTTATTTTTTTGCGCAGAATTTTTGCTTGCACAGCTGCTTGCTTAAATACCCAGTCTCCAATTTCGTTAATTAAGCCGGTTTCTTCTGCAAGAGGAATAAATTCATTAGGGCTCACTAAACCTCGCTTTGGATGATGCCAGCGTAGTAGTGCTTCTGCTTTATAGATTTGTCCATTGTTGAGATTAATGATGGGTTGGTACACCACATAAAATTCATTGTTATCCAAGGCTTTACGTAAATCTGATGTGACCTCTCTGTGACGATTGGCCGCAATTTCAAGGTCTTTGGTAAAGAATGCGTAACGGTTCCGCCCGTTTTGTTTCGCGTTGTACATGGCTTGATCGGCATATTTATACAATGTTTCAGCATCATGGCTGTCTTTTGGGAACTGTGTGATGCCAATACTGGCACTGATATAAGCGGCTTCGCCATTTAAGTCGTAAGGTGTCGCTAGGCTTTCAATCACTTGAGTGCATATACGATCAATGATGGTTTCACTTAGCTCGCCAGATAATACGACCGTAAATTCATCACCACCAAATCGAGATACAATATCTGAATTTCTAACGCAATGTTTTATGCGATGTGCAGCTTGTACCAGTAATTCATCGCCAACATTATGCCCAAGGGTGTCGTTGACTTGTTTGAAATGATCTAAATCAATAAATAATAATGCAAAAGGTTGCTGACCAACTATGGCGCTATCGATATATTTAGCAAAGCTGTTTCTATTTAATAGTTGCGTTAAGTTGTCGTAGTGAGCTTGTTTCCAGATGGTTTCTTGGGTTTTCTTTTTTTCAGTGACATCTGTGAATAGTGCAATGAATTTTTTGGTTTCACCTTTATGATTTTTAATGGCGTTAATAATCACGGAAACGGCAATGTCATTATTGTTTTTTGTTATACACCAGATTTCACCTGCCCATACCCCTTTTTCTATTAGATCTTGACTGATTTCTTTAATAATAAATTTTGTATTTCTGCTGCTTTTTATTTTTGTAATGTTTGATCCAACTAATTCTTCTTTCTCAAAGCCAGTGATATGACTAAATGCTGGGTTGGTTGCTTGAATTTCTCCGCTCACCGTCGTGGTGATAATGGCTTCACCGCTATGGTCGAATACCATCTTAGCCAGTGATAGCTCGTCATGGTTTAGCATTTGCTGAGAAATATTTGTGTGACTGCCAGCCATACGATAAGCATCGCCATTTTCGGATTTAAGCGCTTGCCCAACGCCTTGGTACCAGTGGTAGGTCCCATCTTTATGGCGCATTCGATACTTTATATAATACGGTGTGTTTTCACTGGAGATGTGATTATTAAAAGCGGTAATGACTTTTTGTTTGTCGCTTGGGTGTAGGTATTGATAGAAGGATGCAACGGTACTTGGAAACTCTTCATCACTGTAGCCTAGTTCTTGTTTAAATTCGGGGGCAAAAAATACGTGCCCACTTTTTATGTTCCAGTCCCATATGCCAACGCCGCTACCTTTTACTGCAAGTGCAAAGCGTTCTTGGCTTTTTTCTAGAAGATCTTGGGCTAATTTTAATTCACTAATATCATAGAAGCTCACTGAGAATTGGTCTTCACAAACGCCAAGCAACTTAGAAGGTGAAACCAGTACCGTTTTAATGCTGCCATTTTTACAGGTTATGCGAGCTTCCATGGTTGCAATATCGTGTACTTTTTCTAAGTTGTTTAGATAATATTCCCAGTCTCGTTTGACGGCTTTGCGGTAGCGTTCATCTGGATATGCTTTTTCATACCAATCATTGGCTGTTCGTATATCCGCCAGGTCGTAACCAAACACATGGGTAAACGCTGGATTGATATAACTAATATGATCGTCGTGCTCTCTTACTGCGTATGGAATTCTTGATTGTTCAATAAGATTTTTTGCTAGATCATTACTTTTTTTTAGCTCAATTTCCTGCTTGGTTCGTAAGGTTATGTCTTTTATGTGACCCACATATCCCGTTAATTGTGTGTCTTGGATGATGGGGTTTGCATCAATGCGGATATATCGAGTTAAACCATTTTGCGGTTTTAGCTTGGTTTCATAATGAAAAGATTCATGTGCTTCTATGCACGAATGCCACTCATTTTTGAACGCTGTTAGTTGATGATCATCAATGGCGTGAAACCAATCAAATGGGTCTGTTTTGCGCTTGCTCAGTCCGAGTAAGTTTAGCCAGTGTTCATTGGCATAGCAGATCAGCCCCTTGGCATCACTATGAAATATACCCGCAGGGGCATATTCTACCAGTTGTTGAAAGGGGACCGCTTTTATGCTCATAAGACATCAATAATACAACCTAAGACATTCTATAAGCTTAGCTAACAATGGTACTTATGCAGAGCTATTTACTAGGAAGGCACTGGGGCGGCTTGTGATTTAAGTGATCCGTTTCATCGAAATTAGTTCTGTTTTCTATTATGCTTAGTAGATAATGGAATGATGGTCATCTATGACGTACTTACAACGCGCACAATTGTGGCTAACATGTACTCAGCAAGGTTTTGTCGCTTTGCTACCTATGCTCTTTTTAGGGGCCTTGGCGCTTACATTTACGCAATTTCCTGTTTATTTCCCCCATCTTGAAGGCATGTTTGTCTTTGAGATTGCCACCTTAATATTTCATGCAACTTACGGTTTGGTATCGCTTTTTTTAGTCTGTAGCATCAGTTATCAATTAGCGAATGCTTATAAAGCTTTATATGATTTGCGAATAGACGCACTTATGATTGCAATGATCTCAGGTGTGACCTTGGTGATTATGTTGTATACCGCAGGTTCTATTAAGGCATTTTCTAATTTTGGTTTTGAACATATTATCCATGCATTGTTGTTGGGTATTATTTTTACTGAATTATTTATTGTATGGGTTCGTTTTGCTCCGGTTCAGTTATCGTATCTAGAACATGAGATACACGGTCAACTCTCCATTGTTATCCGCATGATCTTTCCTGCTGTGGTGTTACCAATCGTATTAATTTTAGTTTATGCATATTTATTTATGCATGTGGATATTATTGCCACAGTTACATTGTGGCTAATTGGTGGGGTTGACTCGTCTGAAGGCTTAAGCCTGTGGCAGTCCATTAAAGTGATTATGATTAATCAGTTTGCATGGTTTGCAGGTATTCATGGCACTTCTGTTATTGCCACTGTGGCTGAGGTTGTATTTGAAACCACTAACCCTGAAAACTTCACTGGTGAGATGATGAGTCATTTTGCGTATCTAGGTGGCTCTGGTTGTACCCTAGGCTTAGTCATGGCGATGTTTCTTTCTAGGCGGGAAAGTAATCGTAAATTTGCTCGTTATGCCATGATTCCAAGCTTATTTAATATCAATGAGCTTATTATTTTTGGCTTGCCAATCGTGTTTAATCGTTATTTCTTTTTGCCGTTTATTCTCATGCCTGTATTGGCGATGTTGTTAGCAGCCCTTGCCCTGTCTAGCGGTATTGTTACGTTTAGTACGCACAATATTCCATGGAGTATGCCGTTTCTTTTAAGTGGCTATTTACTGGCAGATCATTGGAGCGGAGCTGCCATTCAACTTGTGATTTGCATACTAAGTGCATTGGTTTATTTACCATTTGTTAAGCGACATGAAGCACACCAAGGGGCAAAACAAGCGGAAAAAATACAAACATTTATTTCAATGATGTGTCGAAATGATTTTGATGTGCGCCAGGCATTACGTAGTCCTGATGAGCTGGGCATATTTTGTCGACGCATTGCGCTGGACTTAAATAAAAAAGAAAATCTTGAGATTTATTATCAACCAAAACTTAATCATGATGGGATTATACTGGGTGCAGAAGCATTAATTCGCTGGAAACACCCTGTTTTTGGGGCGCTCCCCCCTCCTGTTTTTATTCCTATTGCAGAAGAGAATGGTTGTATTCATAGCTTGGGGTTGTGGATTATTGAGCGTTGCTTTAAAGATATGAACATTATGGCGCGCACCCATGGTTTTCGTCCTATTCCTATTGCGATTAATATCTCACCGATACAGCTAGAAAACTCAACGTTTATTTATGATGTGCAGCAGCGTCTTAAACGCTTCACAATTGACCCAATGTATGTGGAGTTAGAAATTACCGAAGGACGCCAGCTACATTTGGATGATGATCTTGTGAATGGTTTACAACGCTTAGCGCGCATGGGAGTTAGAATCGCAGTTGATGATTTTGGAATGGGTCATACATCGTTGCATTATTTAAAATCCTTTCCGGTTCATACCATCAAAATTGATGGTGTGCTGATTAAAGATGTTGCAACCAGCAGCATGGTGCAAGAGATTGTGCAAAGTATGGGGCAGCTTGCTCATGGCATGAATGCCATTTTGGTGGCAGAGTGGGTTGAGCAAGCAGTGCAATTAGAGATATTGCAAAAACTGGGTTGTGATCAATATCAAGGCCAGTTCTTCAGTATGCCACTGCCGCTTCCGGAGCTGGTGGCATACTGTGTAAAGCACCAAAAATAAGTTAAGGAGCGAGTACCACTTTACCGGCGACTTTACGTTGCAATACATCGTTTAATGCTTGTTGTACGTCATCAATTGAATAAATTTTATGTATGTGGGGCTTGAGTAGCCCTTTGTTATACCAAGCAAAAAGCTCAACTTGGTTTGCCATATAATCTTGTGGTTGTTTTTGCACAAAACTTCCCCAAAACACACCCATTACGCTAAAACCTTTTACCAGTGCCAAGTTGACGGCAAACTCTGGTATGCGCCCTGAGGCGAACCCTATCACCAAATATCGACCGTTCCATGCCATGCGTCGAATACTGGCATCAAATGCATCACCACCGATAGGGTCAAAAACAATATCAAAGCCCTTGTTGCCCGCTATCTTTTTAAGGTTATCCGCAAGTTCATCGTTATTGAGCACAAGGTTATCAGCACCATGTTTTTGTGCGAGGTCCAGTTTCTCTTGAGTTGATGCGACCGCTGTAACTTTTGCGCCCATGGCTTTTGCAATTTCAATAGCGGCAATGCCTGTACTGCCAGCGGCACCCAGCACTAAAACATGCTCACCTTCCTGTAGGTTTGCCCGTTGTTTTAAAGCATGATGAGAAGTGCCATATGCACACATAAGTGCAGTTGCGTCTTGAGGTGAAACCCCACTTGGAAGAGGTTGAACAATAGACTGGTGCAATACAACCTGCTCAGCATATCCGCCTATGGGCATAATGGCGGCAACGGCATCACCTACTTTTAGTGTATCTACTCCTTCACCTACAGCATCAATGACCCCTGCCACTTCAATACCTGGGGTAAACGGGGTAGGTGGTTTCATTTGGTACAACCCCTGTACTAACAAGCCATCAGGGTAATTCACACCAATGGCTTTAGCATTGATGCGCACTTGATTCTTTTTAACTTCAGGGGACGGGGTATCCACGACCTTTAACGCTTCAATGGGGGCGAATTGCTCGCATATCACTTTTTTCATCTTATTAGCCTGCATGCCCAAATATTTGAGCATCATGGTAGAAGGTTTTTATATATTATTTAAATGAATATATCTGATGATTACTCATAACAAATATTAATGTTTATTGGGTGCTACTAGGCAGTTGTCCATGCTTCTTGGTTATCTTAGGCAATACCCAAGCCGGACTTATATACAACCCTGACTATATTAGTCTAAGCATTTATTGGGGAATCACTTTGATTGCTTAGGCTTCTGCTATTTAGCTGGCATAGAATTCAAACGTTATTCATATTAGTAGTTTTAGTTAGTTTTGGTTATTGATATGAGTACAGCAATTTTCCAACCAAATTATTTAGGGACTAAAAAATGAAGCCATTCGTTTTACTTAAAAAAGTAAAAGCAAGCTTACTGGTTGTTGTATTCAGTTTTATGCCATTAGCTCATGCCTATAGTTTTGACTTTGACGCAGGTAACGCGCCTGCTGAAGTGATTATTCCGACCGTTATTCCTGTGATTTTACAAGATGTGTCTGCAGGTGCTGGAGATGCCACTTTAATCTTGCGCAATACAACATTAATCACGAATGCTTGGTTTGATGCTATTGCACCTTATCACCCAACAGCAATCGGGGTTTATACAAAGCATAGTCATCGTAAAAGCGAAGACTCTAATCGTGAAAAAAATATTGCACTTTTTTATGCAAGTTATCATGTGATGAAAAGCTTGCATCCAAAGCGGATCGAAACATGGAATACGATGTTATCCAATGTTGGGCTTGATCCATTTAATACGACGACTGATATTAATACGCCCGAAGGATTGGGAAATCTTGCCGGCATAAATGTTGTACTCAATCGTGAAAATGATGGCATGAACCAATTAGGTAACATAGCTTCTGATGGGGCAGAAGCAAAATATAATCGTATGCCTTATGCAGACTATACAGGTTATAAAGCAAAGAATTCACCAAACAAATTAATATTCCCGAGTAAGTGGCAGCCTGCGATTGTGGGTAGTGGTGGTGGGCTTTTTAAAGCTCAACAATTTGTAACACCTCAGCTTAAAAATGTGACACCTTATTCTTATCCTAGTCCCAAGGTATTTCGTGCACCAAGACCTTGGAATAGTTTTGTTCTTAATTGGAATGGATATGTCAATCAAGCGGAAGCTGTATTAGAGGCATCAGCAAACCTTACTGAAGATCAAAAACTCAAAGCAGAGTTCTTTGATAATAAATTTAGAAGTTTAGGTTTTTCTGCGTTACAAGCCGCTCAGCTATATCAATTGTCTTTAATGGATTTTGTGCATCTTGATTTTGCTGTGAACCTAGCTGCATTTGATACGGCTATCGCCATTTGGCAAGAAAAATACCGCCATGATGCCGTTCGTCCGTTTAGTGCAATCGGCTATATCTGGAAAGATAATACAGTAACCAGTTGGGGAGGCCCTGGGCAAGGTACGGTGAGTGATATGCCAGCTAATCAATGGAAAAGTTACATGAGTGTAGCGGATCACCCTGAGTATCCATCTGCTTCAGCAAGCTTTTGTACTGCGCATGCATTGGCAGCTCGACAATTTTTGGGTAGTGATGATTTAGATTGGTATATTCCTATCCCCGCTGGAGCATCTGGAGTTGAACCTGGTGTTACACCTGCGGCAGATACTCAGATTGTTTTTGAAACTTGGACAGACTTTGAAAATGATTGTGGTGAATCTCGTGTTTGGGCAGGAGTACATTTCCCTGACGCAGTGCCAGCGGGACAAGCGATTGGTCGTGAAGTTGGCCAAATAGCCTATGACTTCGTAATGGAGCACATTCAAGGTAATTTATAGTTTCAATAAAAAAACCGCTTGTGTTACCACAAGCGGTTCTTATTTTAAAAGCGTCTAGCGTCTAGCGTCTAGCGTCTAGCGTCTAACATTAAACATTAAACATTAAACATTAAACAAGAAGTGCAAGATATCGCCGTCTTTAACGATGTATTCTTTACCTTCTACACGAAGTTTACCCGCTTGTTTACAGCCAGCCTCACCCTTGTATTCGATAAAGTCATCATAAGCCATGGTTTCAGCACGAATGAAGCCTTTTTCAAAATCAGTGTGAATAGCCGCTGCTGCCCGTGGTGCGGTGCTGCCTTGTTTAATGGTCCAAGCACGTACTTCTTTTACACCGGCGGTAAAGTAAGTTTGTAGGCCAAGTAATTCATAACCACCACGAATCACTCGGTTTAGGCCTGGCTCGCTTTGCCCCATTTCTTCAAGAAACATAGCGATGTCTTCTGGGTCGTCTAGTTCAGAAATTTCTTGTTCGATCTTATTGCAAACCGGTACAACAACCGCGTTTTCTTTTGCGGCAATGTCACGAACAGTATCTAAGAACGGGTTATTATCAAATCCGTCTTCGGCTACGTTGGCGATGTACATGGTTGGTTTAACGGTAATCATGTGAAATAAGCGTACGCGTTTTTTATCGTCATCACTTAAGTCCATAGAACGAATAGGTTGATCGCTTTCTAAGTGGGCAACCATTTTTTCTAGTAAATTCTTATCGGCAACCGCGTCTTTATCACCGCTTTTTGCTGTGCGAGTAACACGTTGCAGTTGCTTTTCTGCGGACTCAAGGTCAGCCAAAATAAGCTCTAAATTGATAACATCAATATCGTCAGCAGGGTTAATCTTGTTTTCAACGTGAATAACGTTGTCATCTTCGAAGCAGCGTACAACGTGAGCAATCGCATCAGTTTCACGAATATTCGCTAAGAACTGATTACCTAGTCCTTCACCTTTTGACGCGCCTTTTACAAGACCTGCGATATCCACAAACTCCATGGTAGTGGCAATTACTTTTTGCGGATTAACAATGGCAGCTAGCGCATCTAGGCGAGGGTCTGGCATGGCCACTACGCCACTGTTTGGTTCAATGGTGCAAAACGGAAAGTTTTCTGCGCCAATACCAGATTTAGTCAGTGCGTTGAAAAGGGTAGATTTACCAACGTTTGGTAAGCCGACAATGCCACATTTAAAACCCATGTTGTATCTCCGTGAGATGGGAGAAGGAAGACGTTAGATGGTTGTGGTCTTCCAGCTCCAAGATATTTCAAAATTTTCAGGTTGAGCGATTTAAAACAGTTGGATTAAGTCATGGTGATGAACGGTGACTCATCAAACGTCTCTCGATTTACATCTTATGCTTTTACACTGTGCAGGCGATTCATTGCCCCAGCCCAATCACCTGTGACCAGGCTGTCTATTTCAGAAGCAGCTGCGTCGATGATGGTTTCAATCTTTTTTAATTCGTCTTTATTGGGTTTGCCCAATACATGGCCTGTGACTTTATTTTTATCACCGGGATGTCCGATACCAATACGCAAGCGATAAAAGTTTTTGTCGTTGGCCATTTTACTGATGATGTCTCGCAGACCATTTTGTCCACCGTGACCACCACCTAGTTTTAGTTTGGCTGTGCCAGTGGGGAGGTCGAGCTCATCGTGTAATACTAAAATTTCATTTACAGGAATTTTATAAAAGTTAGCAAGGGCTTGAACCGCTTGGCCACTTAAATTCATGAAGGTAGTAGGGAAGAGTAAAAAGACTTCTTTGCCTTTGATTAAGGCTTTTCCACATAGACCGTGGAATTTTTTTTCAGGTTTGAGTTGCACGCCATATTGGCGTGCAATCTCGTCGAGTAACCAAGCACCTGCGTTATGACGCGTATTCTCATATTCTGAACCGGGATTACCCAAGCCCACAATTAGACGAATGTTATCCTTCACGCGAGTGCCTTATTTAATGGATTACTCTGCAGCAGCTTCTTCAGCTGCGTCATCTTCATCAGCTGCAGAAGCACCTTTAGGTACGTCAACAGAAACAACAGCAGAATCGTGGTCAGAACCGTGAGTTAACTCAAGGATCTCAACACCCGCTGGAAGTTTAAGGTCAGAAAGGTGAAGAGTGGTGCCTACTTCAACATCTTTAAGATCTACTTCGATGAACTCAGGAAGGTTGCTCGCTTCACAGATAACCATTACGTCGTTAACAGTGTGAGTAACTTTACCGCCTTGTAGCTTAACGCCTTTACAAGCTTCTTCGTTGATGAAGTGTAGAGGGATGTGCTGCTTGATTACGGTGCTGTTAGATACGCGTTGGAAGTCAACGTGAAGAACAACAGGCTTGTAAGCGTGACGCTGAACGTCTTTTACAAGTACAGTTTCAGTTGTGCCAGCAACGTTTAGCTTGATGATGTGGCTGAAAAAACCTTCATCTTCGAACGCTTTGTTTAGTTCTTTAAGTTCTAAAGTAACCTGAGTTGGTTCTTTATCGCCACCGTAAACGATGCCAGGAGTTTTGCCCGCTTCACGACGAAGGCGGCGGCTCGCACCCGTACCTTTCAATTCGCGAAGTTCGGCTTTCAATTCGTAATTTGCCATGGTTTATTACCCTTTATAAATAAAATTAGCCCTAACCCCGCGACCAGAGTTAGAGCCCTTTGCTTAAAGTAAACTTTAAGCTCAATCAAATACGTTGTTCTGAATTAACGGAACATCGCACTGATGGATTCTTCGTTGTTAACGCGTCGAATCGACTCGGCTAACAAGCCCGCTAAGGTTAGTTGGCGAATTTGCCCACATGCCTTGGCTTCTTTGGTTAGAGGAATCGTGTCAGTTACCACTAATTCATCCAACTGAGAATTCATTATGTTCTGTATCGCGGCGCCGGATAGTACAGGATGTGTACAGTAAGCGACAACCTTTTTTGCACCAAATTGCTTAAGTGCATCGGCTGCTTTACATAACGTCCCTGCGGTATCGACCATATCGTCAACCAATACACAGGTGCGGTCGGTTACGTCACCAATAATGTGCATAACTTGCGCTTCGTTGGCTTGTGGACGACGTTTGTCGATGATGGCAAGGTCTGCATCGTTTAATTGCTTAGCAATCGCACGGGCACGTACTACGCCACCTACGTCAGGAGAGACAACCATTAGGTTGTCATAGTTTTGCTTTTCAATGTCATCTAATAAAATCGGTGAACCGTAGATGTTGTCCATTGGGATATTGAAGAAGCCTTGAATTTGGTCTGCATGAAGATCAACCGTTAATACACGGTCAACACCCGCAGTTTGTAGCATATCAGCCACTACTTTTGCAGAAATAGGCACACGAGCAGAGCGTACACGACGATCTTGGCGAGCATAACCATAATAAGGAATAACAGCCGTCACACGACCTGCAGAAGAACGACGCAATGCATCGGCCATTAACAACACTTCCATAAGGTTGTCATTGGTTGGAACACAGGTTGGCTGGATAATGAAAACGTCTTTACCGCGTACGTTTTCTTGGATATCAATGGTGATTTCACCATCACTGAATTGGCCGCAAGTGGCCTCACCTAGGGGAAGGTCTAGACGCTCAACAATAAGACGCGCCAGTTCCGGATTTGCGTTACCGGTAAAAACCATTAACTTAGACACGTCGGATACCCCATGTGCTAATTAGCTTGATCAATGATGGATTTTAAGAAGATGGCAGGGGTGGCAGGATTCGAACCTACGCATGACGGGATCAAAACCCGTTGCCTTACCGCTTGGCTACACCCCTAAATTGACTCAGCTTATTAAAGCTTTTTGCAATGGCGATTGGTTAATGCCTTTCGCCACGAAAGCTTTTATATCAGCTGGTAGCTTGGCTAGAACCGAGTTTGCTGTTATCTCAGAATCTACTTCTAAGAAGACGCAAGCGCCAGTGCCAGTCATTCTAGCAGAGCCAAAATTCTTTAGCAAATTCAATGAGTTAGAAACTTCTTGGTAGAGTTTGCAAACCACTGATTCACAGTCATTTTGACCCTCGCCCCTGAGAGCGGCGCTAATTCTGCACGTTGGAGTGTCCCTTGTCAAATCTTTGTGTGAAAAAATTTCAGCAGTGTTCACATGACAAGGTGGGACAATTACCACAAACCAATTTTCTTCTAAGTCATCCATCGGTGTTAGTTGCTCGCCAACCCCCTGTGCCCATGCGGCTTTGCCACGAACAAACACAGGTACATCGGCACCCAGCTGTAAGCCTAGCTCAGCTAATTCATTTTCGCTTAATTGGGTTTGCCATAAATGATTTAAACCCACTAATGCGGTGGCAGCATTAGAACTGCCGCCACCTAAGCCCCCGCCCATGGGTAAAATTTTATTTAAATGTATGTCGACCCCTTTTGTGCAGCCGGTTTTTTGTTGAATCATTTTGGCAGCTCTATAAATAAGGTTGTCTTCTAATGCGACACCGGGAATAGCTGGCGTAATGGTAATTTGGCTACTGTTGTTTGCTTTAAAGGTGAGTTCATCGCAGCGATCAATAAATTGAAAGATGGTTTGTAGCTCGTGATAGCCGTTGGGGCGTTGCCCGGTAATGTGCAAAAACAAATTTAATTTGGCAGGGCTAGGTAGGGTGAGGCTATCTGGTATCGGCATGGCAAATAAGGTTGCTTATATAGTTAGATGAATCTGAAGATCAAAATAATAGGGGGGCAAGTGTATTTTAAAGTATGTGGCGAGGCGAGGGTTCTGTTGTTGGCTTGTTAGGGTGTTGGGGGGTTCTTTTTTGGATGGGGTGGTTTTTTTGTGTAAATCTATCGTCCTGTAATTAAAATCATATTCCTTGTGCCTCGCTATATCTCTCGCTTTTAGATGATTTTGGCTGGTTTCATTTATAAATAGTGAGTTATGTGGTCCTTGGGCTAAGGTTGATATTTAGATATCTAAACATTAGACTTGTTATTAATTGAACGTTCAATCAAAAAAGATATGTCTAAAATTGGAATAGAGCCTGTTCGCAAGTTGCAGCTTATTGAGGCGACCCTTAAGTCAATTGAAGAATATGGCTTTCAGGGTACAACCATTGTCACCATCAGCCGTTTAGCGGGTATGTCATCAGGTATTATTAGTCATTACTTCGGTGGTAAGCAGGGGGTCATTGAGGCCGCTGTGCGTCATTTACTGGATGAATTAAAGAATGGTTTGTTGTTGCGCATTGAACAAGCCAGTCACCCCAGCCCTATGGATAGGTTGATGATGATCGTCGAAACCAACTTTTCAGGGTTCCAGCAATCATCCCGAGCCAGTACTACTTGGTTATCGTTTTGGGGGCAGGCTACTCATGATCCAGCGTTAGCTAGGTTGCAGGCGGTAAACAATAAGCGCCTTGAAAGTAATTTACGTTATTCGTTTTGCCAGTTGTTGGCAGATAAGCAAAAAGCCATTGAGGCTGCGCGCATGACGGCGGCCATGATTGATGGCATGTGGTTGCGCAGCACGCTCAGCCCACCACAAGAGCATGGTTTCCAAGAGTCAGAACGACTTTGTAAAGAATTCATTCACCTTCAGGTCGACCGTTTTGGGGGCGATAAATGAACATACTCAAGAATTTTATAGATGGTAAGACCTACTCGAATACAAGTGGCGAAACCTTTGATGTGATTAATCCAGCCACAGGCAAACTTGCTTATAAGGTAGAAGTGGCGAATGAGGGTGTGCGAGAAGCGGCACTTGTGAGTGCTAAAAAAGGCTTTGAGCAGTGGTCGCAAATGACAGGCATTGAGCGCAGCCGCATTTTATTAAAAGCAGTCGCTTTGCTGCGCCAGCGTAATGATGAGCTAGCAGCCATAGAAGTTGAAGATACTGGCAAGCCTTGGCAAGAGGCTTCTGTAGTGGATGTGGTAACGGGTGCTGATTCCATTGAATTTTTTGCAGGCCTAGCACCCGCTATCGAAGGCAACCAACAAGATTTAGGTGGGGATTTTTATTACACCCGCCGCGAGCCCTTAGGTGTGTGTGCGGGCATTGGCGCTTGGAATTATCCGCTGCAAATTGCTTGTTGGAAGGCCGCCCCTGCATTGGCCTGTGGCAATGCCATGATCTTTAAGCCTTCAGAAGAAACCCCTCATGGTGCAGTTAAATTAGCTGAAATTTTTATAGAGGCAGGTGTGCCAGCTGGGGTGTTTAATGTGGTGCATGGTGCAGCTGATGTAGGCAGTTGGTTAACCCATCATAAAGGCATTGCCAAAGTTTCATTTACGGGTGAGGTGGGTACCGGTAAAAAAGTGATGGCGGCAGCAGCGACTACCCTTAAAGAAGTGACCATGGAGTTAGGTGGTAAATCCCCACTGATTATTTTTGATGATGCCGATTTAGAGGATGCGGTATCAGCTGCCATGCTCGGTAACTTTTATACCCAAGGTGAAATCTGCACCAACGGCACTCGGGTATTTGTGCAAGGCGGTATTAAAGATGCGTTTATTAAACAATTAGTTGAGCGCACTCATAACAACATTGTGGCAGGTGAGCCCATGAACCCTGATGTGAATTTTGGGGCGCTAATATCAGCTAAGCATCAACAATTAGTGATGGGTTACATCGACAAAGGCAAGGCTGAAGGTGCAACCCTAGCGGCTGGAGGCCATGCTTTAAAACCGGCAGGTAATGAAGGGGGCTTTTTTGTGGCACCCACTATTTTCACTGAATGCTCAGATGATATGACCATCGTTCGCGAAGAAATCTTTGGCCCTGTGATGTCGGTATTAACGTTTGATGATGAAGACGAAGTCATTCGTCGTGCTAACGATACCGAGCTTGGTTTAGCTGCGGGTGTATTCACCAAAGATATTCGTCGCGCTCACCGTGTGATTCATAAAATCCAAGCGGGTATTTGCTGGATTAACGCTTATGGAAATTCTCCGGCTGAAATGCCAGTGGGTGGATATAAATCATCAGGGCTTGGCCGTGAAAATGGTTTTGAAACCTTGCGACAATATACTCAATTAAAATCTGTATATGTGGGTATGAACCCAATTGAAAGCCCGTTTTAAGGAAGCTGCCATGAGTGAATATGATTACATTATTGTGGGTGCAGGTTCCGCAGGTTGCGTATTGGCAAACCGTTTAAGCAAAGATGCCAGTTGCAAGGTTTTGTTAATTGAAACCGGTGGCAGTGATCGCAGTATTTTTATTCAAATGCCTACGGCCCTGTCGATTCCCATGAGTACAAAAAAATACGCATGGCAATTTCACACAGATCCAGAGCCTTATTTGAATAACCGCGAAATGCATTGCCCTCGCGGTAAAGTGCTAGGCGGTTCATCATCGATTAATGGCATGGTGTATGTGCGCGGTCATGCCCGTGATTTTGATGAATGGGCACAAGCCGGTGCAAAAGATTGGGATTACGAACACTGCTTACCGTATTTTAAAAAGGCAGAAAGCTGGGCGTTTGGTGGTGATGAATATCGCGGTGATACTGGCCCGCTTGCCACCAACAACGGTAACAATATGCAAAACCCGCTTTACACGGCATTTATCGAAGCAGGCAAGCAAGCCGGTTATGATTTTACCGCTGACTATAATGGTCGCCAGCAAGAAGGTTTTGGTCCCATGCACATGACGGTTAAAAATGGCGTACGTTGGTCTACCGCCAATGCCTATTTACGCCCGGCCATGAAGCGAGACAACCTCACGGTTATGACACATGCTCTTGTGCATAAAGTTTTACTCGAAAATAAACGTGCAATTGGCGTGCGGGTTGAACAAAAAGGGCGAGTGCAGGACATAATCGCCAAGCAAGAAGTGATTTTATCCGCAGGCTCAATTGGCTCACCTCATATTTTACAGCTCTCAGGTATTGGTGCGCCAGATGTGCTCAATAAAGCCGGCATTAAAGTTGAGCATGAACTACCGGGTGTGGGTGAAAATTTACAAGATCACTTAGAGTTCTATTTTCAATTTAAATGCAAACAACCCATTACATTAAACAGCAAGTTGGGTTTGTGGGATAAATTTTTAATTGGCGCGCGCTGGATTTTTACTCGCAAAGGGTTAGGAGCTACCAACCACTTTGAATCGTGTGGTTTTATTCGCTCAAAAGCAGGCGTTGAATGGCCAGATTTACAATACCATTTTTTACCTGCGGCCATGCGTTACGACGGCAAGGTGGCATTTGATGGTCATGGTTTTCAAGTACATATTGGCCATAACAAACCCAAAAGCCGTGGTCGTGTGTATGTGCGCAGCAGCAACCCTCATGATCATCCGTCAATACAGTTTAATTATTTGCAAGAAGAAGTGGATCGCGAAGGGTTTCGCGACTGCGTTAAATTAACCCGTGAAATTATTAACCAGCCTGCATTTGATGAATATCGTGATGGTGAAATTCAACCAGGCGAAGATGTTCAAACCGATGAGCAGATTGATGAATTTGTACGCAGTGCAGTAGAAAGCGCTTATCACCCTTCGTGTTCGTGTCGTATGGGTGAAGATGAAGGAGCGGTTGTAGATAGCCAAACAAACGTGCATGGTATTAAAGGGTTAAGAGTGGTGGATTCGTCGATTTTTCCGACGATACCCAATGGTAATTTAAATGCCCCAACTATTATGGTGGCAGAGCGCGCCGCAGATTTAATACTTGGACGCAAAACGATGCTGGCAAGTGGCATTGAAGTAGGAATGGATGCCAACTGGGATCAATATCAGCGTCCACGCCAACCAACTCGTTAAGATTAATTACATAATAACTAACTGGAGAAAAAGAATGAAAATGATTCGAACGATAATCACAACCGCATTAGCTTTAACTGCATCGCTCAGTATGGCTGGCCAGTGTGAAAAAGTGCGCTTTTCTGACGTAGGTTGGACAGATATCACAGCGACAACAGCATTAAGTTCCGTTGTGTTAAAAGGTTTAGGGTATGAAACCACCACTCAAATGTTATCTGTGCCGGTGACGTATAAGTCATTAGAAAATGGTGATATCGATATTTTCTTGGGCAACTGGATGCCAACCATGGAAGGGGATATTCGACCTTACCTAGATCGTGGTACGGTTGAAACGTTAAAAACCAATTTAACCGGTGCTAAGTACACGTTAGCGGTGCCTAAACATGTTTATGATGCCGGTGTAAAAAACTTTGCAGATATCGCTAAATTTGCCGATAAGTTTGATGAAAAAATTTACGGTATTGAGCCTGGTAACGACGGCAACCGTTTGATTCAAGACATGATTGATAAAAACGCCTTTGGTCTAAAAGACTTTGAAGTTGTCGAGTCAAGTGAAGCGGGTATGTTGTCACAAGTTAAACGCAAAGTACGTCGTGATAACTGGATTGTGTTTCTAGGTTGGGAGCCACACCCAATGAACAGTAATTTTGATCTGGCTTATCTTGAAGGTGGCGATGATTTTTTTGGACCAAACTTAGGTGGCGCCAGTGTCATGACAAATGTGCTTAAAGGTTATGTAAATGAATGTCCAAATATTGGCCGTTTCTTAAATAACCTTGAATTCACTTTAGCCCTTGAAAATGAAGTGATGAAAGCAATTTTAGACGACAAGAAAAAACCAGAAGTGGCTGCACGTAATTGGTTAAAGGCAAATCCTTCAGTGCTTGATGCATGGTTAAAAGGCGTAACTACTAAAGATGGCAAGCCTGGTGTAGCTGCTGTGAAGGCATCACTTTAAAATGTAAAAAATTAGCCTGCTTGAAATCAGTAAAGCAGGCACGTAAAAGTATTATTTCTCTGAAGTTCGCAGAATTTCTACTTGTTCACCGGCTTGTTGTAGATCCTTTAGCAAGCCATAACTAGGAGCTGGTTGCAAAAGTGGCCAGCTACCATGACGCGATGGAAAATTATAAGTTACCACTCGGTGAATACATCGAGTTCTTTTTTGACTGGTTGGTAGATGTTGCCGCTGGATTTTTTGATGCCATGTCTGTATCACTTGAATGGCTCATTACCTCGTCCACTGATGTATTACTCTGGCTACCGCCTGCACTGTTTATTGTTTTCTTGGGTGGTTTTGCACTTTGGTTGCATCGTTCGTGGAGTCTTTTAGTCTTTGTTGTTATTTCAATGTTACTAATCTGGAATCTAGGTTATTGGCAAGAAATGATGCAAACCTTATCGTTAGTGTTATATGCAACATTATTGTGTGTGCTCTTGGGTTTGCCAATAGGTATTTATGCAGCGCATCACCCTTGGATGTATACCATATTGCGCCCGATTCTTGATCTTATGCAGACAGTCCCACCTTTTGTTTATTTGATACCAACCCTAACGTTATTTGGTTTGGGTGTGGTGCCGGGATTAATCTCCACCATTATTTTTGCCATAGCAGCCCCTGTGCGTTTGACCTATTTAGGTATATCTGAAGTGCCAAAAGAAATGGTGGAAGCAGGGCAGTCGTTTGGTGCTACGCGATCTCAAATTTTATGGCGCATAGAATTGCCCGCTGCGGCATCTAATATTGCCGCAGGTATTACCCAGTGCATTATGTTGTCCCTGTCTATGGTGGTGATTGCAGCACTTGTGGGAGCCGACGGATTGGGTAAACCGGTTGTGCGTGCACTGAATACAGTGGATATAGCCTCAGGTTTTGAAGCAGGTCTTGCAATTGTATTGCTAGCCATTGTGCTAGACCGTTTGTTTAAACAACCAGAAACGGTGAAGTAATATGATTGAAATTAAAAATCTGGATGTTGTATTTGGTAAAAAACCAGACACGGCTTTACCGTTATTAGATGAAGGTAAAGATCGCGAACAAATCCGTAATGAAACCGGTCTTGTGGTGGGGGTTAAGAATGCCTCCCTAAGTGTGGGCCGTGGTGAAATTTGTGTATTAATGGGTTTGTCAGGCTCTGGTAAATCAAGCTTGCTGCGCTGCATAAATGGTTTAAACCCTGTTGCCCGTGGTGAAATTTTAATTGAGCGCAATGGCGAGATGATGGATTTTGTCAGTGCAGATGGCGCTACTCAGCGTGAAATTTGCCAGCACGATATTGCCATGGTGTTTCAAAAATTTGCACTTATGCCTTGGTTGACGGTTGAAGAAAATGTAGCCATGCCCCTTGAAATTCAAGGCATGAAAAAAGCAGAAATCAAACGCCGTGTTGATGAACAACTTGAAATCGTAGGTTTAAGCGAGTGGCGAAAACTAAAACCGTCAGAGTTATCTGGTGGCATGCAGCAGCGTGTGGGTTTAGCTCGTGCGTTAGCTCTTGAAACCGATATCTTATTAATGGATGAACCATTCTCTGCACTTGATCCATTAATACGCAGCCAGCTGCAAGATGAATTGCTGCAATTACAAGAGAAGCTGAAAAAAACCATTATTTTCGTGAGCCATGACTTAGATGAAGCGCTCAAGCTGGGTAATCACATTGCCATCATGAAAGATGGTGAAATTGTTCAGCATGGTAAACCAGAAGATATCGTACTCAATCCAGAAAATGATTACGTACGCGATTTTGTTGCGCACACCAATCCACTGAATGTATTGCGTGCAACGTCTATTATGCGAGAACTTCGTAGTTTATGGGATCAAAGTAACGGCTATTGCTTGAATAAAAAAAGCGATATCTGGCTGGATAATGACCATAAACACGTGCGTTATAACGGCCAGTCAATACCGGTGCACATGTGGCAAGAAGGTGACCGTGTTGAGCAATTACGATCAGTGCCTGTGTGTGTATCCGCCGAGATGCCAATCCGTGATGTCATGGAGATTCGATACTACACAGGTTACCCAGTTTTGATTAAAGAGAACAATGAGGTCAAAGGCGTGATTGGTGATCGTGAGTTGTACCATACGCTGCTGGGTAAAATGCTGTCTGATGATGATTAATTAAATTATTCACATTCATTTAATATTAAGCCTCACTGTTTGTTGTATTAATGCAACAAACAGTGAGGCTTTTTTATTAATGAGCACTTTGCTAAATGCCTGCTCGAATCTGTGGGTAAAACGGTCACACTTGTGTCAGTTGTGAGTTAACCCCTGTGCTGATCTGCTTGTTACTTAAAATTATGTTTAATTGTAATGGTCGTGCTATCTATATTTAAACGACTTGGAATCGGTGGAAAAGGTTCTGAGTCTCGAATAGCATCGCGGACTTCTTTGTTTAGTGTTTCATGTCGACTGATATTTTTATCAATGATTTCGGATATCTCACCATCTTCTGTAATAACCACATCAATCTCAACGCTGCCTTTTTGATTTAAGTTTTTAGCCCAAACAGGGTATTCAATTTGATCGTTAATCATGGCTTTAACATCATCAATGTACTTGCTTAGGGTTGTCTTGTATTCAGCACGACTCAAGGCTTTTGTATTATTCAATGAATCAGGTAATTTGGGTTTTTTTATGTAAGGCTGTTTATCTGACTTTGGATCAAAAATATAGGTAATGCTCATGGGCCAGCTATTACCGGGTAAAGCATCTGGGGGTAAAATAAACGGGGAAACCGCGAGTATGGCTCGATTGAGTTCAGCTACTAATAAATCAGATACATCCGCATTGTCACCTTTGATGTTACTGACTTCCGCCTGTCTATTGACTGAAAAATTGAGTGTCACATCGCCTTTTTGCCCAAATTTTTTCGCCCAAGCAGGGTATTCAACGGCATTGCGTATTTCACGAATTAATTCCCATCGGTATAACTCTAGGTAGTATTTGTTCTCTGCGGCAATCGCTTCTTTACTTTTAGATTGTGACTTTTTAGGTGCTGCGCTCGCTATTTTTTTCTTTTGGGTGATGACTTTTTTCTTGGCGATTTTTTTAGGTGGCTGATACGTTTTTGCTCTTTCTATTTCAGCTTGTTGTTGTGCCAATAGTAATGCTGCGGCTTCTGCTTCGTTTTTAGCCTTTTCTCTGGCTTTTTTGGCTCTATCTAGCTTGGCTTGTTCGATTAATTCTTTTTCACGTTGCTCAGCCAATATTGCATTTTTACGCGCGGTTATCCAAGAAGATACCATTTGTGATCTGCTTGCACCGTAGGATACCGAATTATAGCGAGTTAATAGTGCATTATGTTCGCTAGTATTATCACCAAGAATACCGTCTTTAAATTCACCAGACGGGGGCAGCTTGCCTATCCAGGCATTGACTAGGGTATTAAATAATTCTGCCGTGTTTGTTTCGATAATGTTTACCCCATTTATTTTTATAATGGTGCCCACTGTCGAAATATAATCCACAGTGATTTCATCACCTATGATGAGGTTGTCTTCTAAAAATCCGGTAAACATTAATAATTGATCGGTAAGTTCGCTGCTGCCTTCTGCGGTGTTATTAATGGCAATATCATTTTGCCATTGCAGTGACCAGCGTCTGGGGCTCCAGCGTTTGGTGGTCACTTTAAGGGCCATGCGTTTGCTGGTGCCGCTGGCATGAATGGACTCTGGGTTATTAGATTTTTCAGTTAAATATAATGCCCCAATATAAAACTCTTTGCGCAGTTGAGTATAAGATCCAATTCCATTTAGTTCTAAGGCGACACTATTTTGGATAATCGAAAAACCAAGCAGGGCACACAGTATAATTTTAATAAGCATTGATTATGAGCCTTAGAGTACTTATGGACAGTATAGACTAATTGGTATCAATGGCTTAGGGCAAGCATGCCGTTGCGGCGATAGGCACAGAGCCGTGTAAGTAAGGTGTTAACCAAAGCTCCAGTGTTTGATCACAATCAAAAACTTCCATTGCCCTTGGCTAATGCGAATGCGTTCGGGTAGATCATAAAAGTCGTTGTAGCGTAAGAAATCCACTTTCCAGTTGTCTTGTTGAATTTGAGTTAAAGTATCATCTTCATCGGTTTCTTGAGTGGCTTTTGAATAAGGTGCAGCCTTGCCCTTTAGCCAAAACGGTAAATTTTCAATCGGAAAAAACCAACCCAGCTCTTGGTAAATAAGTTGCTGTGGATTAATGCCCTCTACGGTTTTGCCACCTTGCGTCAAACTGATGCTGGCAATGTTGCCTTGTATACGAGTACTGCCAGCAGAAAGCGGGCCACTGACGTAAATATCAAAGTCATCGTTGTCTTGTTTCCATTCAATGAAGCCGGCCACTGTTTGGGAGGGTGTGGTGACACCAATTTTGCCACTGATGCTCCATGATTCTTGATTTTCATTGGTGGGTGTTATGCTACAGGCTAGCAAACACTGGCAAAGTGCCAGTGTAAAAAGGTGTTTTAACATTTATAGGTCTACTTCTAATCGCAATAAGGTGTCTTTGAGGATTTGGCTGTCAGGGGTTTTTTCAAGGGCTTTGCGCCACACATCTTTAGCTTCTAGTTTGTCACCCATTGCCCACAGAACTTCCCCTAAATGAGCGGCAACTTCAGCATCAGGAAACATGGCAAAAGCTTGTTGGAGTAAGTCCAGAGCGTCTTTTAGCTTACCCAGGCGAAAATACACCCAGCCAAGACTATCTAAAATAGCAGGATCTTTTGGTGCAATTGTTAAGGCTTTTTCAATTAATGCCTGCGCTTCGTCAAGCCGAGTGCTGCGGTCGGCAAGGGTGTAACCCAGTGCGTTTAATGCGGTTGCGTTGTCAGGCTCAAGGCTGATGATGTGCTCAAGATCTTTTTCAAGCTGCTTCATGTTGCCTAATTTTTCGGCCACCATTGCGCGTGAATAACGCAAGTCAGTGCTGTCTTGGTAAGCATTAAGTGCTGCGTTAAGTACGGTTAGTGACGCGTCGTACTGACCGGTACGATTTAAAATATCCACTTCCATTAAAAAGTAAGCTTGTTGGTTTTCGTTATCAATGGTGCGCTGCTGTCGAACATGGGCAAGGGCTTTATCACTGTCTTTTTGTGTCAGGTAAATATTGATGATGGCCCCTTGTGCCGCTAAGTACTCACGGCCACCTTTCATGGCAAGGTAATGATTGAGCGCGGCTTTGTCGTTGCCATTATATTGCTCTATACGTGCAAGGTAATAATGGGCCTCACTTTGCATTTGATGAAGGTTTAACAGTTTTTGTAAAGACAGTTTGGCGTCATCGTATTTTTTTTGTTCAAGTTGTGTCAGTGCCAAAGGCAGAAGGATTTGAGCATCATGTGGGTTAGCAGTATGCAGTTTATAAAAGGTATCGCTGGCCTTCTCAATCTCTTTATTTTTGATTAATAGACGGGCTTTTAATAATAGAAACGACTTATCATCTTTAAAGTGTTTTAGTGCGGCATTAATGGTTTTAATGGCATCGTCAAATTTTTCTTGCGTGGCAAGCAGGCGAGACTTTAATGACCACGCTGGATAAAACTCTGGGTGTTGCTTGAGTAGTTCGCTGCAAATATTAAGTGCGTCATCGTAATTCTGTTGCTGCTGATGAAGGCTTGCAATATTGAACAGTAAAGCTTGATTGGCTTTATAACGAGAAACCAAAGGGGTTAACGATTCTAGCCATAATTCTCTTGAGCCTTCGCTCATATCCACACCCAGCAAGCTAATAAAGTTCACATTGAGCAGCGGATCAAGATCCAACGCTTTTTGTAAGTGCAGGGCTGACTCACTAAATCGGGCGGCTTTTACTAACTCAGAACTTAAGGCCTGTTGAGCCAGCGGGTTTTTAGGGTCGAGCTTGACCCATAATGTGGCGGCATCCAAAGCGGCTTGGTCGGCACCAATAAATTGGGCAATTTGAGTGGCTCTGGCGGTGACCCCTGCATCTTGGGTTCGGTGGGACTCTAATAAGTAATTACCTAGCGCCACATCATAAAGTTGGCGCTGACCGGCCATTTCCGCCACTAATAATGCATAAAAAGTATTTACACTATAATTAGTAGGTTCTAGGTCATCACCGGTGTCATCCTGCACAGCAGCAAAGCTTTGCGCCCCTAAGAGCAATAGGCTAAATAGTGGGGCGAACATTAAACGGTTAATCATATTACCTCTGGTGCCCTGGGTGAAAAGTGTTTTAAATAACTTGTTTGCAAGCAAGCCAGCTATTTTGCGCAATTATGGATATAATACGGCTCTTTTTTCAAAGTTTGAATTAAATGGCCCATATTTCGGTGCTTTCAGTATAAAACTAAGTTATTCATGACGTTATTGACCCTAGGTATTAACCATAAGACCGCTCCTGTGGCGGTTCGCGAAAAAGTGGCCTTTGCAGCGGACCATTTACCCGCCCAATTAAGGCAGGTGAATGCTAGTCATGGTGTGGATGAAATTGCCATTTTATCCACCTGTAATCGCACCGAGCTCTACTTTACGGCCAAAGATGATGATCCTCGCACGCTGCTGAGTTGGCTTGAGCAGGTCCATGGTGTTCCTTTAGAGCAGCTGCAAACCTGTCATTATGCCCTTAAAGACGAAGAAGCCGTTCAGCATATTATGCGCGTGGCCAGCGGTTTAGATAGCTTAATATTAGGCGAGCCTCAAATTTTAGGGCAAATGAAAAGCGCCTACGCGGTGGCTCAGGAAGCCGGCACCATTGGGCCTGAGCTAGACCGCTTATTCCGCCAGACATTCAGTGTGGCCAAACAAGTGCGTACCGATACCGCCATTGGGGAGAACCCAGTATCGGTGGCTTATGCGGCGGTTAACCTTGCTCAGCGCATATTTTCTGATTTATCCACAAGCCGAGCCCTCTTGGTGGGTGCCGGTGAAACCATTGATCTGGTTGCCAGACACCTAGTAGATGCAGGTGTTAAAGATATTATTGTGGCCAACCGAACACTAGAACGTGCCGAAGCATTGGCAGAACAATTTGGCGCAAAAGCCATATTGCTGTCTGAAATACCGGATGCACTTTATAAAGCCGATATTGTGATTGCGTCCACGGCAAGTCCACTGCCCATCTTGGGTAAAGGGGCGGTAGAGCGTGCACTTAAAAAGCGTAAACACGCTCCCATGTTTATGGTGGATATTGCAGTTCCTCGGGATATTGAAGCAGAAGTTGGTGACTTAAATGATGTGTACTTGTACACGGTTGATGATTTAAAAGACATCATTGAAGAAAACGTGCGCCAACGTGAACATGCCGCTCAAGATGCAGTAGAAATAATTGAGGCAGGTAGCGCAGCATTCATGCGACAATTGCGCACCCTAGATGCAGTCACCACACTCAAGGCATTTCGCCAGCACGCCGAGCACATACGTAATCAAGAATTAGAGAAAGCGGTTAAACGCTTACAAAAAGGGGATGACGCACAGGCGGTTGTGGCCACGTTAGCCAATATGCTCACGAACAAGTTAATACACCAACCGACCGTTCAAATGCGCGAAGCCAGTAGTGTTGGGCGCAAAGAAGTCATGACTTGGGTTCAGGAGCTGTATCAGCTATCTGACTCCGATTTAAATGAAGAAAGTTAAGTATTCGGTGTAGCCCGCACGATAACTTGGGTTGAAAATAACAGCGTCAGGCGTATCGCTTGTGACGTCTGACAATAGTTAGAGAGAAACATGAAAGATTCAGTTAAAACAAAATTAGAAACCCTTGCTGAACGCTACGAAGAAATCGGCCATCTATTAAGTGATGCCAGCGTAATTAGTAATCAAGATCGTTTTCGTACTCTGTCAAAAGAATACGCTGAGATTGAGCCTGTGGTAAAAGCATTTGAAGAGTATTCAGATGCCGAAAGTAATCTTGAAGAAGCCCATATTTTAATTCAAGACCCAGACCCTGAAATGCGCGAAATGGGTCAAGAAGAATTAAAGTCAGCCAAAGCTGAAATTGAACGCTTAGAAAGTGCGTTGCAAGTTTTGTTATTACCAAAAGATCCGAATGACGGCAAAAACGTTATTGTTGAAATTCGTGCCGGTACCGGTGGTGATGAGGCGGCGATTTTTTCGGGCGATTTATTCCGCATGTATACCAAGTATTCAGAAAAACGCGGCTGGCGCTTTGAGGTGATGAACTCCAATGAAGGGGATCATGGCGGTTATAAAGAAATCATTTTACGCATTGCCGGTGATGCTGTTTACAGCCAGTTGAAATTTGAATCAGGTGCGCACCGTGTGCAGCGTGTACCTGCAACCGAAAGCCAAGGTCGCGTGCATACTTCGGCTTGTACTGTGGCGGTGATGCCAGAAGTCGAAGATGAAGCTGAAGTGGATATCAACAAAGCGGATCTTAAAATCGACACATTCCGCGCAAGTGGTGCAGGTGGCCAGCACGTTAACAAAACCGATTCGGCTATTCGTATTACCCACATACCAACTGGGTTTGTGGTGGAGTGTCAGGACGAACGTTCGCAGCATAAAAACCGCGCCCGTGCCATGTCGATTCTAGCGACGCGCTTAAACGATGCCATCGCGCAAAAAGCACAAGCCGAACAAGCTGCCGAGCGTAAAAGCTTAGTCGGCAGTGGTGATCGTTCAGAACGTATTCGTACCTATAACTACCCACAAGGTCGTGTGAGTGATCACCGCATTAACTTAACCTTGTACAAATTGGATGAGTTAATGGAAGGGGATTTGGATTCTGTCATCCAGCCACTTATTCAAGAGCATCAAGCTGAAATGCTGGCAAACATGGGTGTGGAAAACTAAACACCCTCTATGTCTATTAGCATTAAACAGGCCCTCACTGAGGGCCAACAATTCATCTCCCAAAGTGATACCGCCGCACTGGATGCAGAGCTCATTTTACTGCATGCATTAAATGCTCACCGAAATATCTTATTTACTGATCCCGATAAACGTCTCACTCAAGATGAGTACGCCTTGTATCAAACATTACTGCAGCGTCGTGAAAATGGAGAGCCCGTGGCTTACATTATTGGTGAGCAGGGTTTCTGGGATTTAATGCTCAATGTTGCCCCTCATACTTTAATTCCTCGAGCCGACACTGAATCGTTAATTGATTGGGTGTTAGAACAAAACGTGCAGCCAAAGCGTATTTTAGATTTAGGAACAGGTACCGGTGCCATTGCATTAGCGTTAGCCAAAGAGTTTCCAGGTGCTCAGGTGATCGGTGTGGATTTAATCCCTCAAGCGGTTGAACTTGCGAATAGCAATAAAGCCAAAAACAATATTAATAATGTTCAGTTTTTTCAAAGCAGTTGGTTTGAAAACGTGCCACAAGAGCCCTTTGATCTTATTGTGAGTAACCCACCTTATATTGACGAGCGGGATGAGCACTTATCTCAAGGGGACGTGCGCTTTGAACCGGCATCCGCATTAATTGCATCACAGCAAGGGTTGTCAGATTTATATTTGATTGCACGACAAGCACAAGAGTATTTAACTCAACAAGGGTGTTTGTTAATGGAACACGGCTGGCAACAAGCACAACACGTAAGCGATTATTTAAAGCAGCAAGGTTATGTAAAAGTAGCAAGCGGTCGAGATTTAGCCGGCCAGTGGCGCTTTAGTTTTGGCTTTAAAGCTCAGCGTTAACGTTTAAGCTGATCGTTTAATGGGATTATGTTATCGCTTGTTTTTATATTCTTTTTTAAATCATTCACAGCCCAGCTTGCTTTAAATGCCTTTACGTTTTTCATGGCATCATTAAGGCTGTGGCTTGAGTCCCAAATGACTGCTTGCTCGATGAGTTTTTTATTGCGAATGGTCTTCACCACATTATGAGTGGAGATGGGTTTGTCTGGATACTGAATTTGATTCCAGTCATTGCTTACCACCTCATATTGGCGCCAATTTGTGTGTTTATCCCAGCTGAATTTTACTTCTTGAGAAAATAATTCAAAAACAGGGGTTTGGGTGATGCTCATTTGAATTAACACACGTTCTAAGCTGTCAGAAGATAACTCGTAACCTCTACTTAAATGCATGCACTCTCTAATGGCTTGATCAATTGAGCTTAAGTAACCTTCTCGGTCAGTGTATCGACTTAAGTAGTGCAGTGTCTGGGATTCATCACGAAGACATACATTGGCTTCACTTTCTTGTAACCACCAAATGTTGGCCTCAAAAGTAGAAACAGGAATACCTGGCTTAAATTGAAAGTCGGCCGGTATTAAATGCACGGTTTCGATACTGGCCACAGGGCAACAGCTTAGTATTTTTTTCATATGATCATTAACAATAGAATGCTCAATTGAAGTCGTTCTCTATCCTAATGCAAACTGAGTCACAAGTGTGTTATTTACTGTAACGATGTGAAGCTAGACACTTTATTTAATAAGTAAAAATAATATTAGAACGTAATAATCTTTAGAGACTAAATACGAATAATGAATTTATTTGAAAATAGGTTTTGATATATGTGTGTGTATCTCGTTATTAAAAAGGCGATTGATATACCCTGTTAATGTTTCAGCATATTTATCAATACACTATGAGTGTGCCATCACTTACCTCAAACCCTATATTTTTGGCGGGATCTTATTATGATATTTTTAAAAAACAGGAGATAGGGAATATATGTTAAATATCAAGTAATTAGTTTGTTCTTTGTATTTCTATTTTAGAAATAAAATATTACCAGCATTTGCTACTTGCTTACGAAAATACCCACTAAATTTACATTAGGGTATCAAGATGTAGGGAAGGCGAATTAATGAAAACAGCTCTGATAGTACTTGCCGTTATATTGATATGCACCACAAGTTTAGGTGTCTTCTATGACCGCCTTGAGCAGCGTTTTCTACCTAAAACCAGTGGTTTACTGGTTTTAAACACACCGGATAACTTTACGGTGGAAAAAAATCTAAAAAGTTACACCGGTTTGCACCCTAGACTCATTGATCGCCCAAATGAAACCTTTCCATTTCCCATTCCACTTGATGCATCAGGTCCTGTTGAGCCACTGTTTGCGGGCGCTAATCAATACCCTTTTATTTGTGATACTGAGCATAGTAACTTGGGGCAGCCGCTAGTAGACAATCAAGAAAAACATGGGATTGCTGTCTATCGCGTTAATGAAAAACAAAAGAAAACCAAAGAGATTATTGGTTATAGCAAAGACTGTCGCCTACCAACGCGTATTCAATATTATGTTAAAGATGTGCATGATCACGGCTTTATTAAAGTTGATGACTTATTGGCGTTAAAACAAGAAACTCAACAAATTATTCGCATCGAAACCGGAACCATTAATCGATTTATTTATGTACTGGCGGTGCCCGTTAATAAACAAGATTTGCCAGAGGCGTTTAACAGCAGTAAATGGAATCAAAAATTATTGTATCGCTTTAAAGGGGGAGTGGGTGTTGGGCGTAAGCAAGGCAATGTGAATATTGATAAGTTATTGTATGAACATGAAAAGCAGTTACAGCAAGGGTATGCTGTGGCGTTTAGTACCGGCACACAAACCAGTAATCACTATGATATTTGGTTAAGTGAAGATACAGCGTTAAGAGTTAAGCGTCAGTTTGAGAGCCGTTATGGCAAGCCCTTATACACTATTGGGGTTGGTGGTTCTGGTGGTGCCATTCAGCAATATTTATTGGCGCAAAATCATCCTGGCATTATAGATGGCGCGATTCCGTTATATTCATATCCAGACATGGTGACGCAAGTTACCTACGCCCTTGATTGTGAGTTGTTAGAATATTATTTTGATGAGGTTAGCCAAAACGAGCAGTGGCAAAATTGGCCGTTGCGCACCGCTGTGCAAGGCAGCCTAGCCTTACAAGGTTATAAAAATAAGTATGGCAATTTACAAGGTATTGCCGCCATGCTTAATGGTGATTTTAGTAAAATGCCAACAGGTGCTAGTGAGTGCACTAATGGTTGGCGGGGCCCTTCACACTTAATAAACAATCCGAAATTTTTTGCAGACTACCATGAAGTTTCAGAACCCACCTTTAAGCAGTTTGACTGGAGTCATTGGGGGGACTTACATCGTGTTTATGGTACCGATGCCAACGGATATGGTCGTCGATTCTGGGGGAATGATGGCGTTCAGTATGGCTTGTTATCATTGCGCAATGGAGAATTAAGCATTGATGAGTTTGTCCAGCTTAACCAAAAGGTGGGTGGTTGGAAGGCTTTACCAGACATGGAAAACGATCGTTTTTGGCATATCAGTGGTGATACATCGTTAAGTCGTTTAACGCTTTGGTCGCAGCATAATATGACCCATGATGGACGCATCGCAAAAGCAAAAAGAACCCAGGGTGATGCCGCAGCTGCAAAGGCGGCTTATGATGCGGGCTTGGTGTTTTTAGGTGTGGCGGACATTCCCATTATAGATTTGCGCCATTATCTCGACCATAAATTAGATATGCATCATTCAGTGGCTTCATTTACCGCACGTAAGCGCATCGAATACGCATCAGGCAGTAGCGAGCATCAATTAATTTGGATGATGGAAAAAGATGACAGTCTATCTCGTAAAGAACTGATTCGTAGCTTGCCAATTGATGATGCGTTGCGGGTGTTGGACCAATGGTTATTTAATATAAAAGCAAACCCTGATTTATCCCTTGTGCAAAATCGACCCGCGGGGGCCAGTGATCGCTGTTATGACAAGGATAATAATATTATTGATGACAGTGCGGGCACTTGGGATGGTTTGTGGAATCAAAAAGTTCCTGGGCCATGCCAGCAACGTTTCCCGCATTATACTCAGTCTCGGTATATGGCTGGTGAGAGCTTGTATTCCGACACCTTATACTGTGAAAAACAACCCGTCGCGCGTGCGATTGCATCGGGAATGTATGGTGATCGTTTTATGAAACCCTATCAAGTTCAGCTAGAGCAGGTTTTCCCCAACGGCGTGTGCAAATATCCTCAGGGCGTCAATCCAAGGGTCAGTGAATTAGTGAAAGAGCTTCGCCAAAAAAAGGTTAAGCTTAGTGCAGCAGGTGCGTAACAGAATTATTGTAAATTGCTTGGTACCACCAAGCTGACAACCATAATGATGGCGCCGATGAATATCAGGACAAAGGCAATGGCAGCAATGACATAAATCATGGGGTTGGTGGCCTTAAGATCACGCTCCATGTTCTGACGTTTTTGTACGCCAAACGCGGCGGCCATGATACTGAGCAATGCGGTGAAAAAGCCTACTTTATTTTTATTGTTCATCGCGCCACCTTTTTATTAGGCACTGATTGGGAGTAGATGTTCGCGTTTAACACTAAAACCTTCATCTTTTAACCAGCTAAACGCGTGCTCTTCTTCTGAGAAAATACGCCGCTCAAATTCCCCTGCGGCTTGTTGCACCATGCGATCCATTTGATACTGTTTAAGCATGTTCGGGCTATATACTTGCGCGGAACGTTTAAGACCGTGCTGAATGGCCCAAATGGCCAGGTCTTTAATCACGGGCTCAATATCCGGTGTGCCCAGTTCCCAGTCGTCCAAATACACAATATGGGCCCAAGCGCCTTGAGTGAGAGGGGCAGATATGTCCTTGAGTGCCTGACTAAATTGTTTCGCCATATCCTCATTCCACTGCCCTTTGATCCGAGCCAAGACCACATGGTTATCTAACCACAAATCATAATGCCCGTGTGCATACATAAGCTGCCCTCCCGTATAGGTTAAATATAGCTCAATTTGGCATTTCAGACTTTTAGCCTTGCAGGTTGGCTGCTATAGTAGCGCCTTCTTTATTATGTCTAGGAATATCAGGGTGAGCGTACTCCTTTTCCCTAACCGATTGAATATTGGCCTTCTTGCCAAGCGATGGCTATAGCAGGGCGCGCGAGCTCCTGTCTGCCTCGAAGTCTCAGCGTCCTGCCTGCCCCATAACTACCTATTTATTTGTATTTTCGTATTAGGATCAAGATCCATGACGCCAGAATTGTACACACAGTTAACTGAGCAAGGTTTCAATCGTATACCGGTTTTCCAAGAAATATTAGCGGACCTAGATACCCCGCTAAGTACTTACCTAAAAGTCGCTCAAGGCCCTTATTCATACTTGCTTGAATCCGTTCAAGGGGGTGAGAAGTGGGGTCGTTACAGCATGATCGGCATGCCCTGCAAACGGGTATTAAAAGTGTTTGCTAAAAAAGTGCAAATACTTGAGCACGATCAGATCATCGAAGAACACGATGTGGACGACCCACTGGACTTTATTGCCAACTATCAAGCTCAGTTTAAAATTGCACCCGTTGACGGGCTGCCAAAATTTGATGGGGGTTTGGTGGGTTATTTTGGTTATGACGTGGTGCGTTACGTTGAAAAACGTCTAGCCGAATCTACCCCAGAAGACGATATTGGCAACCCAGATATCTTGCTGATGCAATCTGAAGAAGTCATGGTGTTTGATAACCTAAGTGGTAAATTATTTTTTATCGTATTGGCGAACCCTGCTGATGAACAAGGCTTAGAGAAAGCCAAACGTCGTATTACCATTATGCGCGGACAAATCCGTCGCGCTTACCAAGGACAAATTGGCCAGCCATTAATACAGCCTCGGGAAGTTAAAGAAGACGACTTTGTTTCTGGTTATGGCGAACAAGCCTTTATGGACTCTGTGGATAAAATCAAAGAGTACGTGCTGGCGGGTGATATCATGCAATGCGTGATTAGCCAGCGTTTAAGTGTGGATTTTCATGGCCATCCGTTAAATTTATATCGCGCATTACGCACATTAAACCCAAGCCCATACATGTATTTTATGGATTGTGGCGATCATCATGTGGTGGGGTCTAGCCCAGAAATTTTAGCCCGTTTTGAAGATGGCAATATTACGGTACGCCCCATTGCCGGTACCCGTTATCGTGGTGAAACCCCTGAGCAAGATTTAGCGTTAGAAAAAGAGCTACTGAGCGATCCAAAAGAAATCGCCGAACATTTAATGTTAATTGATTTAGGTCGTAATGACGTGGGTCGTGTGAGCAACATGGGGCAAGTTAAAGTCAGCGATCAAATGGTGGTTGAGCGTTATTCCCATGTGATGCACATCGTGAGCAACGTTGAAGGCCAAGCCAAGCCAGGTATTACCTCAATGGATGTATTAAAAGCGGCTCATCCGGCTGGTACCTTAAGTGGTGCCCCTAAAATTCGTGCCATGGAAATCATTGACGAATTTGAACCGGTTAAACGCGGTGTTTACGGTGGAGCCGTGGGTTATTTAGGTTGGAACGGTAACATGGATACCGCCATTGCGATTCGCACCGCCGTTATTAAAAACAAAAAGATTTATGTGCAGGCCGGAGCCGGTGTGGTTGCCGATAGCGTGCCTCGCCTTGAATGGAAAGAAACAATGAACAAAGCACGGGCGGTATTTAAAGCCGTGGCCATGGCAGAATCGGGGTTGGATAACTAACAATGAATACAAACAGTCTTCAGCAGCGTTTTTTAGCACTGCGCAGTAACAAAGGCTTTGAGTTATTTGTCGTGGGTGTGATCTTGTTTTCAGCCATTGTGGTGGGGGCAAAAACCTATGACCTACCACCTTCTGTCTTAACGGCGGTTGCTTGGCTTGACTACTTTATTACGGTGATTTTTTTAATCGAGCTGTTGGTTCGTTTTGTTGGTGAAGAACAAAAACGTAACTTCTTTAAAAGTGGCTGGAATATATTTGACACAGTGATTGTGATTGCCAGTTTAGTTCCGGTAGATGAAAGTGAAATGGCCTTTATTGGACGTTTACTGCGTATATTCCGTGTTCTACGTATGGTATCGATCATTCCTGAATTGCGAGTACTGCTTAACTCTTTGTTAAAAGCATTACCGCAATTAGGGTATGTGATGTTGCTGATGTTTATTATTTTTTACATATACGCGGCCATAGGTGCCACTATGTTTGCCTCTATTAATCCTGAATTATGGGGCGACATTTCAATTTCGTTGTTAACCCTGTTTAGGGTCATGACGTTTGAAGACTGGACCGATGTCATGTATGAAACCATGACGGTTTATGGCTTTAGCTGGATATATTATTTAAGTTTTATTTTCTTAACTGCATTTGCTTTCTTGAACATGGTCATTGGTATTGTGGTGAGTGTCATCGAGAAAGAAAACGCCATAGAAGAAGCCGCTCATTCTACTGAGCCGAGCATGGCGCAATTACATGAAGAAATTCAATCACTCAAAGCCATGATCTCAAAACTGGCCAGTGATGATACTAACAAAGGACAATCCTAATGTTATTAATGATCGATAATTACGATTCCTTTACCTATAACGTGGTCCAGTATTTTGGTGAACTGGGTGCGGATGTAAAAGTATTTCGTAACGATGAAATCACCATTGAAGAAATCGAAGCACTTAACCCTGACCATCTAGTGATTAGCCCTGGGCCATGTACCCCAAATGAAGCGGGTGTATCAGTGGCGGCCATTAAACACTTTGCTGGTAAGCTGCCAATTTTAGGTGTGTGTTTGGGGCATCAAAGTATAGGCCAAGCATTTGGCGGAAAAATCGTGCGAGCAGGTCAAGTGATGCATGGTAAAACCAGTGAGGTTTACCATGAAGACAAAGGCGTGTTTGCGAACTTAAATAACCCGTTTACAGCCACGCGATACCATTCTTTGGTGATTGAAAAAGAAAGTTTGCCCGATTGCTTAGAAGTGACTGCTTGGACACAAAACGAAGATGGCAGCATTGAAGAGATCATGGGGGTGCAGCATAAAACGTTAGCCATACAGGGTGTACAATTTCACCCTGAGTCCATCTTGACTCAACATGGCCATGACCTATTTGCGAACTTTCTAAAAATGAAAATTTAATTATTTTTAAGGCTCATAATTAAAGCCATCTTTGGGAAACCAAAGGTGGCTTTTTTGTTTTTCATTAGATAAAAATATTGCTAAATTTTGCTTGAGCGTTGCAGCACATTAAAAGGATGACTTATGTATAAAGTGTATGGGGACATGTTGTCGGGTAACTGCTACAAGATCAAATTGGTTCTTGAGCACTTAGGGATTGCGCACGAATGGATTCACGTGGATATTTTAAATAAAGAAACCCACGCACCAGCCTTTAAAAAAATGAACCCCAATGCGCGTATCCCAGCTTTAGATTTAGGTAACGGGGAGTATTTATGGGAATCAAATGCCATCTTATATTTTTTATCCCAAAATTCAGACTTGTTTCCCAGTGATTCTTTTTTGCAGGCTAGGGTACTGCAATGGCAGTTTTTTGAGCAGTACAGCCATGAGCCATACATTGCGACCGCTCGTTATATTAATAAGTACTTGGGTTTACCTAAAGCGCGAGAAGCGGAATATCACGGTAAACAAACCGGTGGTCACCATGCGTTAAGTGTCATGAATCAACATCTATCAAGCACAAATTTTTTTGTTGATGGTCAATACTCGATAGCAGATATCAGTTTATTTGCGTACACCCATGTGGCCCACGAAGGAGGCTTTGATTTGTCAGATTACCCCATCAGTGCCTAAAAAGTTAAAAGGGGATCCTTTAAGAATCAGCCAAATTCTATTAAATCTGTGTAGCAACTCCATTAAATTTACAGATGAGGGGAGTATTGCCATTAAGTTTGATTATGTTAGTGGCATCTTTTTGTTTGGGGTGCATGATACCGGCATAGGTATGACTGAACAGCAGGTTGAGTCTATCTTTGAATCATTTACTCAAGCAGACGGCTCTATTAGCCGTAAATACGGGGGCACAGGCCTCGGACTCACAATCGTAAAACAACTGATAAAACTCATGGACGGTGATATTAGGGTGGAATCAAACGTTGGTGTTGGCACTCAAGTGTATGCGAGTATCAAATGTGAGCAGGACAGTGATGACGCTCTGCTACAACCAGTAGAGCAACCTATACCCCTGATTCACTTTATAGGCCGAAATGGCAAGCCATCTGCCATTAAATATGTACTAGAAAACTTACATTTAAATGTCGAAAATTTAGGTACCTATAATCAAGACATAAGCTTTATAGGTGCCTTACCAGAACATAAGTATATTATTTTTGAAGGGGCTAATACGTTAGACCCTGCAACCTTGGCTCGATGCATAGATTCAGGGGTGAAGCTTTTTTGTATCATTAATTCAAATGAAGACGAAGAAAAAGCGAAGTTAAAAGAAATCGGTAATATTGAAATTTATCAGCATCCGTTTTCGCCGAAGCAATATTTACAATTCCTTGAGCAATTTTTCACATCAGATGACTCTGAACATCATATACATGAAAAACAAGAAAGAGCCTCGCAAACCTTATCTGGTCATGTTTTATTAGTAGAGGATAATCAAATTAATCAAGTGGTTGCAGGGGATATGCTTGAAAGTTTAGGTGTTACATTTGATATAGCAGAAGATGGCTTGCAGGCTGTAGAAGCGGTTGAAAATAACCAATATGACATGGTTTTTATGGATGTACAAATGCCTAAAATGGATGGTTATACCGCAACAAAAACTTTACGTGAGAAGGGCATGGTCGATGTGATTATCTGTGGTTTATCCGCCAATGCCTTAAAAGAAGACTTAGACCGGGCAGAACATTCAGGTATGAATGACTATTTAACCAAGCCTCTCAAGCAAGATAGTTTAAAAGCGATGCTTGAAAAATACTTATCAATATCTCAGCATTAATTTTGTTTAGAGCAAAATTTTTTTACTAGTGCTTCTATTCTAATCTTAACTTCATAATCCCTACTCTCCCTTGGCGATTTTTTATATTGCTGCGCATCTAAATAGATTGTCTTTTTGCCATTTTTTAGTGCGACTCGATCTTAAATCATGCATCAACATAGATAGTTTTCTATTACTTTTTAAAAATAAAAAGAAAAACCCTAGGTTTTATCAGTATTTATTGATGATTTATAAATTGGCATCCTCCTTGCAAAAATGGGTAAACCCCTAAACTAAATGAGAAGTAGGATTGAACTATGGCTTATATTGAACCAAGTGAATTTGTCACCAAAATGGTGGATGCCGGAGAGTCTAAATGTTACATGTCCACAAAGGACACGTTTATTCGTGCCTTTATGGCCGGTGCAATCTTAGGCTTAGCGGCTGTATTTGCAATAACAGTAGCAATGAAATCGGGCTCGCCTATTCTTGGCGCGTGTTTATTCCCAGTTGGTTTTATCATGCTTTATTTAATGAAGTTTGATTTGTTAACCGGTGTTTTCACATTAGTGCCATTGGCTTGGTTAGATAAACGACCAGGTATTACGCCATCACAAATATTAAGAAACTGGGGCATCGTTTTTTTAGGTAACTTTGCGGGCGCCATGACCACGGCATTCTTTGTATCGTTTATTTTAACCTATGGTTACAACACTGATGGCGGTGCGCTTGCTGCTAAAGTCGCATCAATCGGTGAGTCGCGTACATTAGGTTACCAAGAGCACGGTGTTGCGGGTTGGTTTACTATTTTTATTCGCGGCATGCTTTGTAACTGGATGGTTTCAATGGGTGTGGTGGGTGCAATGATTTCAACCTCTGCGGGTGCAAAAATTGCGGCAATGTGGATGCCTGTGATGTTGTTCTTCTTCATGGGTTTTGAACACTCTATTGTTAACATGTTTCTTTTCCCATTTTCTATGATCATGGGTGGTGAGTTCACTATTTCGGATTATTTATTGTGGAATGAAATCCCAACGGTTCTAGGTAACCTTGCTGGTGGTTTATTCTTAGTTGGTTTACCTTTGTACTACACACATGTAAGAACTAGTCCTGAACGTAAATTGGCTTAATCACCACTTAATAAATTGGAGTAGTATTGATGAATAAAGTAGAAATGACAGAAGCCATTATCCTTGCGAAAAAAGAGCAATCGCTAACGTGGGAGAAAATAGGCACAGATTTGGGTATCTCCCCAGTCTGGCTGACATCCGCTTGCTTAGGCATGAATAGTGCGCCAAAAGAAAAAGCATTGGCGATAAGTGAGTATTTGGGTTTGGGGAGCGATGTGGCAGAAGCGCTTATGGCCTTTCCAACTAAAATATGGGATCAAGCTGTACCGACCGACCCACTTATTTACCGTTTATATGAAGTGGTGGGTGTTTATGGTGAAACATTGAAAGAAGTGATCCAAGAAAAATTTGGCGATGGCATCATGAGTGCCATCGACTTCTCAATGGATGTTGATAAACAAGAAGATCCGAAAGGTGATCGTGTAATATTAACCTTAAATGGCAAGTTTCTACCTTATAAATCATGGTAGAAGTGTCTTTAGACTTTCGCTTACTAGGAATCCTCACTCTTTATTGAGTGGGGATTTTTTTGTTATGAAAAAAAAATTAAGAGTTGCAATAGGCCAGCACACAAGTGCGGGACGTAAAATTATCAATCAGGATTGTCATGGTGCCCAGACACCAGACAACTATTTATTGGATGCCAAAGGGATTGTCATTGCAATAGCAGATGGTATTAGCAGTAGTGACGTCAGTGATATTGCAAGCAAAGCAGCAGTGAATGGATTTATTGCAGATTATTATTGCACGCCTGACGTATGGTCAGTAAAAAACTCTGCACAAAAAGTTTTGCAAGCAACTAATTTGTGGCTATATGCGCAAACGCAAAATAGTCTATATCGTTTTAATAAAGACAAAGGGTATGTGTGTACCTTTAGCTCAATCGTTTTAAAATCTAATTCTTTTCATATTTTTCATTGTGGTGATAGCCGTATATATCGCTTGAGTTGCGGTGCTTTAGAGCAGTTAACACAAGACCATAGGCGCATAGTTTCTCAAGAAACCAGTTATTTAACTCGGGCTTTAGGTATTCAGCCACAATTGGATTTAGATTATGCCACCCAACCATTAGAAATTAATGATGTGTTTATTCTGGCAACGGATGGTATTTATGAATTTGTTGATAATAATGACATACAGAGGTTAATTACTCAGCACGATTCGGATTTAAATCAAGCCTGTGATGCTATATTAAAATTAGCATACGATAACGGCAGTCAAGACAATTTAACGATTCAGATCGTAAAAGTATTAGAGCTGCCTGCACATCAAATAGAAGAAATACAAGAGCAGGTTGCGCGTTTACCGCTGCCACCGCTTTTAGAAGCGAGAATGACGTTTGATGGTTATCAAATTTTACGCAATATCTATATCAGTAGTCGCAGCCATGTCTATTTAGCTAAAGATCTTGATACCCAGCAGCAAGTGATCCTTAAAACCCCGTCCACTGAATTAAGAGCAGACAAGCATTACTTAGAGTGTTTTTTGATGGAAGATTGGATTGCAAAGCGCATTGATAATCCACACGTCTTGACCGCTATTGAGTCCCCAAGAAAACGCCAGTTTTTATATAACGTCACAGAATTCATAGAAGGCCAATCCTTATCCCAGTGGATAATAGATCATCCTAAACCAGCGCTTGATCAAGTAAGAAGCATAATTTCTCAGGCTGCAAAAGGTCTGCAAGCCTTTCATCGACAAGAGATGATTCATCAAGATTTACGCCCCAATAATATTATGATTGATGAGTCTGGTACGGTAAAAATTATTGATTTTGGTGCCACACAAGTGGGTGGAGTGCTTGATATTGGCAAAAATAGAGATACGAATGACATTAAAGGAACCGCTCAGTTTACTGCGCCTGAATATTATTTAGGTGAAGGTGGCACTACCCGTTCGGATATTTTTTCGTTAGGGGTAATCACCTATCAAATGCTCACGGGATCATTGCCTTACGGAACCAGTGTCTCAAAAGTTAAAACCGTTAAAGATTTACAAAAACTGGTGTATCAACCGATCTTAGAAGAGCAATACCATCTGCCTGCTTGGGTGAATGATGCAATCAAAAAAGCGGTGAATGTTGATCCGCTTAAACGCTACTCAGAAGTTTCGGAATTTGTATTTGATTTAAACACACCAAACATGGCGTATTTAAAACGAGCGAAGTTACCATTATTAGAGCGCAATCCTTTAGCATTTTGGCAGGGTGTCTCAGCCATATTGTTAGGCGTAGTGACTTATTTAAGTTATCGCTTGTTGAGCTAGCTTACTCTTGAAAATCTTTAAAGCGTTCAAGTAAATAATCAATGGCCAAACGAGCTCTTAAGGGCAAAAAACGTTTGTTTTGATACACAATCCAACTGCTAACGCCGCTACTCCAAAACTCATGCAGTATCGGCACTAATTTATGTTGTTCAATGCCATTGCTAAAACTGCTTTTGGGCAAATAAGCAATGCCCAGATGCTCTTCGCAAGCTTGCACCAAGGCATGTACATTATTACTGCGCCAGCGACCTTGTACCTTTATGGTGAGTTCTTCACTGCCTTCACTGAAACGCCAATGGTCATTGTTGGCGATTAAACAACTGTGCTGTTTTAACTGCTTTGGATGGTTGGGGGTGCCGTATTTTGTTAAATATTCAGGGCTGGCCACCGCCATCATAGGACGGTCTAACAGCTTGCGCGCGACCAAACCTGAATCTTGTAATTGGCCGTAACGAATGGAAAAGTCGATGCCGTCTTCGACAAAATTCACCATACGACTATTGAAATCCATATCAATGGTGAGCTCAGGATGAAGCTTAGCGAACTCCATCAGTGTAGGCGCAACAAATTGCTCGGAAAATGCGCCAGCGGCACTGACCCTTAATGTACCGCTTAGTTGTAATTGTTGGCTGCTCACTTGTTCATTGGCCTGTTGTAATCCGTTCACCAGTTCTTTGCATTGGTGGTAGTAGGCTTGGCCGGTTTCGGTGAGGCTAACTAAGCGGGTGGTGCGGGCAAATAAGGCGCTGCCCAGTCGTTCTTCAAGCCTTGAGATTTGGCGGCTGACATGACTGGTGCTTACCCCTAACTGCTTGGCAGCGGCAGAAAACCCTTGGCTTTCGGCGACGGCCACAAATTCAACGATGCCTTCAAAACTGTCCATATCCCCTCATTATTGCTATATGGCAATAGTAATTTGTCATTTTAGAGGATTATCAGAATATGGCTAGGTAATTAAGATGTGCTCATGTTGTGAAAGACAACCTCATCAAAATCGGAGCCATCATGAAAAAAGTTCTTATATTCGTCACCAACCATGCCACCCTTGGTGAAACCAATGAAGCAAACGGCACGTTTGCACCTGAACTCACACACGCACTGCATGTGATGTTAGAAGCAGGGTTTGATTATGACCTCGTGTCGATTAAAGGTGGTAAAGCGCCTCTTTATGGTACTGACATGGAAGGGGATGCGGTGAACGCAGAAATTCTTGCCAATGACGAATTCCAAAACCGTATCAACAATACCATTCCAGCGTCACAAATTAACGGTGATGATTACGATGCGGTTTTCTATCCAGGTGGTTTTGGTTTGTTATCTGACTTGGCAACCAATGAAGATGTGGCAAAAATCAGTGCCAAGCATTATGAAGATGGCGGAGTGATTGCAGCCGTGTGTCATGGCCCAGCGGGTTTATTACCAATCACGTTAAGTAATGGCGAAAAGCTCATTGCGGATAAAGCCGTTACTGGGTTTACCCGTGAAGAAGAAGTGGATTATGCCACCATTGATAAAATTCCATTCTTGTTAGAAGAGTCTCTTGCTCGTACCGCTAAGCAATACAGTAAAGTGCAACCTTGGGGTGAGTTTGTGATTGAAGATAATCGTGTGATCACAGGTCAAAACCCAGCGAGTGCTCACGCTGTAGGTGTAGCGCTTGTTAAACACCTTGCTTAATTTGTATATTGAACTTGAAATTATAACGTCCTCTTAGGAGGGCGTTTTTTATTATGAATCTGCTTGGCGCTGATTAAATTCATCGCAGGCAGTTTTATACAGTGTTATGTCTTTTTGACTCCAAGCGCTGTGTTTGTTTTTACGGTATGTAAATAGCCCTTTATAAAACAGCCCAGTGGTGCGCCCCATGAACATTAAGAATTTAGGCCAGTTACCCAAGCTCAACAAGGTTTTATCTTTTAGTAATAAATAAAACTGTATGGTAAAAACCGAAAAGCAGGTGACGGGCAGCCACACTAAAAATAAGCTTAAAATAATACGCCAATTATTAAGTGTGGTATTGGGATAAACGGTTCGATATATACTTAAACATACGGCCTGATGTTCGAGCTCCTCTAAACAGTGCCACAATAAAAAGTCAGTGGCTTGGTTATTTGAATGCTTCTTAAACCAATCATTTTTGTGAGTTAAAACATGTTTGCTGGTCGCGGCTGTAATGTGTTCAAAGCCAACAGGAATGGCCAGCTCAAATCCATGAGAGCTGAATTTTCTCACCCACTTCATAAAAAAATTATGTAATGAGTCAATCCATTTTAGTTCAGGGTGCTGGGTTAAAATACGACGATTCGCTCTGCGATGCATGGCCGCATGTTGCCCTTCTTGTTTGATAAGTGCATGAATTAAGTGTTGTGTTTCTGGGGCATTGGTTTGTTTAAGTTGCTTGCGTAAAATCTCAATGACGGCCCGTTCTGATGTGGGAATAAACAACGACAAACTGTGCATGAAGTGCGTTTTAATGGTGTCAGCCAGCCATATACAAGGCACATCATTGAATTGAAAATCAACGGTACGCTCTTGCAGGCAAACTTGGGTTTTAGTTGGTGATAAATGATTGGGCATGGCTTTGTGTTTTTATTGTTATGGATTCAGTGTAACAAACCCTCGCCTCCAGCATAAGCATTAGATTATTTAGGATTAACGGTTGCACTATTTAAGTTATGGTGCTCACATTTTTTCACCTGTGGTTAGACATTTACCGGCTATTGGGTAAAATCCGTCAAAAATAATAAGCAGTGAAACAAGGAGTGTGTCATGTCAGAAGAATATATCCAAAAATCCAATCAAATTTTGCAGAAGTTACGCCAGCAACTTAATCAATCTATGGTGTTAGAAAGTGGATTGGTCGATCAGTTATTGATTGCATTACTGAATCAAGGTCATGTTTTATTAGAGGCTGCCCCAGGTTTGGGTAAAACCACCTTGGTCAAGGTGTTGTCAAAGTTGATGGGATTAGAGTACCAACGTGTACAATGTACCCCTGATTTAATGCCGTCAGACATTACCGGTGCTAATGTTTATAACCCTAAGACCCAAGAGTTCACCTTACATAAAGGCCCTGTATTTACACAACTTTTATTAGTAGATGAAATAAACCGGACGTCTCCACGAACACAATCCGCCTTACTGCAAGCGATGGCGGAGCGCTGCGTAACGTTAGATCGTACGACCTATGATTTAGACTCACAGTTTTTAGTCATGGCCACACAAAATCCAGTTGAATTCAGTGGGACCTATCCATTGCCCGAAGCCCAACTTGACCGATTTTTTATTAAATTAAATGTGGCGTATCCAAATGCCGCGGACCTTAAAAAAATTGCATTGATTAATTTATCGCAACAACCAGAGCAGTGCGTTAAGCCGCTTATTAATGCAAAAATTTTGGCTCAACTACAAGCGGTCGTGCAACGGGTTTTAATCAAAGATGACGTATTAGAATACGCTGCGGCATTGTGTGATGGGGTGAATCAACACTGTGATATTCGCATAGGTGTGAGCCCTCGAGGATGTGTTGCTTTAGTAAAGGCAGCTAAAGCGTATGCGTTATTACAACAACGCCAGTTTGTTACGCCGGATGATATTATGCTGATGGCCTCACCTGTGTTGGCTCATCGTTTATTAAGTGTAAAAGACATGGCATTTGATAAAGCGTTTTTTCAAAAAGTGGCCGTGATGATTCCGGCACCGAGCACCGCACTGCAAACTGTAAACAAACAAGCAAACTCTGGTTTAGCTTTGGTATAAGCCAATGAACTCAACAGTAATGCCCAGCGCATTGTCAAAATGGCAAGGGCGGTTAGAGCGCATGATAACCCTAGAGCGGGTTATTTGGTTATTGGCGGTGGTTGTGTTTGTTGTGGCTTGGAATCGTGGCCTGCATTTACTGTATGCCATGTTTGCTTTTTTAGTGTCAGCTTTACTTATAAGTTACCTCGGAGCTTGGTGGCAATTACGAGGCATCAGCGCCGTATTAAACTTACCAAGTGATGGGTTTGCACAGCAGCAAATAAACGCTTCGATTCATCTTAATGCAAAGAGTAAACGCTATTTATTGCTGGCTCAGCTGAGTCATCAACACAACATTTTGTGTGATGAATCGTTTGCCGTATTCGATGAGGTTAAGGGTAACACTCAGCAACCATTTACGTTGAGGTTTGCACGACGAGGTGAACATCAATTTGAGCAGGTTAACGTCACCTCTTATTTTCCATTTGGTTTAGTTAAGTTATCTAAAACGTTTCCGGTACCTTGTGTTTCATCTGTGATTTACCCAAAAATTTCGCCATTAAGGCGGTTGCCGGAACAACACTTATTGGGCTCCCAAATAGATGGAGATATACCTCAGCACTTGCAAAAAGCAGAAGAAGATTTTGCAATGGTGCGAGCTTATCGTGATGGGGATGAGATGCGACACATGCACTGGCGCATGAGTGCAAAGCACAATCAATGGATTGTAAAAGAATTTGATAGTACAAAAATGCCAGCCATAGCGATCATTTTAAATGCCAACCCTAATTGGGTCATTGACGATGAGTTTAATCCCCGTGAGCACATGTTGCAGGTCGTGGCATCCTTAGCTGAAAAATGCGCTCAAGACGGTTGTGGTTTGTTGGTTATTCTTTCTGACGATCATCATTACCAAGTGAAACCTTATCAGCGAGATTTACAACCGCTATTACGGGAACTGGCAATATGGCAAGGAGGGGATGGCGCCAGTACAGCAGGTTTGGGCACACAATTAAATCGTTTTCCGCTGGTTATTAATTTTAGCTCAAGCAATGATTTGGCCCCTAGCGCCTTACCATTGATGAATTACCAACATCAAATGAGCATTTGTTTTGATGCTTCGAGTTATCCAAACTTAGGCATTAACGCCTCTATCAAAACCACACATTATGGCCGACAAACCCAAATTAAACTGGGCAGTAGCAGTGAACTGTGGGGGATCTTTGGATGAAACATGTGATGACGCCATATAGTGCAACGGTTGCGGTAGCGGTGGCTGCTGTTATGTCAGGGTTGCAAATGGGATTGTTAGCCATTCCTGCTGGCATTATGTATTTTTTTATCAGTCGTTATTGCTTGACGTTAATGATTGGAAAAACCAAAGAAGAAGACCCATATAAAAAAGGTGCCGAACAAATTGCCGTTTTTGGCATGATGATTTTTCTGCCACTTATTTTTACCTTGGGTATATTAGCAGCGTTATTAGTATTCGTGGTGTTTGCACAACTTGCATTAAACCTGCAGACATTTGGTAAGCGTCAGTATTATTTAGGTTTGATGTTGAGTTTTACGCTTATTACGTTTAGCGCTAGCCAAAGCCGTGATGGCGGTTTTATTTTATATTTTATTCCTTATAGCTTGTTGTTGTGTGCGGCCTTGTTTTCACTCAGTGTTGAGCATTTTAAGATGCGGTTATCATTGTGGTTGAAAAGCAGCAGCTTATTACTTGTGTGCACGTTAGTGGTGTATTTAATCATGCCGCGCTTTCCTGCATTGTTGTTTGGTGCAACACCTGGCTCAGATTATTTTTACCACGATAAAGTTTGGTTAGAGAAAGCCAAAACCAGTGAGCAAGAATTCAGTGATGACACGCTCACTGATTCTACCTATGCAGAAGCTGCCACGAATATGGCTCAAGACATGGTAGATGAAATGTCACAAAAACATTCTCAAAGTAGCGAGCTAAGTGAGGCGCTGCAGCAGCTTAAGCACTCTTTAGGAGAGCTTGAAGGTGCTGGTGGTGACAATCAAATGGGCTTTAATGGTGAGCACAGTGAACAAGCTGAGAAGGAGAATTTAGGTATTGATAATAGCCCGCGGCTTAACCCTAATATTGTCATGCATGTACGCAGTGATGTGCCTTTGTACTTGAGCACAAAAATTTTAGATACCTTTGATGGCCTTCGTTGGTCACAGTCTATGTCTTCAAAAACGTACGTTGAGGAAAACAAAAACGGATTCATTGACCCTCATAATCACAACAAAATAATCACGGCAGGATATGAGGTTGAAGTCATTGAAAACCTATCAGGCTCGATTCCAATGGCATGGCAACCTGTCGTTTTAGACTTTCCGGCATCGGCATTAACGGTTGATGAATATGGCAGTTTTCGTGTTCCTGATAAATTAAAAAAAGGCACCGCGTATCGTGGGGCTATGAGTCATCATTGGCATATGGGTAGACCGGTTTACCCTGTCAACGAATCCAACTTATACCGCTATTTATCATTACCTAATCAACTTGATGTTCGCATTGTACAACTTGCCCAAGAGGTGGTGGGTGATGGTAAAACATCATGGGAAAAAGCTCATAACCTTGAACAGCACTTACGCGAGCATTATGCATATACCTTAGATACTGTGATCGAGTCACAGGGTAAAACCCCGTTATCTGAATTTTTATTTGAAACTCGATATGGCCATTGTGAATTTTTTGCCAGTGCCATGGCACTGATGTTACGCACACAGGGTATACCGTCACGTGTGGTAAATGGTTATGCCGCCACTGACCAAAATCCTTTAACCGGTTTTATTGAAGTGCGTGGTACCGACGCTCACGCTTGGACAGAAGCCTACCATGAAGGTTTTGGTTGGGTGCCTTACGAGCCAACCAGTTACTATCAGTTGCCTCAAGAACAAACCGAGCAAACGCTGACCTACGAAAAAGTAAATGAATATGTCGAGCGCCAATTAGATATTCTTGAACAGCAACAAGTACAATGGTCACTCAGTAAAATGTTATTACAATTTTGGCAGAGCCTTGTAATGGCTGTGAGTGTATTGCTGCTGAGTTTAAAATGGGTAGCGGTAACGTTTGGGGTTTATATTATTGCGGCATTGGTGGCTTTGGCGGTTGTGTGGATGATATACCGACAATTAAAACCTACGTGGCTTGAATATCAGTTAAAGAAAAACGTGGCAGCTTATGAGTTGCGCGGTACCTTACACGATTATGAGTTTTATTTTGATGCCATTAAAACCAGCTTGCGTTTACAAAACAAAGCGCATCAATTTAGTACCGCGGCAGATTTTATGACGTTATTACAAGAGTTAAATTTACCTAATTGGCATAACCAAGACGTCAATGCATTTTTAAGTCAGTTTAATCAAAGTGCGTATGGTCATGTGGCGAAGGTAGATGCAGAGCAATTGGCTTGGCTTAAGCGCATTTTTGAAGGGATATGGCAGCACCGCTCTAAGGCCGGTTAAAAGCCAATGTTTGTGCCAAGGTATTTCAGAGCGAGACAGGCACAATAAAAAAGGTCACCCATTCACAGGTGACCTTTTTTTATGGGTTTTATTGAGGCGTTAAGCTGGGTGGTGTGCTATCCAATGTTTGGCAATGTCTTCACGGGTACATACCCAAGCATCGTCATGTTGCATCACGTAATCTAAAAAGCGCGCAAGTGAAGCGGCGCGCCCTGGGCGACCCACTAGGCGGCAATGTAAACCAATGCTCATCATTTTTGGGGTGTCGCTGCCCTCGGCATACAGCACATCAAAACTGTCTTTCAAATAACTAAAGAACTGGTCACCACTGTTAAAACCTTGCGGCGATGCAAAGCGCATGTCGTTAGCATCTAGGGTGTAAGGCACAACTAAGTGGGGTTTTTCAAACTCATGTAACCAATAAGGTAAGTCATCGGCGTAGGAGTCGGCGTCGTACAGCAGCTTGCCCGTTTCAACCACTAAGCGGCGAGTATTGGGGCTCATGCGACCTGTGTACCAGCCCGCGGGTAGCTTGCCGGTGACTTGTTGGTGGATCTCAAGGGCTTGTTCGATGTGTTCTTTCTCAATGGACTCAGGCACGTATTGATAGTCAATCCAGCGCAAGCCGTGGCTGGCGATTTCCCAATCGGCTTTGAGCATGGCCTCAACGGCCTCAGGGTTACGCTCAAGTGCCATGGCCACGCCAAATACGGTTACCGGCAATTTGCGCTCGGTGAACATGCGATGCAAACGCCAAAAGCCAGCCCGTGAGCCATATTCATAGATGGACTCCATGTTCATGTGACGCACACCCTGTAAGGCTTGTGCTCCCACTATTTCAGATAAAAAGGCTTCACTGGCATCATCGCCATGCAAGATGCAATTTTCACCGCCTTCTTCATAATTGATCACAAACTGTACGGCGATTTTTGCCTTATTTGGCCATTGTGTCTTTGTGGGATGAGGGCCGTAGCCGATCATATCTCTTGGGTAGCTCATGATGACACCTTAGTTTTCATGGTAACAATGGGCCTTAAACTAAATAAAGCTGACTGCTTGGTCAATATAAAGTAAGAGCGTAAATTGAATTACCTTGATTAAAGCTCATATGACCCTAACTGAACAGGCCTAAGCTTGGAGCCATGGGGCGAGGCTGGTATAGTGAGCGCAATTTTTCACCTGTGTATTGGGAAATGGCCATGGGTACGTTCCACTGTATTATTTCGTCCAACATGTTGTCTTTTTTGTGGCGATGGCGTTAGTGGGCTGCCTCATACTCTTGCTGTAATTTCCCAAATCAATACGAAGGATATCCCCATGGATATGAAACAAGCTTTAAACACAGTCGTTGCTCGTCAAAACTTAAGCGAAGAGCAAATGATGGCCGTGATGAAAACCATCATGACAGGCGAAGCCAGTGACGCGCAAATTGGCGGTTTTTTGGTGGCGTTACGCATGAAGGGCGAAACCATTGATGAGATCACAGGTGCTGCCCGTGTGATGCGTGAGTTGGCCACGCCTGTTTCCATTAACGACGAACACTTGGTAGACACTTGTGGTACCGGCGGTGATGGTGCCAATATTTTTAACGTCTCAACTGCTGCTGCGTTTGTGGTGGCCGCGGCAGGCGGTAAGGTCGCTAAACACGGCAACCGAAGTGTATCTTCGACCACCGGCAGTGCCGATGTGTTAGAAGCGGCTGGCGTGAACTTAAATTTAACCGCCGAACAAGTGACCCGTGCCATTAATGAAATTGGTGTGGGTTTTATGTTTGCCCCTGCCCATCATGGTGCGATGAAGCACGCCATTGGCCCACGTAAAGAATTGGCCATGCGCACCATCTTTAACATGCTTGGTCCAATTACCAATCCAGCCAGTGTTCCTAACCAAGTGCTAGGGGTATTTAATGGCGACTTGTGTAAACCATTAGCAGAAGTATTGGGCCGTTTAGGTTCAAACCATGTTTTAGTGGTTCACGCAAAAGACGGTTTAGATGAAATCAGTTTGGCATCTGCCACCCGTGTGGCCGAATTAAAAGATGGTGTGGTAAGTGAATATGAAATCACCCCTGAAGACTTTGGTATCAAAAGCCAGAGTTTAGTGGGGTTATCGGTAGACAGTGCAGAGCAAAGCTTAGCGTTAATTAAAGATGCACTGGGCAAGCGTGAAACCGAAGCGGGTATAAAAGCCGCAGACCTCATTGCGCTAAACGCAGGTGCCGCTATTTATGCGGCTAACTTGGCAAGCTCGTTAGCCGAAGGTGTGTCCATGGCAGAAGATGCGGTTTCAACGGGCTTGGCTCTTGAAAAACTAAATGAACTGGCTGCATTTTCTCGCGTATTTTTAGACGCTTAATTGCCCGTATTTAAAAGTGAAGTAATGATGAATACACCGACAATTTTAAAAAAAATCATTGATCGTAAATGGCAAGAAGTAAAAGAGCGTTCTGCTAACGTCTCCATCAATGAATTAGCCAATCAAGCAAAGTACAGTGATAAACCGCGCGGTTTTAAAGCAGCTCTGGAAGCTAAAATTGCCGCGGGTGATCCTGCGGTTATTTCCGAAATTAAAAAAGCATCCCCAAGTAAAGGCGTGTTGCGTGAGCATTTTGTACCGGCTGAAATTGCACAGTCGTATGAGCAAGGTGGTGCAGCGTGTTTGTCAGTACTGACCGATGTGGACTTTTTCCAAGGTAGTGATGCGTTTTTACAGCAAGCACGCCAAGCTTGTTCATTACCTGTATTGCGTAAAGATTTTATGGTGGACCCATATCAAATTGTTGAAGCCCGAGCCATTGAAGCCGATTGTATTTTGTTAATTGTATCTGCATTGTCAGATGCACAAATGCAAGAGCTGAATCACTGTGCCCTTGAGTTGGGTATGGATGTGTTGGTTGAAGTTCATGACGAAGCCGAATTTGAACGGGCCATGGATTTACCGCCAAATATTTTAGGCATTAATAACCGCAATCTACACACCTTTGAGTTAAGCCTTGATACCACGTTTAACCTATTACCAAAAGTACCTAAAGGTACGTTGCTGGTGACTGAGAGTGGTATTCTTGGCCAAGAAGATGTGAAGGCGATGCGTGATAAAAACGTTCATAGCTTTTTAGTAGGCGAAACCTTTATGCGTGCGGATGACCCAGGTGCGCATTTGAAAAAATTATTTTATTAATAATTGATTGTTAGTGGTGTCATAAAAGCGCGCTTTGAATATTTTAAGTGCGCTTTTTTTTGTGTTTTATTAGCTAAGTCTGCTCGTTAGCTTAATACAGTAAATGGATTTATATGAAGTACACAATATTGCTATGCTTATTATTAAGTACGCCAGTGTGGGCAATGGATGATTTAACGTATGTTATTACCCTGGGTAGTGAAACACATAAAATTTCATCAAAAAATCAAATTCTTAATCTGGAACAGGCCGCCACATCTTTTGCCGACGATCATATTGATCGTGAATTTATCGCCAGAATTGGTCGAACATACTTACCTGCAAACCCTAGCGCAAAAAGCGTAAGTGTGAGTATTGAAAAAAATACGCTGGCGGCCTATTTCTCTTATGCTTATATGGATGATACGCGTTTATCAGATGCTAAAAACCTTAGCATTATTAACCCGGTTGGTGATCGCTCTCCAGGATACGTTAGTGCAACCGCGAGCTTAAAAGCACAAAGTGTTCAGTTAGGTGCATACTACATTGCAAAGCCCTATAAAAAGTTTAACTTTGGCCCGAGCATGGGTATCAAGTACTGGGAAAAACAAGACATTCTGCAAAAGCACTTAACCTATGAAACCGATGATGGTGCTATTGTGACTCAGGTGGGTAGTGTCGAAACCATTACCGTATCAGAAAAAAGCACGTTCAAAGACAGCGGAATTTCACCGTATGTTGGTGGGTTTATCAGACTGAAACTTAAGAGCGTTCAAGTTGGACTTGATGTTAAGTTATACGCCGAAACAAATTACTCCTATCAAGTTTCTACCCTTAACGCGGGATATCGGTTTTAATTTATCGCTTTTGTAGTTTTGGTTACAGGGCTATGCTATTAATTCAAATATAACTATAAAAAGGAAACCCCATGGAATACTTAGCAACTGCCCTTGTATTATTAGTGGCCATTGAACATGTTTATATTTTAGTGCTTGAAATGTTTTTATGGACCACGCCCAAAGGCATGAAAACCTTTGGTATGTCAAAAGAAGACGCCGAAAGTACCAAGGTGCTAGCCGCCAACCAAGGTTTATATAATGGCTTTTTAGCCGTTGGTTTGTTTTGGGGGCTCATTCACAGTAACCCAGAGTTTGCTTTTCAGATTCAAGTATTCTTTTTGGCTTGTGTCATGGTGGCGGCTGTTTATGGTGGAGCCACGGCTAAGAAATCCATTTTAATTGTTCAAGGATTACCTGCCACCCTTGCCATGGTGGCTGTATTAATGAATGCCGTTTAAGGGATTTTATAACCCATCATAGTAGGTCGGGGCAGCGCCCGACACCAGGATTTGAGGTGGGCTATGCGCCCACAGTGTTAGCGCTTGCAAACCTAATCAATTATTTATCCCGAGCAGCCTGCTGCAAAATCCAACTCGGCATCAGGTCAGCCGCCCCTAGGTGCTCTAATAACGTAAACGTCACTTGTGGGTAATTGGCTTTGGCTTCGCTTAAAAGCTCAGGTAAATCCTCGGTCACGTGCATACCTGCGGCTAAAAAGTAAGGCAATATGGTCACCTCTTTTGCCCCTTCTTCAACCAACTTGGCCACAGCATCAGGCACTTTTGGGCTGGTGAGCTCTAAAAAACCATGGGTAACCAAGGCAAAAGGGCTAGTTTGTTGTTTGAGTTTGTCAGCCAAATCCGCCACTTCTTGATTTGAGCTAACTTTTCGTGAACCGTGGGCGATCAATAATAACGCTTTCATGTGAATCCTTAGGTCTCCCAGATTGGCTATCTGAGCGGTTTAATCATGGGGCTAACCATACCTTTTTCCCATCAATTGGGGAAATATCATCACCCCTTCTCAATGTCTGAAAATTGGCAGTTATTCCCTTTCCCGTAGGAGGGGAATTCAGGTAAAGTTGTGCCCTTTATTTGTCGCTCGAGCCTTATATTAGTATGTTTTTTGAACAGGAACGCAGTCAGTTTTTTCGCCCGCTCACCAGTAAGTATCGCGAGCAAATGGTGGAGTGCCTGCGTGAACTGTATAAGCAGCTTTACTCCTCTAGCCACGCGGGCAGTGCTGAGTATGGTCAGGCGTTAAGCCGTGAGACCATGATCAACATTTTTAGCGAGGCTTTAGTGCGTGCTCCGGTGATGCAAAGTGACGATGAAGATGAAGAAGGTCGCTTTAAAACCCACCGAGAGCTAGCTGCTTGGTTACTTAATACGTTGCTGGAGCACGGTTGGATCGAAAAACAAGTCGATGAAGCCACATTGCAATCCAGTTTCAGTTTTAGCCGCTGGGGTCGCCATTTTGTAGAACCCTTCCTTGAAGGCAAACAGACACAACAGGTGGCTCGCCACCGTAACACCCGAAATGTGCGTAACGCCCTTGAAAGCTTTCTTGAGCACGGTGAGGTCTATGATCTGCTGGACGCATACGAATACTCAGAGCGCATCATCAGTGACTTTACTGATGTAATAAGTGAATTGGATGAGCGTAAGCGTGCCCTTGTGCGTGAAATGGAAGGACAAATGCTGGTGCAAAAAGCCAGTGATCAGTTTTTTGATTTTATGGAAAAACGCTTTCAGCCAGACTTGGCCGTGCGCTTATCGGCCGATAACGTTGAAAAATACCGTGATCAAATCAGCCAGCTGGTGGATCAAATTAAAGCCAGCCCCAAAAGTGCCAAAGCCAAAGCCGAAAAACGCTTGCGTGAATTATTACCCGAACAAGTTCAAGGTAATAGCTCTGTATTGTGGTCGGTGCTGGATGATATTGAACACCGTTTAAAAAGCGCCTGTGAGCATGTATTACCACTGGTGCGAAAGTCGCTGCAAAACTTTACTAAGCGCGCCGATATTATTATTCGCCAAATGAGTTATTTGGCCAGTCAAAAACACAATGATGTGGTAAGTGTGTGCAAACACTTGTCATCGTTATCTCAAGACGAGCAAAACGCTCAGCTTGAGCATGTGTCATCTATGATGGCCGTGCCACAGTTACGCTTTATTGATCCAAACCAAGTGCGCTTACAAGCACCAAGGCGTCGTACCGTGATTGACGATGGTGTGGATGAAGGCTTAGAAAGTGTCGATCAAGATAGCCGTCGTGAGTTGTATGTACAGCAAGCGCTGGATCAAGCATTTTTTGTTAATAACAACCAAGTGCGTCGCTATATGGTTGAGCAATTTATTTCACGAGATGAAATCAGCTCAAGCGAAATACCAGTTAATTCAGCGGCTGATTTGTTAGCCATTGCTCATGTGGTGAGTGTGGGCGCGGTGGATAACTTATCCAGCGAATACCATTTTGAATTAAATTGGGTGGATCAAAAATCAGATGAATACTTCGAACAAAAAGATGTGTTCAGCATTCGCCTAATTAAAAAAGAAAACGCTGCGGCGTAGAGACTATTGTGTGCTCAGGCACCAACAACGCTCGCAGATGGGCCAGGACTAATATGTTAAATAAAATAGAACAGTTATTAGAAAAAGAAGGCGTACAGCTTAAAGAATTCAGCGAATTGGTAATTCGTTTAATGGATTATGGAGTGATCTGTCGTGACGAATCACAGGTCGAGCAAGTGCTGTATGACCGCTATCTTCGCATTGAAGAAATTGTACAAGATTATATCTCGTTAATGGCGATTCGCATTCAACATGATCGTCGTTTTCAATTTATCCGTTGTTTCCCCCCAGGTGCACAAGTGCCTGGCATGGAAGAAGATGACCAGCCGTTTAATAGCGGCATGCGAGTACGCTTAAGTCAAAACGAAGTGGCCTTGGTATTAGTATTACGCTCACAATACGACAAAGCCTTGCGTGAAGGGTTAGTAGATGAGCAAGGTTGCGTCATGGTAAGCCTTGAATCATTAAGTATTGCCTTGAAAAATTTATTGGGTCGCAGTTTACCAGAGCAATTAACGGAACGTAAAAACCTGTTTCGCCGTTTGCGTCAGTTGCGTCTAATACAGCTAGCGAATGAAGATGCGTTAGAACATGCTGAGTTTTGGTTAAAAGTGCGCCCTATGATCATGAGTTACGTCAGTGATGAAGTATTAAGCACGCTAGTGGCTGAGCAAGAAGAAGCTGAGATTGAAGTCAGTGAACAAGCGGATTCAAAATCAGAAACGGGTGAAACCGAAGCATCAACAGCAAACGAAAGCGAGCAAGCAGAATCCGAGATTGATGACGAAGAAGAGGCTTTCGAAAATAGCCCGAGTGTATTTGCGCAGGAGTCTAAGTAATGTTTCTTAAAAAATTCGTCTACGTAAATTGGGGCAATATCCCTGCTACCGAATTTGACTTTGGCCCCATCAACCTATTAAGCGGTGGTAACGGTAGCGGTAAAACCACAGCGGCCGATGCCATTCAAACCATCATGACGGCGGCCCATGATAATTTATTTAATTACAACCCAGGCCAAGACGAAGCCACGCAAAAAGGCCGTGGCAAACAAGTGCGTACTTTAGCATCTTATGTTTTGGGTTGTGATGATGGCTCATACGCACGCCCAGGTGGCGCCAACGGTTATTTGGCCGCAGTGTTTCATCCAACACAAGGTGAAAGTGGGCAGCCATTTACAGCGGTGATTGGTGTCAGTGCATACATCGATAAAGCCGGCAATCAAGCGGTGGCTCGCCAAAGTGACTTCTTATTAATGATTGTGGCAGGCCATGAACTCACACAAAGTGATTTTTTATTAGAAGAAGACGGCAACAAACAAGTTGTTGCCGTAGATAAAATATTTAAACGTTTACAGAAACGTTGTGGCCAGCGTGCGGTAGAAAAATACGATACTAAAAAACAATATCTACGTCGTTTATACAGTGCGCTTCAAGGTCGTGATGATGCCATCAGTGAACGCGAAGCATTAAACGCAGCCAAAGCCTTTTCACGTTTTATGGCCTATAAGCCAGTTAAGAGTATTAATGGATTTGTGGCCAATGAAATCCTAGAGAAAAAAGATCTAGGTGAAGCGATTCGCAGCGTGTCTGAATTAATGAAAACCATTCACGCCATGGAATCGGATGCGCAAGGTTTAATTGAAAACATTAAAGTATTGTTGGATGCAAAATCCAATAGCCAAACGTATATCGATCAATGGATTGATTATCAAGTGGCTCACTACGTGGCAGCCAAAAGCCGCTACGTTGAAGACCAAACGGCTTACCGCGATGCTAAGAATCAGCAGCAACAATTACGCAGCGATTTAAACCATAAACAAAACGAACGTGAAACCGCAGAGGCTCGTCGTAAACAATCCCGTGAAGAACTGGTGGGTTTAGAGGCTCGTCGTCAGGGGATTCCTGCACTAAAAGACAAAGACCATCTTGAACAGGAAATCACCGGCTTTCAAAAGCAGTTACAACAACAAGCTGTATTACTGTTAGAGCAAGACAAGCAACTTAAATATACCTTAGATGCCACTAAAAGCATTTATAAAACGTTGCAAAATACCAGTGTTGGCGTTGAAATTCCGGCTTTAAATGAGCGCAAGTTTTTGCAGCAAGGCAAGCAAGTCATGCAATTGTCAGATGCTGATCAATTAGACTTTCCGGCTATTTTAAATAAAGACATGATTGATATGTCGCCGCTGGAATCTCATCTTGATGAGGGTATTAAACGTCAAGAGCAAATTAACCAATGGCGTGAACTTTGGTTTAATGCAGAGCTAACCACAGAAGGTGTGAGTTTACGTGATCAGTTAGCACGCCTTGCTGACCGTCGTGAGCAAAAACTGCAAGCGCAGCAAAAGAAAATGCAGCAAATTCAGCAAGACATGGACCGCTTACACTCAAGCCAAGTAAGTTATCCGTATTTTGTTGAAGCCGCTTTAGATGCTATTCGCCGTGAGTGCCCACAGGCTGACCCTAAAGTACTGTGTGATTATGTTGAAGTGCTGGATCAAGATTGGCAAAACGCCATAGAAGGTTACATCGGTGGTGCTCGTTTCTCGATTATAGTAGAAGAAGATTACGAATCCGATGCCATCAGTATTGTGCGTAACATGCCAGGTGGTAACCGCGCCCGTGTGATTCAAGGGAGCAAAGCGAAACAAGATGCGGATCGTCAAAATGTCCCTCATAACTCCATTATGAATTTAATGAAGTTTGAACACGCAACGGCAAAACATTATTTAATGGCCAGTTACGGCAGTGTTGAACAAGCAGCCGATGCACAAGTATTACGTAAAACCCGCCGTGGTTTAACCAAACAAGGTATGGGGTCAGGGTCTTACTCTATGTATCGCTGTGATATGAGCGATACCGAATTAGTATTTGGCCAAGGTGCTCGTGAGCGTGCCTTAAGTGCAAAACAAAAAGAATTCCAGCAGTTAGCAGAGCAAGCTAGCCAAGCTCAACAAAGTCAGCGCGAAGCACAAGATTTATTGTTGTCGGTAAATCAACTTCGTCATTTAACCTATGCCGATCAATTACAACAAATGGTGAGCGTAAACCGTCAATGGCGTAATGCTGAGAAACAGTTAGATCAAATTGATTTGTCTGACTTCTCATTGCTTGAAGATGAATATCGTGAACTGGCCGAACAAGCGCAAGTACTTGATCAGCAGATTCAAACCTTAGACGGTGAATTAGGTCGTACCGCGCAGCAGCTTAAAGAAAGCGAAAAACGCTGCGCAGTGTTAAGTGACCAACAAGAATTTACCGCAGAAAAAGCCGACGCCAATGAAGATAACTTACGCTCAATCAGTAAGGTATGGCCAGATTTTGATATTGAAAAATGCTTAGTGGATGCCGATGAAGAAGCGGCACGCACCACAGCAGAGATTGCACAAAATCAACAACAAGCCATATTAAGCGAACTTAACAGCCGTGCTCAAAGCTTGGATCGAGCCATTAATGATCATAATCAACGTTGCCAAACCGTGGATTCCATTGTGTATGTGCCGGATTATGGTGATGAACACAGTGCGGTATTTTTCCAAGGTATTTGTGATGTTCAGCGCGAGATTGATCGCATTCATAATCGCTTAAAAAATAATATTTTGGTTGAGAAACAAGATAAGTTATCCAGCTTAAAAGACAGTTTTGATAACGCGTTTGTAACCAACTTATGTCACGCCATTTACCAAGCCATTAGCGAAGGTAAGCGTACATTAGAAGAAATGAACAACGAACTGCGACACCATAAATTTGGTACCGATAAAGAATGCTATTGGTTTGACTGGGAGTGGGTGCCAGAGTTTAAAGATTACTGGAACTTCTTCGAAGAGGTCATTAAAAACCCATCCATTGGTGAAGGCCAAACCTTGTTCGAAGTTGAACTAAGCGCCAAAAGTGCCAAAGTTCGCAGTCAATTAATGGAAATGCTATTAAGCGACGACGAACAAAAAGCCATGCGTGAATTAGAGCGTTTATCGGATTACCGTAACTACCGCAGTTATGAAATTTATAAACAACCTGAAGGCAAAGAGCCGATTGCGCTGTCACAGTACGGTACGGGTTCGGGTGGTCAATTAGAAACCCCTGCTTATATTATTCGAAGTGCTGCCATAACCTCGGCGTTCCGTTTTAATAAAGGCGATACCCATTTGCGTATGGTCTTAGTAGATGAAGCCTTTAGTAAAATGGATGAAACCCGTTCTAAAGAAGTGATCAACTATCTAACAGAGAGTTTAGGTTTGCAGTTGTTATTCATCATGCCGACCAGTAAGTCTGGTCCGTTTATGGATTTGATTTCAAACCAATACGTATTTAGCAAAGTGCCATTAGCGGCAGGTAAACGTGGCGAACTGAATACCCGTGTATTAGTTGATAGGCAACAATGTAATAAAGAAAAGATTCAAGAGTTGTGGGCACACCATCGACAAGTGGTGCGTCAGCAAGCGGAATTGGACTTTATGGAAGAGTTTGCTTAATACGTTTTAGTTTTTGCTGTTATAGATCGGGCGCGGGGTACCCTCCTACAATTTTATAGACAACCTGTAGGAGGGTGCCGCGCCCGATAACAATTAACGTCGGATACTACCCGACCTACAAATTGGAAAAAATGTACGAACTCGCACCCGCGAGTGAATAAGAGTGTCGATTTTCAAGGTTTGAAGGTTACGAATTATGTAAGCTTAAAGATGGTGATGGGTTACGCTGTTCGTTGCACTCGCACCTAACCCATCCTACTGTAAATTTTCAAACAACCTGTTCTTGTTTTAATTTCTCTCGCACATTCATCATCACCTTGCCGTAGGTATTCTCTGCACGGCGATCACGGCCACAGCCCCAAAAATAATCATAGGCACTGTTTTCAACTAATTTAAAATCCTCTGTGGATAAGAGCTTTTCGGCTACTTCTGGGTGAGTTTTACATTTGGTATAAACGGCGCGGGTCATGAGAACTTGGCGACGTTTTTTCCAATCTTTTTTCTTTTGAAAAAAGCGCCACTTGGTCGCAGCTATGGCTGCTTTTGCATTTGGCTGTGAGCGGATTTTTTCTTGAAGTGCTACGTTATCAAACAGCATGGCTTGGTAATAATGCTCAACGGTTAACCATTCTTTACCATCAAGGGTAAATGGGTGGTGAGAGGCACTGCCTAATAGTTCTTGTTCGTCGTGACGTGAGAAAAAAATATCGTTGACGTTTTCTTCGGGAAATAATCCAGCGGTCATATGGCTGTCCATTACAGTGAGGCTACATTCACAGGCACGTGTCATGTAACCATTCGTATTCAGTGGTATGCGTTTAATAGAGCATGGTATGAGCGCTAAGGTTTGAATGCAAACCTTAAGCTGGTTTTTTGTAATCGCTTTTGCTGCGTCTGAATGGTGTTAACCGACGCCTACTCTTTAATAGGCTAGAATAAAAAAAGGCACACCAAGGTGTGCCAAACAAGGAGCCATTTCAAAAGGAAAGACCATGAAAAGCCTAGTCATGTTATTGATGCTGCTTGTCTCAATAAGTTCCTTAGGGCGCGGATTAGATTACAGTTTATTTCAGTACCCTGTGGAAGATGCCAAGCAAAGTGCCCAAAGCCCTTACCCTACCTTTGTGGGTTATATCTTTGGTGATAACAAAGAGCGCCGTATTCCGGGGCTGCAAGAGAAGCATTTAGATGTAATTAAACAAAAGTATCGCATTAAGGTATTAAACGAATTTCGTTTATATGAGCAGTCTGAGATGGGGATTGATGAAAAGATTCTACTTGAGCGCTACTGCACCCGTTATAACCGCCAATTGGTGAATTTGCTTGGTTTGTGACATGCTTGTCACTTAAGCTAATAGGATGTGTTATGCAGTGTAATCCTGGTTGTGGTGCTTGTTGTATTGCGCCGTCCATCTCCAGTGCTATTCCCGGAATGCCAGATGGCAAACCTGAAGGGGTGCGCTGTATTCAGTTAAACGATGAAAACCTGTGCAAAATCTTTGGCCAACCAGAGCGCCCAAAAGTATGTGAGCAATTTACGGCTGAAGTGGATATTTGTGGTCACAGCGCACAAGAGGCCATGGATAACCTTATTGAGCTTGTCGACATGACACAAACACAAGTGAAGTAAAGATGTATCGAATTAATGTTTACGTACCCAGCTCTCACCTTAACGAAGTTAAAAGTGCCATGTTTGCAGCCGGAGCAGGGCGTATCGGCTTGTACGAGCATTGCTGTTGGCAAACCCAAGGCACTGGCCAGTTTAAACCCTTAGCGGGTAGTCAGGCGTTCATTGGTGAGGTGGGTCAATTAGAAACGGTTGATGAATTTAAGCTTGAAATGGTGTGTGAGGCTCAGTTTATCAAACAGGTTTTAGCGGCTTTAAAAGCGGCACACCCCTATGAAGAGCCCGCCTATGATGTTTATAAAGCCTTGACCTTAGAGGAGCTTAATTAGTCTTTTTTAGGCGTTCTTCAAACTGAATATCCAATACTCGAGTTTGTATTGAGCTGTGAGCCAAATCTTCTAAATAGAATTTTAAGGTTTTTTTGACCGTAGGAAAGGCAATCTCATCCCAGGGAATCTCGTCAAAGCTAAACAGTTTTACCTCTAAACTTTCACTGGTATGTGCTGCATGTTCAGGCCCTGTCATGTGAGCCAAAAAGAAAATATGCACTTGGGAAATATGAGGGACACTAATTGAGCTTAATAATTGGCCACAGGTAATGTGGATACCAGCCTCTTCTAATGTTTCTCGGGCGGCACCTTGCTCTAATGTTTCACCTTTTTCCATAAAGCCTGCGGGCAGGGTCCAATAACCCTTACGAGGCTCGATGGCCCGCTTACACAGCAATACCTGACCTTCGAATACCGGTAAAGTGCCTGCAATAATACGCGGATTAACATAGTGAATCGTGCCGCAATGATCACAAACAGCACGTTCGCGATTATCCCCAGATGGAATCAGGTAGCTAACAGGGTGAGCGCATTCACTGCAATACTTCATGGAGGTATCCAAGATTATTCAAGGTAAGCAGTATAACGGTGAATTCTGGCTCAAGGCAAAGGTTGCCCCGATGAGCGCGAGGTACAAAGCAGCCTAAGCTTGACTGCTTCATACTACAAGGGGTTTACACTTCTGTTGGAAAGTTAAGAATCTTAGCAGGTTGGGCTTGAGCTTCTGGCGCCGATGTTTCACCCGTATGACCATCGATATAGGCTTTTAGATCCTGCAGTGAATTGTGCATCATACGGCTGATTTCCAAGCACGCCTGCATAGGGTTTTTACTTACTAGACGTTGGCCATCAATTTGAAACTGTAAACCGTGTAAACGTTGACGATAATCTTCAGGGGCCGCATTAATTGCGTCACGCACCATCTCTAAACGGAGCTGTTCTAGTGCATCTGGGTTGTTCTTGGCCATGTCTAACATGCGCTCAAAACTCGGTAATGGCTTTTGCATAAAATGCATCTCAAATGGGTTCTATCAATGGTGACAGTTTACCAATCTAAGGGGAGTGTCATGAGCTTGTCACGTTCCCTACTTCGTGCTTGTGGGGACGGTTCTTTGACAGAAGGTTTAATGCCAGAACTGGATAAATTCTAAAAATAGGCTTTAATATCAATAGCTTATAAAAACAGTATTTACCGTGACTTTGCTTTTTCATTGAATAAAGGCATAGATGAAGCCTCTATTTAGGAATAATTCATATAAGCTAATTTTAATAAAATGTGATGCAGCACCCTTTTGCTGACAGTGTTACATTAGTTAACTGCATCAAAAATAAAAAATGGTTAAAATACGCGCAGTAATCGAGGTGGCCAATGGGTTTAGATCGACTAGTTAATAAAGTAAAAGCCCATGTGCCAAGAGAGTTAAGTGATTGCCAACTAGCCCAAGCTGGGGTGCTCATTGCGATAACCGATGAGCCGGAACCAAGGGTCATTCTCACGCTACGCTCAAGCCATATGCCCACTCATAAAGGCGAAGTGGCTTTTCCCGGAGGTAAGCGAGAAGACAATGATGTTGATATTATTGCCACCGCTTTGCGTGAGGCCCATGAAGAAATTCATTTAGACCCAAATCATGTGGAGGTTATTGGCACATTAGATCAAGTGGTTTCTCGCTATGGTTTTTTGGTGACGCCAGTATTAGCCATTGTGCCGGGCAATGTCCCACTTAGCAGTGACTCTGAAGAGATTGATGCATTATTTCATGTGCCTCTTCGGTTTTTCCTTGAGGGTGAGCCTGATCAAATTGATCAGTTTGGCAGTTTTAGAGGGCCCCGTTGGTATTTTGAGGATTACACCATCTGGGGTTTAACGGCGGTTATGTTGGCTGAAATGTTTAATCAGTTTTTTGATACTGATTTTGAGCTGACCCTAGGCTCCCTTGATGGCCTAATGGAAAAATAAAAAATACTTGAATGCCGAGCTTCAAGTTAACCAATAAAAATAAATAGGTTTAATATGATGTATGCACTATCAGATCGAGATATTGAGTTACAAGGCGAAGGGCATTTTATTGCTCAAAGCGCACAGTTGATTGGCAACGTTGTATTACAAAATAATGCATCGGTTTGGTTTAATGCAGTGATACGAGCTGATAACGATGTCATAACCATAGGCGAAAACAGTAACGTACAAGATGGTGCTATTTTGCACACGGATCCTGGCTTTAAATTGACGCTAGGTAAAGGGGTGACCGTAGGTCACAAAGCCATGCTTCATGGTTGTGAGGTTGGGGATTACACCTTAGTGGGCATTAATGCTGTGGTGTTAAACGGCGCTAAAATTGGTAAACATTGTTTAATCGGTGCCAATGCATTAATACCAGAGGGAATGGTGATTCCTGATGGCTCAATGGTGGTGGGCAGCCCTGGTAAAATCAAAAAAGAATTAACAGACAACCAAAAAAAACAACTTGAATTTAGTGCCGCCCATTACGTGCATAATTCAAAACGATATCAGCAAGATTTAAAACCGAGCAAATACATTAAGCCGGTTGAATAATACGTGGTTAAGGCAATTTAGTAGAATGAGTAAAATTGAAAAAAATGTATTAGGTATGGTTAAGTCACCGTGTGTGGCCGTGTGCGCATTGGATGAAAACGATGTGTGCATTGGCTGCTACCGTACCGGTGACGAAATCATGCATTGGGGAACCATGGATAATAACGAAAAAATAAAAGTACTTGAAAATGTCAGTGAGCGAGAAAAAGCCTCAGGAAACCTAATGACATTCTAAATATCAAACCAGCAATCGCTGGTTTTTTTATGTCTAAAATCAAAGCAACTTTTGTTACACTTGCGCTAATTATTTTAAGGAATCAATTATGTCTGTCGTGCTTGGTACACCACTTAGTCAAAGCGCCAAAAAAGTCATGTTATGTGGCGCCGGTGAATTAGGTAAAGAAGTCGCCATTGAACTTCAGCGCCTAGGTGTCGAGGTAATCGCAGTAGATCGTTATGCCAATGCACCGGCCATGCAAGTGGCTCATCGCTCACATGTGGTGAGTATGTTGGATGGCTCTGCCTTGCGAGACATTATTGAATTAGAAAAACCGGATTTAATTGTGCCTGAGATTGAAGCCATTGCGACGGACACCTTGGCTGAACTTGAAAGCGAAGGTTTTACCATTATACCTACTGCTAAAGCCACGCAGTTAACCATGAACCGTGAAGGCATTCGTCGTTTAGCCGCTGAAGAATTAGGCCTTAAAACCAGCCAATATCAGTTTGCACAAAATAAAGATGAGTACCTGCAAGCCATTAAAAAAATTGGTTTACCCTGCGTGATTAAACCGATCATGAGCTCTTCTGGTAAAGGTCAGTCGTTATTGCGTAATGAAAATGAAATCGATGCCGCTTGGGATTATGCACAAGAAGGTGGGCGTGCAGGTAAAGGCAAAGTAATTGTTGAAGGTTTTGTGGACTTTGATTTTGAAATTACCTTGCTCACTATTCGCCATCGTGATGTGAATGGTGAGATGACTACATCATTTTGTGCCCCTATTGGTCATCGCCAAGAAGGGGGCGATTACCAAGAGTCTTGGCAGCCACAAGCCATGAGTGAACAGGCATTAAATGCGTCACAAGACATGGCTAAAAAAGTGACCACAGCATTAGGTGGTAAAGGTTTGTTTGGGGTTGAGTTATTTATTAAAGGGGATGAAGTGATCTTTAGTGAAGTATCACCAAGACCTCATGATACTGGGCTGGTGACTCTTGTATCACAAGATTTGTCAGAGTTTGCATTACATGCCCGTGCTATTTTAGATTTACCTATCGTGCAAATTAAACAAAATGGCCCAAGTGCCTCCAGTGTTATTTTAGTATCGGGTGAAAGCCAAAACGTAAGCTTTGGTAATTTAGATAAAGCCCTTGCCATCGAAAACACGCAGTTACGATTATTTGGTAAACCAGAAGTCAGTGGGACTCGTCGAATGGGCGTGGCGTTGGCCACCGGAAAAAGCATAGAAGAAGCAAAATCCCTGGCTATGGCGTGCTCAAGTGAAGTCACCATCACACTCTAAGTGGCTTGATTGTTTAAGCTCTGCTTAATTAAAACCATGGCGTTAGCGTTGTGGTTTTTTTATGCGCGCGACAAGCCAATGGCCATAATGCCCAATACCACAATAGCGCCGCCAATAAGCTGTAACGAGTTTAAAAACTGCTCTAGAAATACATAACTTAAAAATAAAGACGCCACGGGTTCAAAGTTTAAAATGGGTGAGTTTCGCGCCATATCCAATCGTGGTGTCAGTACAAATAATGTTGTGACAGCAATGCCATATAAAACAGCAAGCGCCCCAATTCCTGCCCAACCAGTTGTATTGTGTGGTAAGTCTAGCCCCCCTGGCAATATTTCAAATACTCCAGCTAGCAACATGCTAATAACCACTATCATCATAATGTAAGCACTGCGCACAGACCCAGCTATGCCTGCTAATTGATACTGTGTGACCCACATGGTGGTGGCTAAAAAAATGGCGGAAGCAATACCAAAACACACACCCAATAACCAATCATCACTGATGGGTGCACTTAGGTCGATGTTTAAAACAAGAATCAACCCAATTAAAATCATGACTAACAGTAAAAACATTTTTACATTGGGTTTGCTTTTACCGCTGATCCAGTTTGCCATGATAAACATCATGGGCCAGGTGTTAACTAACAGTAATGCCATGGCAACCGGAATCAAAGTGATTGCAGAATATAAAAGGGCGCTTTGGGCTGCGATTAAAAATCCCAAAAGCAGTTGCCATTTAATTAAATGGGCAGGGATTTTCATTGATGCTTTGCGCAGTTTAACAATGCTGAACATAAAAATTAAAGATAACAAGCTGCGCGCTAACACAGCAAATAATAGCCCCGCACCATTGTCAAATGCAAAGCGAGCACCAATGTGGTTACCAGCAAATAATGTGGCACACATGATCAGCAGGGCAATGGCCATAGGCCTTGGGAAAAAAGTAGAGTCAGACTGCATAGTACTGTGCTGTGGTGGGAAAAAGGCTGGATCTAAAAATTTAACCCGCAATCAATACGGGTTAAATTATGTTGGTGTATTAAAAAGTCATTAAAACAAAAGACATTTAGATTCGGTTAAACTTTACAAATTTTCGCTGACTTAATGGTGTTGGCTCGTACTTTGAGGATTTCTATTCGGTAGTTGTCGATTTTCAAACACACATTGTTTTCAGGAATAGACTCTAAGCTTTCAATGATTAAGCCACTAAATGTTTTTGGACCGCTTGTAGGCAAGTCAAAATCAAGTGCTTTGTTTAATTCGCGAATGGTAATGGTGCCATCAATGATAAAGCTGTCATCGTCTTGAGGGGTAATGTCTTTGCTGGTGTTAGAGGCATCACTGGTGAAGTCACCCACGATCTCTTCAAGAATATCCTCAAGGGTGGCAATGCCCTGCACGTTGCCATACTCATCCACCACGATGGCAATACGGCGCTGCTCAGTTTGAAAGTTAAATAACTGGTTATGCAATTGAGCGGTTTCAGGAATGAAATAAGGCTCACGGGTGACTTGCAGTAGTTCTGCCTTATTGAATTCGGTTTGGGCTAAAATTTTGGCTGCGTTACGCATGTGCAGTATGCCAATGATATTATTAATATTGCCTTTCCAAACCGGTAGTCGAGTGTGCTGGCTGGTGCGCATAATGGTTTCGATATCACGGATGTCTTCATCTAAATCTATGCCAATAATTTCATTACGCGGCACCATGATGTCGTTCACCCGAACGGTTTCTAAATCTAGAATCGATAGCAGCATTTGTTGACGACGACGGGGAATCAAGGCGCCTGCTTCATGAACCAGGGTGCGAAACTCTTCGGTGCTCAGTAAGTCTTTACTGTCTTGATCAAGCTTAAGGCCTGTAATGCGTATTAATATATTAGCGATGCCATTGACCACATAAACAAACGGCATGAGTAATATCAGCAAAGGCTGCAATAAATAACTGGCAGGAAACGCTATTTTTTCAGGATGATTGGCGGCGATGGTTTTTGGCGTCACTTCCGAGAAAATCAAGATAACCAACGTCAGCAAAACAGTGGCAATGGAAACACCCAGCTCAGGATTGTCCACCCAGATGCGCTGGGCAATAATCGTGGCAATAGAAGCCGCGGCAATATTCACAAAGTTATTACCAATTAAGATCACGCCAATAAGGCGGTCTGTACGGTTAAGTAACTTGGTGGCTCGTTTCGCTCCGCCATGGCCTTGTTTCGCTAAATGCCGCATGCGGTAGCGATTAAGGGACATCATGCCGGTTTCAGAACTAGAGAAGAAAGCAGAAAAAATCACAAGGAAAAATAAAGCTGCAAACAGCAGACTTAAAGGTATGTCGCTCACGAAGCGTTCCTGAAAACAAAAGATGGCGCTAGTGTATCAGAAATTAGCGCCAACCAAAGTGTTAAAGCCCTTAAGAGCAAGGCGGTTAACGCTTGAGGATAATCTCAAGTACCAGCTTGCTACCAAAGTAGGCCAAGATTAACAAAGACGTGCCCACTAGCGTCCACTTACTGGCCACGTTACCTCGCCAGCCAAGGCGCCAATGCCCTAGCAATAGCGCGCTATATACCGCCCATGCCATTAATGTAAACGCTGTTTTGTGCACAAGATGTTGGGCAAAAAGATCATCTAAGAAAATAAACCCAGAGCCGATGGCCAGTGTCAGCAATAACGTGCCAATGCTGATCATGTCGAATAAAAGGCGATCCATCGTTTGCAGTGGGGGTAAAACCCGCATGATGCCTGTCATATGTTTATGTTTAAGTTGGTGGTCTTGCACCATAAGCAATATGGCTTGGAAAGCAGCAATGCTTAAAACGCTATAAGCCATGATCGATAAGATAATGTGACTCATTAGGCCAGTATCATAATGTTTGACGACGCTGTTGTTGTCAGAAAATACGAGGTTGCAAGCAAGTATGATGATTGCCATGGGGAACACCCCAAGAAAGAGGCTTTCAAGGGGCTTACGCAGCGCACTAATTAGAATCAAAGCGCTGATCACGAGTGAAATTAATGAGCCTACCTGAAAAAACCGTAGGTCCATGGTTTGATTAAATAACGGTGTGAACCAAGCCAAGCCATGAAAGATAATGGCCAATGAACCAAGGCTCAAAACACGGGCCCGAATACGTGGTGAAGGCTGGCGAATGGCGGTGTATTGAGCAACACCACTTAAGATATAAAATGTAATGGCAATGAGTGTAAACAGCGTAACCATATGAATGGCGATCCCTAAATGCATGGGTTGTTATTATGTTGGCCTTCACTATTTCTAAAAGCCGAGGCACAGAAGAGTGAGTTATGCGGCGCTTACCTATATAATGCCGGACAATTGTGCACATAGATGCGCCAGATGTATAGAGTTGCCTAGGTTTTCTGAGCCTAATCTGCCTGGCCGAATAAATAGAGACATGAAATATGTTTGAGAATTTACAAGACCGCTTAAATGGTGCCCTGCGCGCCATTAGTGGCAAAGCCAAAATCACCGAAGACAACATCAAAGGCACGTTGCGTGAAGTACGCATGGCTTTATTAGAAGCCGACGTTGCCTTGCCTGTGGTGAAAGAATTCACCAATCAGGTGAAAGAGCGTGCCATCGGCAGTGAAGTGCTAAAGAGCTTAAGCCCAGGCCAAGCCTTACTGAAAATTGTGCATGAAGAACTGCAGCGCGTTATGGGTGACGCCAACGAAGGCCTAGACCTTGCTGCCAAGCCGCCTGCCATTATCTTAATGGCCGGTCTACAGGGTGCGGGTAAAACCACCACTGTGGCTAAGCTGGCTAAATACCTGCAAGAGCGTGAAAAGAAAAAAGTCATGGTGGTATCGGCTGACGTCTACCGCCCAGCGGCTATCAAACAGCTTGAGACCCTTGCTGGCGAAGTGGGCGCTAAGTTTTTCCCATCTGATATCTCGCAAAAACCCATTGATATTGTCAATGCCGCCATCAAAGAAGCAAAAACACAATTTTCAGATGTATTGATCGTCGATACAGCAGGTCGTTTGGCTATCGATGAAGAAATGATGGCTGAGATCCAGCAGTTGCATAAAGCCATTAACCCAGTTGAAACCTTGTTTGTGGTTGACGCCATGACGGGTCAAGACGCGGCCAACACCGCTAAAGCGTTTAACGAAGCTTTGCCGCTAACCGGTGTGGTACTGACCAAAGCCGACGGTGATGCTCGTGGTGGTGCGGCGCTATCTGTTCGTCATATTACGGGTAAGCCACTTAAATTCATGGGTATGGGCGAAAAAATTGATGCCCTAGAACCTTTCCACCCAGATCGTGTGGCCTCACGTATTTTAGATATGGGTGACGTTCTCACCCTGATCGAAGAAGCCGAACGCAAAATAGATAAAGAAAAAGCCGATAAACTGGCGAAAAAGATCAAAAAAGGCAAAGGTTTTGACCTTGAAGACTTCCGTGACCAATTGCTGCAAATGAAAAACATGGGCGGCTTAATGGGCATGATGGATAAACTGCCGGGTATGGGCAACATGGGCCAAGCAGCAGGCCAGATGGATCAAGCTGAAAAACAATTGTCGCAAACTGAAGCGGTGATCAACTCCATGACCCCTTTAGAGCGTCACTTCCCAGACAAGATCAACGGTTCGCGCAAAAAGCGTATTGCAGCGGGTTCTGGTACCGACATTCAAACCATTAACCGTGTATTAAAGCAGCATAAACAAATGCAAAAGGTCATGAAAAAAATGACCGGCAAAGGTGGTATGCGCAAAATGATGAGCGCCATGGGTGGTATGGGCGGTAAAGGTGGCCCAGGAGGAATGCCAGGTGGTGGTCTGCCGCCAGGTATGGGCGGTGGTGGTTTTCCATTTAAGTAAGCACTATTGATAAAAACCTCGAACCTGTGTTCGGGGTTTTTTTATGCCTGTCTTTTGGGCCATCTAGCTGGCGGTGGTTGTATAAGTCATTGAGCTTAAACGCATAAACGGGCAAACTAAGCGGCTATTTAATTTACAATAAATCGGTTGTTTTTTATCCAATGGACCAGCAAGTCGAAAATCTAAAAATGCCACCCAATTCTGCGGATGCTGAGCAATCCGTTATTGGCGGCTTGATGCTGGATAACCGTGCGTTTGAGGTGGTATCTGAGCGCTTACAAACCGATGACTTTTATCGACACAGTCATCGTTTAATCTATCAAGTGATTTGCACCCTTGCTGAAAAAGAAAAGCCATTTGATGTTTTAACGTTAAGTGACGAACTTGAAGGCTTAGAAGAATTAGAAAACATTGGTGGTTTGGGTTATTTATCTGACCTAGTAGAGCGCACGCCATCTGCTGCCAATATCGCCGCGTATGCTGACATTGTTAAAGAAAAAGCCTTACTGCGCCGTTTAGCCGAAGCCGCAACCGATATTGCAGGCAGTGCTTACAACAACAAAGGTCAAGACCCATTAAGTTTAATCAGCGATGCCGAAAAGCGCATTGCAGAAGTGGCAGAAGGGGGCGGCAAAAAAGATTCCGGCCCTGAACACGTTAACCCAATTATGTCCCGTACCCTTGAAAAGATCGAAGAGCTTTTCAATATGGAAGACGGCCTGACCGGTTTAACCACAGGTTTTACCGATTTGGATAAACGCACCAACGGTTTCCAAACTGCTGACTTAGTGATTGTGGCTGGCCGTCCTTCCATGGGTAAAACCACCTTTGCTATGAACTTGTGTGAAAACGCACTGCTTGAAACTGGCCGCCCGGTTTTGGTTTTTAGTATGGAGATGCCCAAAGAAGCCATTTTAATGCGTATGTATTCATCGGTTGGTCGTATTCCTTCGAATAAATTACGAAGCGGTAAGTTAGATGAAGAGGATTGGCCAAAGCTGACCTCGGCATTCAATATGCTAAAAGATAAGCCGCTTTATATTGATGATACCGCCGCATTAACGCCACAAGAAATGCGTGCCCGTTGTCGTCGTGTTTATCGTGAAAATAATAATGACCTTGCTCTGGTTATGGTGGATTACCTTCAGTTAATGACGGTGGCCGGTAAGAGTGAAGGGCGTACTCAAGAAATATCTGAAATCTCGCGCTCATTAAAAGCCATCGCCAAAGAGTTTGGTTGCCCAGTGATTGCGCTGTCTCAGTTAAACCGCTCATTGGAGCAACGCCCAAATAAACGCCCGGTTATGTCGGATTTGCGTGAGTCGGGCGCCATCGAGCAGGATGCGGACATCATTGCGTTTATCTATCGTGACGAAGTGTATAACGAAGACTCACCAGATAAAGGCATAGGCGAAATTATTATTGGTAAACACCGTAACGGTGAAATCGGCACAGACCGATTGGCCTTTATTGGTAAATACACTCGCTTCGAAAACTTAGCCCCAGGGTTTTATGAAGGGCGCGAGTTTGATGATGAATAATTAATTCAAAACATTTTAAAATTTAAACTTATAAAAATAATAAAATATAAAGGACTATTCCATGTTGTTGCGTTCGCTTTTTCTGCTGATGTTTTCTTCGCAGGTGCTTTCGGCTGGTATTACTATTGATGTTGATCTAAATATGACCATTGATGCGATTAAGTATATAGAACAAGAATCAGATGATACTAATTTGTATGCTTATTTGGATATCATTGAAGAGTGCCCTGAACTACCGACTTCTCAGGCAGTTGCTGAAACTAACAATGCAGATTTAAATACATTTTTAAATGCATCAGGTTTTACATTGGCCACAGAAAAAGCCACTTTTGATGGCTCAAACCTTGAAAATTTCCAATTCCATCAGGATGGCACATGGACGGTTTATGATGACATTAATCGCAAGTTAGTACGAAATTGGGATGAGGATTGTCCAAATGCTCCAAGGGCTATTCACTTTGATAGCAATTATGAAAACGTTCACACAGTTGGCATTGCAAAAGAGCTGGATATGGCTTATTTCAATAGCGATACAGATGGAGGCGTGTTTGATTTAGCAGAGGAAGTTGAGAACAATTTAGCTTGGTTAGATGAAAAACCAGAAGGTGAAATCAAAGATTTGTTGTGGGTTGGTGATGTTTTGTTCGCCCACATGGTAGGTGGTATAAATACCGGAATCTGGCAGGTAAAACCTCAATGGCAAAAGAAAATGAATACCTCTTTAAGTGCCACAGCTGATGTAATTCATACTGAGTCAGGTCTAATGGGGGTATCTAAAGAGTCATCACTTAAAGTGCAGTGGCTTGAGCAAAACAAAGGTCATACTTATACATTTAATGCGAGTGGTGTTAGAGAATACCATGCATATCCTTTTGTAAATGGCACGGTATTAGTTGCTGAATCTGAAAGCAATTGGAAATTTCAATGGATTAAGTTTGGCGAAAAAGAGCAAATTGTAACTTTCCCAAAGCCGGTCCACGATTTGATGGCGTGTCGTAATAGTGATAATTATTTATTCTGTTTTGATAGACGTGATACAGGTGACGTTTTTGTTTGGAGAATGATGATTCCCTTATTCGGTTTTCCTGTTTTTGTTTTAGATTCAAAATTTTCAGCTGATTTATTGAGTGAAGGGTCGGAAATTTTGGCAGTTCAGGTGTCAAACACACATCGCCTAATCACTATAAAAAATGCAGAGGAGGTAGGATTGTTAAAGGTAGGTAGTACTGATAGTGCTTACAGTTCAATTAATGATTTGGCAATTTCTACTAAATTATCAGCTACTAAACAAGCCCATGTATACTTAAGTGAATCGCAATTAAATATTCTCACAGTCAATCAGCAAGCGGTATCTCCTTTTTTGCCATATCTAGTATCTCAATCTGAAGTCTTTGAAGAGCTTGATAAGCTTGAAGGAGAAAAAGAGGTAGAAGTTACACCGCAAGAGCCAGTTGAAGAAGTGCTTGAAGAGCGAGAAGAAACCGCAGATGAAAATGAAGAACCAATACCTCGTGCTGAAATAAGTGGTGCTCTTTCACCTTATTATCTGTTTGCTCTAATGCTTTTGTTAATCGTTGGTCGCCGTAAAGCGAAAAATTAAACAATAAAAAGGGGCGGCTTTTAGTTCAATAAAAGCCGCCCTTTTTTTATCTGCTATCTTCGCTTAAATGCTCTTTTAGCAACAATCTGCTAGTTTTTACTGCGCATAATCCCTTCACACTGAATGACTTTAAAACCATTTTCTTTGGCAACCGTTGTCACCCCTTTGAAATTTTCACGCAGAATTACTTCATAATTTAAAAACTCATTGGCAACGATGAGTAATTTACCGCTTAGTTTTAAATACTCTTTTGCTTGTTTTAAAAATGTTTCGGTGACGTTGTAATCGGTCTTGATGCCTTGATGAAACGGCGGGTTGCTGACAATCCAGTTATAGCGCCCTTCAATTTCACTAAAGCCGTCGCTGGCAAAGGCTTCGGTGAATTCGATTTGATTACTTTCAATGTTGGCTTGTGCGCTTTTAACCGCTAGGAAGTCATCGTCAATCATTTCGATTTCTTCATATTCACGGTTTTGACTGATGTAACTGGCAATGGTGCCTGTGCCACAGCCAAAATCTAAAATGCGGCCTTTTAATTTACGTGGTAAATATTTTAATAAAACCTGTGTGCCTTTATCTAATTTTTCTTGGCTAAAGACACCTGGTAATGAACGCAGGGTTAAATCGAGTTCGTTTTCATGATTGATAAAATAATCATCAAGCTTAAATGTGGTTTTACGTTGTGGGCCTTGGGCACACACAATGGCGCTGTGTTTGCCCATGGCCATTTTTTCAATGCTGTTAAAATCGTCTTTTAGGTTTTTACCTAAACTTTTAATGCCACCTTTGTTTTCACCTACAAACCAAATTTCACCTTCTTCGGTTAAGGCGCTCATGGCGTAATCCAAAACATACTGCAAGCGTGCTTTTGCTTTTGGCAGGTAGATCACAATATGTGAATAGCTTTGTGATAACGGTGCGCATACATTGGTGCAGGTGTAACCCATGTTTTGATATTGTTGCTGTACGGCATAACTAAAACTGGCCACATGCCACGTGGGTTCATCTAGCTCATGGGCGAGATCGTCACGGGGCGGGTTTATCAGTAAGGCGTTTTGGGGTAAATCTTGTTGCAGCAATAGCTGACTAGGCAGGGATAGGCTCATTAGGCATCACTTTAAATTCAATAGGGCTATTGTAGTGAAAATGGCCTGTTTCAGCCAGTAAAGCTGTGATTAAGATGGTTGCTAGGGTGGTGAGATAAGAAGAGGGCATGGGCACTGTTATCAGTACCCATGTTATTTGAGTAGAGCGTTAAAACTCAAACACAGCGTTTAGCTGATAAGACTGAGACAAGTCTTTGTTAACGTACTCAAGGCGTAAAAGTGCTTGAGGGTTTAAGCGGTATTGCGCGCCAAAGCCCATTAGTAGGCCGTCATCCCCACCCAAACCAAAACCTAAACGAGCAATGGCAGCCAGTTTTTGATTAATTTCCGGTAGATCTTTCTGAGCCACACCTGCAGCCCAGATACCGTCGGCGTCTTCGTCAGAGCCTGTGTAAAACTCACCACTTTGAATGAAGCCCGCTTCAGCTGAAATATCAATGCCGCTTACTTGGCCGTATTCGTAGCCGGCAAACATTTGAAAACCGCTGGCTTTGCCGTCGGTGCTGCCCAGTGATGATGTATCAATACGGTTGTGGTTAATGCCGGCGCCAACATACAGTTTTGTCATGTCGATTTTGCTGGCTTCTTGAGCGGATGCACAGTAACCAAAACACATACTAACCATAGCCAGTGCTGTAAATACTAATTTCATGATGATTCCTTTATGTTCATTTTGGCCGGCAGTTTACCGATACCGGCGATTTGTGCAAAGTGTTAAGGCAAGTTTATCTAGCCAATAAGTTGTAATGGGTGCTCTTGCAAGGCGGAAAATTGCTCCCGTAGAGTGAGAATTTCATCAGACCAATAGCGAGCAGTATTAAACCAAGGGAACGCCATTTTAAAGGCTGGGTCGTCCCAGCGTTTGGCTAGCCATGCGCTGTAGTGCATTAAGCGCATGGTACGCAGAACTTCTATCAGAGGCAGTTGATCCGCAGGAAACGGCAAAAACATCTCATAACCACGGGCCATGGCCGCCAGTTGAGCCTGCATTTGATCGCGATCACCATTTAATAACATCCACATATCTTGAATACGCGGAGCACGAATACAGTCATCAAGGTCCAGCATATAAGGTTGATCGTGTTGCCAGATTAGGTTGCTGGCATGCAGATCCCCGTGCACCAACTGCATTTTAGGGTTGTGCCACTGCTCATCTAATAAATGGCAGATATCTAAACTTAAGGATTCATAAGCCGGTAATAAGCTGTCGTCGATAAACTGGTTATCCAATAAAAATTGGCGGCTATCGCGGGCAAACTTTTGTGGTGTCATATCACCACGCTGGTCACATTCAACGGCATTGGCGGTTTGATGCAAACGAGCAATTAAGCGTCCCATTTGCTCAAAGTCGTCTAGGTTTTCAATGTGTCCACTGTGGCCACCTTGTTTAGGGAATAAAGCAATATAAAACCCTTGGTATTCAAATAAGGATTCGCCATTGATTTGCATGGGGGCAATAACCGGCAACTCATCTTCTTGGGCAAACAAGCTGAATTCGTGCTCTTGTAATATGGTGTCGCGGCTCCAGCGCCCTGGGCGATAAAACTTCGCCACAATGTCTTTTTGTTCTTCAATGCCAACTTGGTACACACGGTTTTCATAACTATTAAGAGCCAGTTGGTGGCCGCTGGTGAGCCAGCCTAAGGGCTCTATGATGGCATCAATGGCGTTGAGTACCGTGTCTGGGGTGAGTTGCTCGTATGGGTGGGGCAAAGGCTGTGACATATGCTCTGGTCAACTCAGTGTGAACAATAAGGGAGGGCAGTTTACTGGCTTCTGGTTAGACTGGCGAGCGAGAATATAACGGTTTAGCCCTTAAGTGGCGTACGGGCAAGGCAGGCTAACGTCACGCTTTTGGCCCCGTGTTTTTTGAGAACCAAAGCCGCAGCGTGGCCGGTTGCGCCGGTGGTGAGCACATCATCTATTAATAAGAGGTTTTTGCCTTTAATTTGCTGGGCCAAAGCGTTTGTGCAGTCAAAGGCACGACGCATATTTGATTGGCGCTGTGTTTTGTCGAGCCCTTGTTGGCTTTGGGTTGCTTTTGTGCGGGTCAGGCCATGCCATAAAGGGGTATCAAGAGACTGGCTAAGGCGATTGGCCAGTAATCCGGTGGGGTTGTGCCCACGCCATATAAGCTTTTGCCAATGGTAGGGCATGGGCAAAACCGCATCAAATCTATAAGTGCGTAATTGCTCACTTAACGTGTGTTCAAGGCACTCAAGGCCAAGGACTTTACTGCTACGTTTTAACTTTTGAATCAACCCCGCTACAGGGCCCTGAAACAAAAACGGGCATATAACCTGGTCAAATGCTTGGGGGTGCTTTAAACACTCGCCGCAAATATGGCCGTGCTGGTTTGGCTCGGCGCATTGTGGGCAATGAGTGCCCAAGGGAGGCAGCGTTTCAATGCATAGGTGGCAGATATTCTGTGGGCTAGGAGATAGGCAGAATATGCATTGCTTGATAAATATACTATTGTAAACCAGTTTAATTCTAGTGGTTGACTGCCTAAAATAAGCGGCTAATATATCTGTCACAGTTTCATCCTACTTGGCCAGCCATAAGCCTGCCATTTGAGAATAAATAAAACCAGCACCACACGTAGGATCTGGTAAGGAAGCATTATGAGCGCAACACAAACACAAGCAATTCGTCACGACTGGAGTCGCCAAGAAGTACAGGCCTTGTTTGACCTGCCGTTTAACGATTTGCTGTTTCAAGCTCAAGTGGTACACCGCCAACACTTTAATCCAAACGAAGTGCAAGTGAGCACCTTGCTTTCCATTAAAACCGGCTCATGCCCAGAAGACTGCAAATATTGCCCACAATCGGCTCACTATAATACTGGCCTTGAAAAGCAGCGCTTAATGGAAGTAGAAGCGGTATTAAAAAAAGCCGCCGAAGCAAAAGCGAAAGGTTCAAGCCGTTTTTGTATGGGAGCCGCTTGGAAAAACCCTAATAAACGCGACATGCCGTATGTGCTCGAAATGGTCAAAGGCGTAAAAGCCATGGGTCTAGAAACCTGCATGACCTTGGGTATGCTTAACGAAGATCAAGCCGGTGAATTAGCCGAAGCCGGTTTGGATTATTACAACCATAACCTGGATACCAGCCCAGAGTTTTACGACAAAATCATTACCACCCGTAGTTATGGTGATCGTTTAGATACATTGCAACATGTGCGCGATAGCGGCATGAAAATATGCTCAGGTGGCATTATTGGCATGGGCGAAAATCAAAATGACCGCATAGGTTTGTTAGTGCAATTAGCTAACCTGCCAGTTCAACCAGAAAGTGTGCCGATCAATATGTTGGTTAAAGTAAAAGGCACGCCACTTGAAGATGTGGATAACCTAGATCCATTTGAATTTGTGCGCTGCATCGCCATCGCTCGAATTTTAATGCCAAAATCCCATGTGCGTTTAAGCGCCGGTCGCGAAGAAATGAGTGATGAAATGCAGGCCATGTGTTTCATGGCCGGTGCTAATTCTATTTTCTATGGCGAGTGTTTATTAACCACGCCAAACCCAGAAGCCCATGAAGACATGCTGTTGTTTAAGCGTTTAGGTTTACGCCCAGAGCAAGCCATTGTGGATCACGATGATAATGCGCAGGCGGATGTGCTAAGCAAACAAATCGAGAAAAACGATACCGCTCAGCCTTTTTACGACGCCACTGTATAAGGTGTATGAACGTGTAAATAAAAGCCAGAATCGTCTGGCTTTTATTTTGTGTTTATTCAATATGCATTATGCCTTTTGACTTATCCCAAGATTTAAATCAACGCCGCGAACAAAACCTGTATCGTGCCACTCGTTTAGCGCAAAGCCCGCAAGGGCCCGTGATGCAAATAGATGGTGTTGAGTATCTTACCTTTTGTTCCAATGACTACCTTGGTTTAGCCAATCACCCAGCATTAATTTCGGAGTTTCAAACGGCGGCCAATGAATTTGGTGTGGGCAGTGGCGCTGCACACTTGGTAAATGGTCACAGTTATTACCACCAAAAATTAGAAGAAACATTAGCTGAATTTACCGGCCGAGAGTCAGCACTGCTATTTAGTACCGGTTATATGGCAAATCTCGGTGTCATCACAGCGTTATTAAATAAACAAGATGCGGTATTTGAAGATAAATGGAATCACGCATCATTGTTAGATGCAGGCTTATTAAGCGGTGCGCGTTTTCAGCGTTATTTGCATAATGATATTGCCAATCTTAATGGGCGATTGCAGCGTACGGATGCTCGTCGAAAACTCATTGTGACCGATGGCGTTTTTTCAATGGACGGCGATGCCGCCGATTTATCAGCCCTTGCTCATGTAGCAAAACACAATGATGCATGGGTCATGGTGGATGACGCTCACGGTTTAGGTGTGCTGGGTAAACATGGCGCAGGTATTTGCGAAGCACAACAGCAAACCCAAGATGATGTTCAAATTCTAATGGGCACCTTGGGTAAAGGCATGGGCACCGCTGGTGCGTTTGTAGCGGGCAGCAAACAATTAATTGAATACCTAACTAATTTTGCGCGCCCTTATATTTATACAACGGCCATGCCAGCGGCCATTGCCGCGGCAACATTAGCGAGCATTAAAATTGTAAAACATGAGCCTGAACGTCGAGCACACTTACAAAGCTTAATTCAACAGTTTAAAACAGGAGCCAACCAACTGGGTTTGAACTTAATGGCATCTGATACGGCCATACAACCCATATTAATTGGTGATGCACAACAAGCACTGCATATCAGTGAGCAGCTTAAACAGCAGGGCATAATGGTCACGGCCATACGACCACCAACCGTGCCTGCAGGAACCGCGAGATTACGTGTGACCTTATCAGCGGCCCACAGCAGCGAACAAATAGAAAAACTATTGCACGCGCTTAGCGCATTATCATCCACCATAGGATCAAAATAAGATGGCATTAGCAGTACATCAATGGGGTGATAAAACCTTACCAACGATTTTTTGCATTCATGGCTGGGCCAGCAATGCACAAGTATTTAAACCGCTGGCGGATTTGTTTAGCGAACACTTTCATTTTATGGCGGTGGACTTACCTGGCTTTGGTGACAGTGAATATCAAGCAGGTGATTACCAACTAGAAAAATTGGTAGCAGACCTATTAGCAGTCGCCCCTGATAACAGCAGTTGGTTAGGTTGGTCATTGGGTGGCATGTTAGCAGTACAGGCAGCATTAGACTCACCTGAGCGCATTGAAAAAATAATGACACTTTGCAGTAACGCAAAGTTTTTGGCAGATAAAAAATTCAAACAAGGGGTGCCAGCACCTTTGTTTAATGGCTTTATGGAAAGCATTGATGATGTGCGAGTGACGTTACGTCGCTTTGCAGCACTGACCGTGGTGGGTGAAAAGAAAGACATGTTGCAATCACTAAAGTGGCTGCAATTAAATACACAAGTACCCGCACCTTCAAGCGAAACCTTAAAGGCGTCACTTGAGTTGCTGGCCAGTATCGATAACCAAGCGGCACTTAAAAATATACCGCAACCTTGTTTGCATATGTTGGCAACAGACGATGCCATTGTGCCCCACAAGGCTAGCCAGACGTTAAATAAATTAAATGACAAACATTTAACCAGTTTTGTGCCTAATGCAAGTCATGCTTGTTTAGTGACTCAACCACAACTTGTAGCAAATGGTATTTTAACGTTTATGCAGGGTTTGCCTGATGCATGATGTGATTCCCAAACAAGCCGTGGCTAAAAGTTTTAGTAATGCCGCTCAAGACTATGATCAGTTTGCTCGCTTTCAGCATGAGCTGGCAAAATCTTTAATTGAAATGTGCCCTGAAGAAAAAAAACAAACCATTTTGGATTTAGGCTGCGGTACTGGCTATTGTTTGCCTTTGCTTAATCAGCAATATACCAAAGCCTCATTATTAGGAGCAGACATTGCTCCGGGTATGTTGGCCTTCGCTCAGCAACAATATCCAGAGTTTCAATACGCCGTAGCCGATGCTGAAAACCTACCCTTTGCAGAGGGTCAGTTTGATCTCATTTTTTCAAACTTAGCGGTACAGTGGTGTGATGATTTTTCACAAGTACTGATACAAGCTTATAAATGTTTAAAACCAGGTGGTCATTTTGTATTAAGTACACTTGCCGATGGCACGTTAGCGGAATTAAAGCAGGCGTGGTCGCAAGTGGATCAGCATCAACATGTGAATCAATTTGACGATGAAAACGATTTGAAAGCCATGCTTGGTGCAAGTTTATTTCAGATTGAGCAATTAAATATTTCAACAATCTATGATTATCACAAAGATGTGCGTGGCTTAACCGATTCCCTTAAACGTATCGGTGCTCACAATATTACAGATGGACGTGCCAAAGGATTAACGTCCCCACGTGCTGTCAAACAATTTATGCAAGCTATGGAAACCCATCGTCAAGAAGCAGGCTTGCCTGCCAGTTATCGTGTTCTGAGTTGTTGCTTGAAGAAACCGGAATAAAAATTTAAGAGAATATTATGAGTAAACAACGTTATTTTATAACCGGTACCGATACCGATGCTGGCAAAACCGTTTGCACGGCGGCTCTTTTATATAAGGCCCGTGAGCAAGGTTTAAAAACACTTGGCCTAAAACCCGTCGCAGCGGGTTGTGAGGACCATGGTGATGGTCTACAGAATGATGACGCATTAACACATATTGAATACAGCACCGAAAAGCTGCCTTACATGCAAGTGAATCCCATTGCATTGCTTGAGCCTATAGCACCTCATATTGCCGCTCAGCGTATTAAAAAACCGTTAAGCACCCAGCGGATTGTGGGATTATTACGTGGCGTGTTAATGATTAATCGTGCAGATTTTATTTGTATCGAAGGGGCGGGCGGTTGGCGTGTACCGTTGAACTTAAATGAAACCTTTGCCAATGTAGCCAAAGAATTGCAAACCCCAGTGATTTTAGTGGTGGGCATGAAGCTAGGTTGCATCAACCATGCACTGCTCACGTATGAAGCGATTAAAAATGACGGTGTAGAGATAGCCGGTTGGATTGCTAATCGAGTGGATGAAAATATGGCCGCTTATGACGAAAATTTAGAAACCTTACAAGCCATGTTGAAAGTGCCGTTTTTGGGCGAGGTGCCGTTTATGGCTAATCCAGAAGTGAGTAAGGTCGCGCAATATCTTACTTTACCTTAACGCTTTAGATTTAAGGTTAGTGAAAAAATACCAAGCCCAGCTTGGTATTTTTTTGTGTCGTATTTCTGATTGTTAATGTTTTAGGTTTGTTTTTAATCGCATCCATAACCCTAATGCGGTTAATACAAAGATAAGACCTAGAGTAAAAAGAATTAACATATCCCTATTAAAGCGCCCTAAAATTGGGGTGAGCATATTCCATTTATGTAAAAACGAAAAACTATAACCTTCTAAACGGCCAGATGTATTATTTTGATCAACCAAAATATCGGTAATGGGATCAATAAAAACATGTACGCCATTGTTACCCTCTACCCGCCAAACTGGTAACCGTTTGTTTCTAAAGTCATAACCTAAGCCAAAGTGCGTGATGAATGTCATGGGCAGATCATGAGATTCATCCGCACCTAAATGTTTTTTAGCTTGCTGTAAAATGAGTGTTTGATCTAAATCCGGCAGAAGCTCGCCGCTATTGGCATCGATATACAAAGCAGACTTTTCTTTAGCTTGACCATCAAAGCGCTTGTGTCGTGTATTTTTATTTAAGCTTTGGTCTTGCTCAGTTTGTATTTTTGAGATACTTAATCGATATAAATGTTGGGTGTCACCATATTCTTCTGTGTAAATTTGAATAAGGCTCACTTGATTAATATTTATATTTTCAGGTAACACGGTATGTTTATTTTTAGGCCATTGAGATAAATCCAATGACTGTGTGAGCTGCATACCCATTGGCACGGACACTAGGCTTGCCTGCCATAAATGATACAGTCCACTTAAACTAAATAAAAACAAAGGCGCGACGACGATCCAGCCCAAGCGTCGATGCCAGCGACGTCGAATATCGGTTATAGAATGTTTACGCTTTAATTTAATTAAGTAAAGTAAACCTGTCATGCTTATAATAAGCAATGTGCTAACCAAAAAGCTTATGAGTACGAGGCGTAATAGTTCGTAATTGTCTAGCCAGTTAAAACTATGAAAAGTTTGAAATACAAAACGTAGTGATCGCTTCCAGTTATTTTCTATGCTAGCTAACGCTTGTGTGTCGGTGTGAATGTAAACACTTAAATCATCCTGGGTATCAAAGTTAAGTTTATATACCGGCAACAATCGATTAACAGCAGGATAGCTTTGACTAAACTGATTGATAAATTCAATGTTTTTAATGGGTAAATCTTGCTTGAGATAATGCTGTGCTAACCAAGTGGCTTGTTCTTGATCATGATTGATCAACTCTTGTTTTGTAAGCGTTGAAAAATAGCGTCGCGGGGACAGATTATCGTGGGTGATTTGCAATAGCACTTCATCTTGAAAGGGCACCAATTTAGCCATCTTAACCTGTTGCAAGTGACTATCTTGTATGATTTCAGAGATGTGCTCAAACTGGTTTGGTTTCAGGGTTAAGGTTGGGGCGAACATGACCTTAGCTTGTGGTCCCGTCCAAGCCATTAATGGGTGGGTAAAAGCGGATACAACATAAATACAACAGGCTATCAATGCCGGCCAGAGTAAAAACACATGCCATTTTTTTATGGATTTAATATTCATAAATATCTTTTATTGTCAGTTATTTCGCGGAAAAACCACGCACATTCACTGAATGTGCATGCTAAAAGGCTGAGTGTTAGAAACCTAGGCGTATTCCTGCATAGGCGGTTAATGGCAGACCAGGGCGGTATTCAACTTCATCAGAGCCCACTCGGTTTGAGGTATAAGTGCTATAGCGCTTATCGGTAAGGTTTTGCACACGAGCATAAACTTCCAATTCAGCATTAACTTGATAACGACTGCGAAGATTTAATAACTCATGGCCAGCATACTCATTGGTATTGGTTTCATCTGTGTAATATTGCCCCACATGTTCAAGCTCAAATTCGAACATCAGGCCGTGCCATTTAAGAGGCTCATAACGCACTGCAATATTACCCAGTGTTTTAGGGGCTTTACCTATGTCATTACCATCAAAATTCAGTATTTGATTAACAATGCGTGGTGTACAACTAAAACATGAATAGAGGTATTCAAACTGCCCATAAGTTTGTTCTGAATAACTAAACGAGGTATTAATATTTAGTTCAGGCGTAATATTGGCTTGCAGCCCAAGTTCAATGCCTTTGTGAAGACTTTCTCCAGCATTTAACGAAACACGATCGCTTTCACTGTTAATCACGCTGACAATATCGTCGGTTTTTTCCATATAATAAATAGCCAATTCATAATGTATATTGTCTAGAGCATAACCACGAAAACCGATTTCAATGCTGTCGGTTTTCACAGGTTTTAATTCGGTTGTATTAATACTTCTACCGGATCGAAATAATGTTCCCACAGAAGGTGCACGAAAGGCGTGACGATAATTTGCATATACTTGGTGTGCATGGTTTAAACGATACGTGATGCCGGCTTTTGGACTTAAATGGGTATAGTCAATTTTTTGTGAAGCAGGGGTTATATGGCTGTCATCCACTTGGGTGTTTAAGTGATTGTTATAATCCACGCTGAACATGTCATAACGTAAGCCTGTACTTAATATGATGTTTTGAGACGGTTTGTGTTCTAAGTGAAGATAAGGGCTGATACTGGTTTGGGTTGCATCGTAGTTATAATTAACGACACCGGTTCTTTCAAAATCCGTGTAATAGGTTTGCCCGTTAATGAGTGTTTCATTCACCGTGACATCATATTCTTTATAACTTGAGGGGGTGTGATCAATATCAATACCGGTAATGAATAAATTTTGGTTATTAAAATGATGACGAAACTTGGTTAATAAACCAAAGGATTCAAATTGAGTTTCACGATAATTGGGATCATAACTGACCATCCAGCTAGGCATCATGCTGGATTCATTGTTGCGGTAAAAAGGGGTTACTGTTAATAGCGTGTGATTGGATGGCGTGTAAGTGACCACGCTTGAAAACCGCAGCGCTTCTACTTCTCTTTCGCCAACCTCGCCTTTGTAAAAGTTTTTATTTACGTGATTGTTATAATCGTTTTCTTCAAGGCTAGAGACACCGCTTTGATCAATTTTAGAAAAAGATAAACGGTTACTCACGTTTGTTTGATTGGATAGTTGATAATTGAAGCGACCATTTAAGCTGCCTCGTGAATAATCGCCGTTATCTCGGAATCCATCATTTTCTGTGTAGTTAGCACTGATGGCGGCACCGCTGTATGCGCTGACGGGGGTACCTGCACTGAATAAAAATCGTTGCCAACCGTTTTCGCCCAGTTCGGTATCTAGCTTACTTTGTTTTTTATCCGGTACATTTGCACTGATGCTATTAATCACACCACCAATGGCATCACTGCCATACAAAGCAGAGCTTGGACCTTTGGTGACTTCTAAGCGTTCGCTTTGGGGAATGTTGACTTCATATAAACCGTTGTGGTTAAAAAAGCCCGTCGGACGGGTAGGAATGCCATCTTCTAAAAATAAATAAACGGCACTGGTGGATATGGGTTGACGTATTGCCGTCATGTGACCTTCGCCACCTAAATTATTAATGTATACACCGGGAGTTCTGTTGAGTACTTCACTTGGGTGTGATGGACTAACATTGGTAATGTCGCGTCGTGTTAATACGCCAACCGATTCTGCTAAATTATAAATGCTGGTTTCTTCTTGAGTCGCGGTTACAACCACTTTGTCTAGCTGGGTATTTGCTTGGCTAAGTACGCTAGCGCTTAAAAAAGCAGTAAATGCTAAGGTGGGCTTCATGGGCTTTCCTTTTAAGGTTTACCCACATTTTAAAAAATTTTTAGTAATAAGCCGATGTGACAAATTGTCGCATCAAATAATTATTATAATTGATCTAGAGTGTTGGAAATATCAGAACCGGTTTTAAACGTGCTGTTTAATCTAACAATAAAGTTTTTATCGACAATAACGGTGGTGGCCATGGTGCCATCAAAATACGTTTCAAGAGCATTATCAAAATCTGAAATCACTAGAAAGTCTGTGTAGCCCCTTGATTGCTGCGAATCAAGAGTACTTGATATATTACCGGATACATAATCCACAAAAATAAACGCAACATTTTCATAATGCGGTTTTATTTGTTGTCGGATGTAGCTCATATGCCCCTCGCAAATTGGGCACCACATTGTAAAGTAAAACACTACAGCATCATGTGTGGCCAGTTGTTCACTGAGTTGGCTGCTGGTTCCATCACTGAGTGTAAAGGTTATATCGTTTAAGGTTTCACCTTCACGGGTTGCTTGAGTGGATTCAAGTTGATCATTACTGGGAGCAAGATCTTCTTGGCAGCCTAGAGTAAATAGTAAAGATAACAATATTGCGCTGAGTTTTAGCTTAGTAAACATGGCTGATACCCATATTAATGATTTGGGTTTTGGGAATGTTTTCACCATCTTGTGCTTCACTTATACCCAGCTTAATTATCCAATCGCGCACCGCACTTGAGTACGCGAATGATAAACCCATAGTGGTTTTATGTAGGCCACTGTTGTTATCGGTTTGGCCGTCGTATTTAGTTTTATCTTCTTCTAGTTGGCTATGGCTTGCGGTCATAGTCAGCATGGATAAGTTCGGTAAAAACCAAGTGTAGGCTGCGCTAAAAATGCTGGCACTTCGATTGCCCAACTGTTTGTTGTAAGGCGTAACCGCTTGACCATTTTCTTGATTAACGGGGCGTTCAAATGTGTAACCGTATTTTCCTTGCCAGCTTAAGCTGAAAGGATAGACCGTCTTTTCGATGATGATGTTGACGTCTAAGCGGTAAAATCCTAAGCCCGTTATATCAAAACTGCTGTCCACGCGATCGCTGTATGAACTGATGCCTGTTGGCAGTGTTAAGCTGCTACCAAAATAAAGGCTGGGTTTTAAACTTTCCCAGCCGTTAATTTTATAAACACATGTCACTTTATCAAATGCTTCATACCAAACGCTTAACTGCATATCTCCTAAGCCCTGTACTGAGCTATTTTCACCACTGTATTTATTTTGGTTATCAATTAATGGCAGGCCAATATTTAACTGCCATTGATCGGCTAAGCGATAGGCGTATGAAAGATCAAGACGACGTTGCAGTAGCTCACTGTCGGCAGGATCTTTTTGATAGGAGCCGTCTTTGCTCCAAGCGCCGTCGTAAGCTTCATGGGATAGATTGATGTCCCACATGGCGTCGTTGAATTTTGGCAAAATAATGCCAGAACTTGCGCCACCGCCACAGCAAGATGCGGCAAGGGTATTAACGTTATAGCTCATTAAAAAAATAAAGAGTGTGAAAAAAAGTCCAACCCCATACCCGTGATTAGTTGGTACTTGTGGGGTTGGCATATCCACTTGCTGAGTAGGATTCATAAATATTTAATAACTGGCTTACATATGTTGGTGTGTGGTGCTGCTTGTATCGCTTTCACTAAAAGAAAACGTAACGGTTTCAATTGCATCAGTAGTTGCGCCATTGTCTTTAGCTTCATTATTAACCGTTAAGCGCACCATAATCATATCAGTATCATCACCAGCTAGGCCTAAGCCCATACCTTGATAAATACCAGGGTGATTGTCTTTAGCCATGGCGGTGATCCAATTGGTTTCTAAATCACACTCAGAGGCACACATTTCAACAACCACATTATTAATGGTGAGTTCATACATGGTATCGGCATTCAGTACATTGCCATCAGCGATCGCTTGATAATTCATCATTGATTCACGTGCGGCGACATAAATCTCAAACATATTCATGTTCATGGCGCTGTTGATGTGACGAGCGCGGTTGTAAAGGTAGTAAGTACGGTCGGTGGTGCCACCAGACATGTTCATGATTTGGTCGGTGTCACTGCCTTTTAAGGTTTTAACATCTGAGCTGATCATTTCGATTGTTAATGGAATGCTCACACTTTGCGTGTCAAAGGTTACCGTGACTGACCAGTCACCCATAGGGTCGCCACTTGGCATATTTGAAGGCATTAAAAAGTAGGCGGTGCTGGTAAATGCGCCATTTTCATCAAGTGTGCCGGTGCTGTTTTCAAATGGGGTGCCGTGTTCCATACCACTGGCCATTACCATTAGCGGAGTGAGTGTAATGGCTTGGCCTTGCAATGATTGGCCGTCTTTGGCTGAGATGTTAACCGTAATTTCTGCCACGCCATGGGTTACATCTGTCATATCAAGGGTTGCTGTGTAGTTGTCACCTAGGTTTAACGTCCGAGGGAATGAGGAGTCATCCGTGGTGTCACTGTCTGAACCACAGGCACTTAACAATAAAGGTAGTAGCAAACAAGTAAGTAGGCGTTTCATGGCATCCCTTAAATATGATGTATTAGCAGGGTGTATTTTAGCCTTTAACCCAGCTAAAACCGATGCGACAAATTGTCGCACCTACCCCTAAAAGACGGGTGTTCGCTGTGGCGAAGTGGAGGTGTTAACTGGCAGAGAATTTGGCAGGTCAAACCTAGGTAAGTTTCAGGTAAAAGGCGGTTAAATTGGCGTTTATAGCCTGATTTTACTTGGATTTGCGTTGCACCATGTGTGGGTTCTCAGGCAAATTTATTGTTGTGCGAATAACAATAAAAAGGCCGTCTCGTATGTTTATTACCCATCAAATTCTGCGCTGCGTTCGTTTTGCAGGTTATGTGTATTTAATGCTATTTGCCGTTGCGGGTATGGCTGAAAATTTAGACGCTGATCAAAAGGGTGAATTGAAGGTGCAGCTGTCGAGTTTTCATGAGCTTAGAGGGGATTACACCACGGATGATGACGAGCCATTAACGGTAAAAATCCGCAGCAAGATGAGTGGTGCTTATGATGTGGATGTGCGGTTTTTATTGGACGATGGAGAGCTGCAAGCTGAGTTTGATCTTGTGAGTGAATCCATGGTGTTAGACGGTCAAAACTATATTTTAAATGCGCAGCAAAAACATGCGTTGGGGGCGGCTAGCCAAGCACTAAGTCGCTACTTAATGGCCGAGTATAACGATGAATTTCCCGAGCACAGCTTTTTAGCAGTGCAAATGCTGGCCTACTGGTCGAAAGCCCCTAATGACTTTCCCATTGGCCGCCGTGAAATAGAAACCCGTTAAGGGGCAATCCAAAAGAGGACTCAATATGAAAATAATAAAACGAGTAATGTTATTAAGTGCATTGTTAATGGCGTTTGCCAATATTGCCCAAGCAGGCATTAGTAAAAACGAAGGCATTACCTGTGTCAGTAAAGGCAGTTCAGTGCGGGCTCAATTTGATGATAGCCGTGGTGATCACTCCAAATTTGTAAAAGTGGGCAGCAAAGCCGGTTCAAACTATGGTTGCATGGGCCGCTGTGGTGGTGATTGTGGTTGGGGGGCACCTAGTGCCTGGACCAAAGACTGTATGGACCATGACCAGTGTTCATTCGAAAATGGCAGCACAGGTGGTTCAAGTGATTCCAACTGTGGTGATGAATTTAACGAAGCGGCAGATGACTGGACCTTTGGTGTCATCCGAGGCTGTCGCGGCTAGAAGTTACACTTTCATTTGTGATACCGCTCTTGGCTCAGTTGGGTTTTCCAACTGAGCCTTTTTTATGCCGGCTCAATTTTTCTTAGAACGAATGCGTCTAACACTTAACCCTATTTGTGCTTCCTAGCGGCTTCCTTACATTTGGTTATTGCCTGTATAATTTATAGTCAAAATCCATATTAAAGTTTTGCTTCATATGATTGTGAACCCTTCATTCCTCTGTTTAAATTATGATCAGGTAGAAGTGTTTTCAGGAGAGACGTATGCAAGTGGGCGGATTAGGCGGTGCGCTAAGTGCTGGCCTTGCTGGAATACAAAAGGGCGAGCAACAAGTAACTCAAGCGGCGCAGCAAGTGGCTTCGGCTAGCACTGACCGACCCGTTTCCCCTAACCAAGATGTGGCAAAAGCCTTAATCGAAGAGAAAGAAGGCCAGCGCCAAGTAGAAGCATCAGCCAAAGTGGTTCAAGCCGCTGATCAAACCATCGGTAGCTTGGTCGACATAAAAGTTTGATGCCTAACCAGAGGTATTATCGTGAACGTGCAATTTGGGACAGGTTTTACCATCACACCAAGTAATAATAGTGCGCAAGGCAGCGATGCTCGCGTAGGTGTGGCTGTACCTGTTGAATCAGAAAACCAAAGCACCACTAGCTTCACGCCAGTACCTGAAACCAAAGAATCCCCTAAGTCACGCCAAGAAGGCTCTGAGCAAGGTCAACAAGAACGCCTTGCGGTTGAAGCCCGCCGCGCGCGTCAGCAACAAGACAATCAAGAACAGCAACGATTATCCGATCGTCGCGCAGAGGATGCGCGTCAACAAGCACGAACAGAAGAGGCCCAGCAACGCACTGAGGAGCAGCAACAAAGTCAAAGCAGTCGTGATGTAAACGATCGCACCCAAGCGGACGAACAGGCACAAGCTCGTCGTCAACAAGACGAACAAGAGCAGCGCCAGCTAGAAGTCGAGCAACGACAGGTCCAACAGCTTGCGGAGCGTGATCGAGAAGTGAAAGCCCACGAACAGGCCCACCAAGCAGTGGGGGGCCAGTACGCCGGCGAAATGAGTTTGACCTATGAACGTGGACCTGATGGAAAAAATTATGCGATAGGTGGCGAAGTCCCCATCGACACAGGCAAGATTGCCAATGATCCTCAGGCCACACTCGACAAAGCAGAAACCATCCGCAGAGCGGCATTGGCCCCGGCTGAACCATCCAGCCAAGATCGTCGAGTGGCAGCACAGGCAGTACAAATGGCGTTGGAAGCAAGGGCTGATATACAGCAATTGCAGCAAGAGGCACTAACCAGTGAAGATGTGAATGAAGAGCAAACTGAAACAGACGACTTAAGAGATGAAGAGCGCCTCGAAGCCGAACAAAAGGCGCAACGAGAAGAACAGCAAGCACAAGAGTCATCGAATAACGTGATTGCGGATTTACAAGATTTGAACGAGCGTATGGCTCGTATTCAAGCTCAGTTGGTAGAAGCAAGTCAGATAGATGACAAGATTAATTCGAAAGTTAATCTGTTAGATGTGACTACCTAAATTTAATCATGCATTAAATTAAGCTGATTGAAAAAAGCCATGACTGCAAAGTCATGGCTTTTTATTTTTTTACATACTGCTACTAACGGTTTTCTAATCGGTTGTAATCCAATAGCCCTGCATTGAGAGGATCATCTTGTTTAAACCAAGTATGAACCTTATCGCTAAATGCCCAAAAATCAGGGTGGGTTCTACGCACCCCATATACATCAAGTAGACGTTTGTAATCTTGTTCGGTTTTTAAATTATAAACACTATTTGTAAACCCTTCGCTGCTTTGATTTAAGCGTACTTGATAATAAGCAGATGGATAAGCACCGATGATCCCAGGCACAATGGTCATGTAATCTTCTTCTGGTAATCTGTTTTCTTCTTCATAAAGCAACCCTGTTAAGTTGGAGTGACCGCTATTACGAATTAATGTGTAAACTTGATTGTGATGCTCATCAAACAATAAACTCACTTCAGGCATTAGATTAGCGGCCTTACCCTTAACAGTATTGATTTTTTTGAATGCTGCGTGATTTTTATCATTGAATAAATGCTTTTTATTCATAGACTTAGATAAATGCTGATTGAGCAGTGAATATAATTCAGCTTGTGGTGTGCTTGTTTGATAAGTGATGTCTGGTTCACTTAGGGAAGCATGTTCAGCTTGGTATAAGTGTTTTTTGACACTATCACTTGCATCACGATACCAATAGTTTGTTAGCTTTTGGCGTTCTTTTTCTGGTAATAAGGCTAAGAAGTTCGCTTCACCTTCCATGCGTAAAAAATCCATATATAGGCGGGTCATTAACTGGTGACCAATGTTGCCATACACATCAAATTCAGCCACAAGTAAGTAGTGAATGCGTTCTAATAATGGATAACTAATCAGCCAGGTGGTTTTTGGCGCTTGACCAACCCAACCTTGAACCACGGTTGATGAATCAAAATGTCTAAATATGGTTAACGCGGCATTAGGGTTTTTATAATCGCCTTGCCAAACTAACTGGGTATCTAGTTTTGCTTTGGTTAATAATTTTTCTTTAATGGCAATATTTTTAGCTTTTAAAAATTCTGCATGAAGTAACGAATATTTAAGCCAATTAGTGGCAATGCCAGAATTACTTTCATCTTCTCCTGGTAGCCTTAAGTTATCACTTTGCTCAGATAAAAAATCAGACAGTGCATTACTTTTTTGTAATTCAGGATCAACAAAGGCGACCCAAAAATGATCATCAATGACATTAAGTGCCACTTGCCCACGGCAAACAGGGCCTTTTATAAAACCCTGAATGATAAATTGGGCCTCTTCTAACATGAAACGATAACGACTACCTACCGGTAAATCTTTAAAAGCAATAAATGGATTCGAAGCCACTTCAGGTTCATACGATGGCAAGGTCGCCACAGAATAATCAGGCGTAATAAACAACTCTTCAATCCACTGCATACGTTGCGTGTTTAAACGATAGGGCATGTGTGTTTTTGCCACGATGCTGGCGGTGTTGCGCATTAAGCGATAATAAAAATCATCCACTTCTGGTTTGTCATAGGGGCGACGGGTTTTAAGTGGAATAATAGGCAGCCCAGGTGGAGTAGTAGAACGAACTAATTTGAAATAATACTCAGGCGTGATACTTGGCGCTTTACCTTCAAATAATGGCGTTTCATCAAAATATAAATTGGCAAGATAAATGTGCTCGTAAATATAACGGCTAGCCAGTTTATGTTTGTTGGACTCTTGATTGAGAAAGGCTTCCCACTGTTCGACTTGTTGTTGTATCGCTTGTGTCACCGGTATGGGCTTGCTCATAATCGCCCCTTTGGCGATCCACTTCTCGATTGTGTTGAATTCTTTTTGATTTAACCCTGGTAAGGCATAAGGCATTCCCCATAACGGATTAGTTTCTACAAACGCTTGATACTCTTTTGGAGTGGGGCAAACTTGCGGACGATCTAAACCCAAAGAAAATGATGGATCTAAAATCACTTGATCAGGTAACGGATGGTTTTGTTTTTGTTGAATGGCTTGAAACAATAAACTGTTTTTTAAATTAACATGACTTGATTGGGTTTGCTCATTGATAACCGGAAAAAATCCTTTTTCTCGCCATTGATCCGAATTGTGGGCGTCGATATCCAGTCGACTTGGTTCGCTGGCTAAAATTCGAGTGCCATTATAAACCAGCTCTTTACTTGCTCCGCGCATCATACCTTGAGGTGATGACATTTTGAGCTGGCAAGGTGCGTCATAACAACCATGGCAAACCACGCAGCGCTGATCAATGATTGGTTGAACTTCGTCTCGATAGTATTGTGCTTGAGATAAATTGGCGTCAATCCGACGCTCGGTCATGGTCGCTTGACCGTATTCTTCAAGTAATTGTGATTGGTAAAGACCGACGCTGGCACAGCCCACCAATAAAAAGGGGAGCCAAAAGAACTTAAACATAATGTGACTTCAAAAAAATGAGGGCTTAAGTTTAACGATTTGTCTTTATGGGCTCAAATGAGATTGTTTCTAAATGAGGTTTAGTCGGGATACTGGTCTCGGATTTTTAGTATGTCATCAATGTTGTCGTTTAGGATTTCTACGAGTTTAGGGTCAAACTGCTTGCCTTTTTGGGTATTAATTTCTTCAAGTATTTTTTCCAGTGGCCAAGCATCTTTATAGTAACGAATGCTACCTAATGCATCGAACACATCGGCCAAGGCGGTAATGCGGCCAGAAATGTGTATGTCTTCACCTTTTAGTTTATTTGGGTAGCCTGTGCCGTCCCAGCGTTCATGGTGTTGACCGGCTATAATGCTGCCCATTTTAATGACGTCATTGTCACTGCTTTTTAAAAGCTCTGCGCCTTGTTGCGCATGGGATTGCATGATGAGCCATTCGTCTTCGGTTAGTTTTCCTGGTTTTTTTAAAATACTATCGGGTATCACAATTTTACCAACGTCATGCAGCGGGCTGGCTAATTTAATGAGCTCTGCCTCTTGCATGCTCAGGCCATACTTGATGGCAAAGAAATGTGAATACAACGCCACGCGGCGCACGTGAGATCCGGTTTCTTTAGAGCGCTGTTCAACGGCTTCACCTAACATGTAGGCGAGCTCTTTTTGTGTTTCTAGAATCTCATCACGTAACAATAAGCTTTCATAGGTGACAGCCACATTGCTGGCATAGATATCGAGCAGCTGTTTATCCATGTCGTCTAGCTCTCGGTCCATGGATACGTACAAAAGATTTTCACTGCCTAAACTGGTAGAGAAATATCCTGTGTAAGTGTCGCCGTTCACGTAAGACTGTTTTTGGTTTAGTGCGTATTCAAATGCTTTGCGTACCGATTCGGGTAATTCACTTTTATTTCGTGTTTCATATGCGGCCATGTTTCCACTGACGGCTAGTACGCGGTAATCGCTGTTAGAATCAATGTCCTCGTTTAAACTGGTGCAATAAAAGATGGCGCCATCAATGTTGAGCAGGTTACAAATTTGTTTTAACACGGCGGATGCAAAGGTTTTTAACGAGCTTGCTTCAAAAATTTCAGTGGAAGCTAAAATCACTTGCTCTAATGAACGGCGGTGGGAGTCAATGACACATATATCGCGATATGAGCGCAAGGATGCATACAGCAGCGTGAGTAATTTGTTACTGGTAAGCTCGGTTTTATCTTTATAGTCGTCGATATCATAATTGGTGATCACGTCTTCTTCGGGCGCTTGGCCGGGCTGCCCTGTGCGTAATACCAGTCTGGTATAATTATTTTGTAATTCTTCACGAATACTGCGTACTAATTGTAAACCTGCGTCATCGGTTTCCATGACCACATCAATTATGGCTAAAGCGATATCACTGTGGCTGGCCATGATTTCAAGGCCTTGTTGCCCACTGTAAGCACTGATGAGATTGAGTTTGCGGTTATCAAATTCAAATTCCCTAAGCACCATTTGAGTCACTTGATGAACGCCAGGCTCATCATCAACTAATAAAATATTCCACGGATCTAACTCATTGGTTTCAACGTCGTTATTGGCTTCATCAGCAAAGATAAAATCGTCCATAGTATGCCTAGGCTGTCATGTTCTTCATTTAGTATAGATAGAAAATCACTACCTGCTGAATGTTTGTATTTGTATAGAAACTTTTAGGCTTAGTTTATATTGTTATATGAAGTGATGAGGCGGCAAGTCTATGAGAGTGTTTTTAGGGTTAAGCGCACCAGAGTTAGATACAAAACAACTCAATACCTTATGCAGGGAAAGATCGCAGCTGCGCCCCCATCGCCCAGTCGATCGCCACATGACCCTTGGTTTTATTGGGGAGTGCTCCTTGTCACAGGTAGAGGCGTTAAGCGATGAGATTGATTTGTTAATGACCCGCGTGGGTTTAGCTGAGGTTTTTTGGCATGCCTCATCAATCAATATGTTCCCAGAACAAAAGCCCAAAGCATGGGCATTAACTGGGCCCATAACAGATAGTTTAAAGGCGTTGCTTGATCGGCTAAGTCATATGCCATGTATTGGCCAGTACATAAATGCCGCTGGGTTTTTGCCCCATGTTTCTTTGGCTTATGCAAATGGCCATGTTATGGGAAAAGTCGTTTTTAACGGCAATTATTGCTTTGATGAACTTGTTCTGTATCGCTCATTGAGCCAAGTAAACACAGAATCCATGATTGAGATGCCGCCTTGGGCGAAACCTAGGTATGAAAAGTTAAAAGTTTGGAAGTTACAGGATGAGACCGGGCTGCCTTAGCAGCCACTGGTTCAGTCTATTCGGTGTCTTTGCGTGAAGGCAGGGTGGCGGCTTTACGAGCCCCAAAAACCACCATGGTTTTACCTTTAACACCTACTAATCCTTGATCTTCTAATGCTTTAAGCACTCGACCCACCATTTCGCGGGAACAGCCCACAATACGACCGATCTCTTGGCGAGTGATCTTGATTTGCATGCCATCAGGGTGAGTCATAGCATCAGGTTCTTGGCTTAGATCAAGCAAGGTACGTGCAACACGACCGGTAACATCTAAGAACGCCAAATCGCCTACTTTACGGGTGGTTTTACGCAGGCGGGTGGCCATTTGTTCACCAATAAAGTACAAGATACGAGGATCTTGATTACTGATTTCGCGGAATTTACTGTAACTGATTTCAGCCACTTCACATTCTATTTTGGCTTTAATCCAAGCAGAGCGGGGGCTAACTTCGTCAAATAGCCCCATTTCACCGAAGAAGTCTCCTTCATTCAGATACGCCATAATCATTTCACGGCCATCATCATCTTCAATGATAACCGTCACCGACCCTTTCATTATGTAGAACAAGGAGTCGCTTTTATCGCCAGCATAGATAATGGTGCTGCGAGCGGGATATCGACGACGGTGACATTGAGACAAGAAATAATCTAAATGCTTGTGTCGATCTGCCCTTAACCCTTTATTCATCATGAGTACTAAACCATCAAACCTTGATTGCATTATTATTTATAGCAGTAAAGCTGAGCAATTATGCACTTAATACACCAAATAGGTGAATACTTCCGTACTAGAAAGTGCTAATAAGCCAGAGTAATCTGCATTTTTGGGAACTGTGTCCTACTTGGTCTGAGTAAGAAGTTGTTCCCTCAAACGTCGTTTCGACTTCTGCCAAAGCCTAAGCTTATGGTAATCTTGCTTTTTTTTATAGGGTTAATGGTTAATGAAAGCACGTATCAAGTGGGTACAAGACGTTATGTTCCTTGGTGAGTCAGGAAGTGGCCACAGTGTTGTCATGGATGGCCCTGAGGATCACGGTGGGCGTAACATGGGTGTTCGCCCAATGGAGATGCTGCTGATGGGGCTGGGTGGTTGCACCAGCTTTGATGTGATGAGTATTTTAAAAAAATCGCGCCAAGATGTGGTGGATTGTGTTGCAGAACTCGACGCGGAACGTGCCGATGCGGTACCCAGCGTATTTACTAAAATACACGTTCATTTCAAAGTGACTGGCCGTAATTTAAAAGATGCTCAAGTGAAGCGAGCGGTTGCGTTGTCGGCTGAGAAGTACTGCTCTGCCAGTATCATGCTTGAGCAAGGTGGTGTTGAAATCACCCACGATTATGAAATTGTCGAGCTAGCAGAGTCTTAATAGAGCCATAATGTTGTTTGTGTAAACAGATGACTTAACATAAAAAAATGCGACCTGATGGTCGCATTTTTTATGTTGGTTCATTTGGGTGTCTTTGATGTTTTGTGCAGCTAGAAGCGATAGGTGCTTTTGGTCATCACTTTTGACATTTGAGTCATGCCTGCTTGGAACCATGATGGGAATACCGCACCACCGGCATCCAGTGCATTGGTGGCGTGTTTTTGTTCATCTTCAAGCATGACGTTTAAAATGGCGCGACTGCGATCATCATTTTCCGGCAGAATCTCTAAGTGCTCTATGAGATGTTTACACACCTGGTTCTCAGTGGCGGCGACAAACCCTAGGCTCCACTTATCACCAATGGCACCAGCCAAGGCACCAATGGAATAGGATAATCCGTAGAAAATGGGGTTTAAATAACTGGTGTGGCTGTTTAATTCATGTAGACGCTCTTCGCACCACACAAGGTGATCCACTTCTTCTTCAGCGGCCTCATTCATGGCTTCACGAATTTCAGGTAAACGGGCGGTTAGGCTTTGCCCTTGGTAGAGGGCTTGCGCGCACACTTCACCGGTATGGTTGATGCGCATCAGTCCTGCAGCGTGTTTTTGTTCGTGTTCATTAAACTCATGATGGGCAGCTTGTTTAGCAGGGTTTGCTCGATGACTTGTCGCAGCCGTGGGTACGAGGGTTTTTAAAGCATTATCCACGTGCGAGATAAACATATCTAAAGCAGAAAGAGAACGCATGGTCAGCCCCATAATTGAATGAATGGGCGTATTTTACGCAAAACCAAGCCCCAATGCATGCTCTAGGTCAGGATTGATTCTGTTTATTCAAACTGAACTGCTTAAGAATATGCTTGGTGAGTGCCTGTTTTAAGCTTTGCGCAGAGACGGGTTTGGTAATCACTTGATCAATACCGTATTGAATCACTTCTTTTTGGGTATTGCTGATAGACATACCTGTGAGCATGATTTTGATGATGCTTTGGTCAATATCAGGATCTTCTTGAATGCGTCTAGCTAATTGAAAGCCATCCATAATCGGCATGTCTTGATCAATGAGAACCGCATCATAAGGGGTGCCTAAGTTGCTTTGACTGCGCAGTAGCGCTAATGCTTCTTTACCGCTGTAAGTGTTTTCAGATTGCATGCCCCAGCTGTTTGCGTAACGCTGAATCACTTTGCGCAAAGTGCTGTTGTCATCGACGATCAAGATAGATAAACCTTGTAAAATATGACTAGAGTCTTTGGTTTGTGTTTGTTCGTCACTGCTTGGGTTGTTGGGTAACGTAAAACTAAATGTGCTGCCTTTGTCTGCCCGGGTTTCAACAAATAAATTTCCTCCCATTAGTTCAACCACATTTTTACAAAGACTTAACCCAAGACCGTATTTGCTAGAGCCAATATTATGGGTGGTGTCTACGTGAGCGCTTAGTAGCTGATTAATAAAAGTCTTATCAATACCCGTCCCCGTATCTCTTACTGAAAAACACAATGTTGAATGATCGTTTTGTAGGCCAATGCGTAATTCAATTTCGCCATGCTCCGTATGTCGCATCGCATTTTCTAGTAAATTATCTAATAGATTTTCTAGGCGACGTTCATCACAGGTAATCAGTGTTGGGAGATCCTCTTCCATATTTAATACCAGCTCTAATCCTTTTTGATTGGCGCTGTATTGAAACTTACTCAGGCAACGTTGTGCTAAGTCACATAGCTGAATCGTGTTTTTCTCAAATTGAATGCGACCGGATTGGATTTTTGAGAAGTCACTGATGCGGTTCACCATACGCAACATATCGTGGCCAGAAAAAATAATGGTGTCGACATAATCCCGTTGATTAGCGCTCAAAGGCGTTTCATTTAATAACTCAGACATGCCCAATACGCCGTTCATGGGGGTGCGTAACTCATGACTTAGGTTATCTAAAAATTGACTTTGAATGCCTACTTGCCTTGATTGTTTGCGCTTGATTTGGCGTTGAAAATAAGGGGTGATCATACTTAGGCTTGCAAATAATGAGCACAGGGATAATGCGTAGACATGCCAAATGCCTTGCGGTGCAAACACCATTTCAGGATTTAAAATATAGGCACATTGCCATAATGTTGAAATTAGTAAGATGCCATTGGCCACAGATAAATTAATACTGGTGGATTTTACTTTACTAGCAACTAATAGTGATGGAGCAAGGGCGCACACTAAAATGACTAAGTAAGGCAAGTTGGTAATGATCAGTGTTGTTAACAACATGGTTAAAATGGTAACCGCGCTGCGATTGCTTTTTAGTAAAACTCGATACTTCTCAGTCGTAAAACTGGATAAGAAAACACCGCATGCCATTAACCAAGGACTTAATCGCGATAAGTCAAAAAACCACTGCGGCCACTCATATAAATGTGTGTGCGATAAACCATAACAAAAGCTTACAAACGCAAGATAAATGGTTAGGTAGTGACGAATATGATTATGAAATCGAATGGCAATACTGTGTAGAAAAACAATAAAAACCATTAATGCAACTAAGGCTCCCAGTACTTGTTGCAACACAGTGAAGCCCGTGGCGTATTCACTTAAGTCTTGAAGTTTTGGTTCTAAACGACTGGTTTGAATAGGCTTGATTCTAAAATAAAGCCACTGCTGAGAGTTTGGTGCAATATTTAAAATGATGGCGGTATTGCTGCTTAATTGCTGCTCATTTTTAACACTGCTGATTCTTAACCATTGATCATCTTTTTGTTCATAGGCACCGTTAATATTGACCGTGCTACTACTCAAGCTTAATGCCAAAGGCAGTGTTTTATTGAGCGGGTTGATGATATAGAAACGCAACCAATAGGTTTGTTGTGCTTCTATTACCGCTTTATCGGTTAAAGGCTGAAATCGGGATTCTTGTTTAATTAATAGTTGAGCCAAGCTTAGCGTATCGTATTCGGCTTTTAACCATTGCATGTTCTGTGTTAATTCAACTTCAATCGGGCCATCGGCTAGGATAATGCTATTGGCACGGCCATGACTTAGGCTGCTTAAAAAGCACAATGAAATGATTAAAAGACGCGCAATCAATTTGGTCATGGTGTAAGTGAAGGCTGTTTAATGGCAATAAGTGAGGGCCATTATAGAGAAAAGCCGCAGAAAAGCTAAAGGCAGGGGATTTAAACACGAAAAGAAAACCCCAGCTAGGCTGGGGTTTTGTCTTTTACTTTGCTTGTTCGCGCGCAATAGCACGGTAAGCGATGTCGTTACGGTAGAAGCTACCATTCCAACTAATGGTTTTTGTTAACGCATAAGCACGTTCTTGTGCTTGGGTGACGGTATTGCCTAATGCGGTTGCACACAATACGCGGCCACCGTTAGTGGCAACTTCGCCTTTATCGTTTAACTTAGTACCAGCGTGGAAAACTTTTTCGCCAGCGGTTTCGCTTTGTGGCAAGCCAGAGATCACATCGCCTTTGTTGTAGGCTTCAGGATAACCACCTGCGGCCAATACAATACCAATGGCAGCACGAGGATCCCATTGTGCCGTTTTACCCGCTAGGCCATTGTCTTCAAATGCAGCTAGGCACAATTCAACAAGATCAGATTGCATACGTAACATGATTGGCTGGGTTTCTGGATCGCCAAAGCGGCAGTTATATTCGATGACTTTTGGCGTACCCGCCTCGTCGATCATAAGGCCTGCATACAAGAAACCTGTGTAGTCATTGCCTTCTTTGGCCATGCCTTCAACGGTTGGCACAATCACTTCTTTCATGATGCGATCGTGAATCTCTTGAGTAACAACTGGCGCTGGTGAATATGCACCCATGCCACCAGTATTAGGACCCGTATCACCGTCACCCACACGTTTGTGGTCTTGGCTGGTGGCCATTGGTAAAATATTTTTACCGTCTACCATCACAATGAAGCTGGCTTCTTCGCCGGCTAAGAATTCTTCAATAACCACACGACAACCGGCATCACCAAATGCATTACCAGATAACATGTCTTTAACGGCATCTTTTGCCTGCTCAACGGTTTCAGCAACGATTACGCCTTTACCCGCAGCAAGACCGTCAGCTTTCACCACGATAGGTGCACCGATTTTATCGATGTAAGCCAGAGCCGGCTCTACCTCGGTAAAGTTTTGGTAAAAGGCAGTTGGAATATCGTGGCGAGCTAAAAAGTCTTTCGTGAAGGCTTTTGAGCCTTCAAGTTGCGCGGCACCTTTAGATGGGCCGAAGGCTTTTAGACCTTTTTCTGCAAAAAAGTTAACAACCCCTTCAACTAACGGAGCTTCAGGACCAACAATGGTCAATTCACAATTATTGTCTTGTGCAAAAGCCGCTAGTTTTTCAAAATCTAAAACGTCGATATCGACATTTTTTAAACCGGCTTCCGTTGCGGTGCCTGCGTTACCAGGGGCAACAAAAACAGTTTCAACAGTTGGGTTTTGTGCGGCTTTCCATGCTAGGGCATGTTCGCGACCGCCAGAGCCAATTACCAATACATTCATTTTGGATTCCTTCTCGTCGAACTTGATCTGTTCGTCCCTAACTGCGTTACAGAAAAAATTTAAACCAGTTATGTACCGTGTGTACACGCCTGGGTTTAAATTTTTTACTGTGCCTTGTTAGAAACAAACATCTCGTCGTTCTTTTGCAAGGTGTCAGCAATTAGGAGTAATTTTATTCCTGCGCGGCAGGAACATTAAATAAATAGTAAATCAAAACAAAAGGGAGTGAGATTTTTCACCCTGACGAGGCGTAGGTTCTTTCGCACTGCGCAGTGTGGCTTTTCTACATGAGCAAGGGCGAAAGGTTCTACAACAAAGTCAGGGAGGAAAAGATCCTCCCGTATTACTAACTAGTGACGGAAGTGACGCATACCCGTAAACACCATGGCCATACCTGCTTCATCAGCAGCGGCAATGACTTCTTCATCACGAATCGAACCACCTGGTTGAATCACTGCGGCAATACCGGCTTTTGCAGCGTTATCAATACCATCACGGAATGGGAAGAATGCATCACTTGCCATCACCGAACCTTTGACTTCAAGGCCAGCGTGCTCTGCTTTAATGGCGGCAATACGCGCTGAGTTTACGCGGCTCATTTGGCCTGCGCCCACACCGATGGTTTGACGGTTGTTGGCGTAAACAATGGCGTTAGACTTCACAAACTTAGCCACTTTCCATGCAAAGATTAAATCGTGCATTTCTTTTTCAGTTGGCTGGCGTTTGGTTACAACCGTTAGGTCTTCGGCTTTGATCATGCCGTTGTCGCGCTCTTGAACTAACAAGCCGCCGTTAACACGCTTGTAGTCAAATGCGTTAGCACGCTCAGCTGGCCACTCGCCTGTTTCTAAAACACGCACGTTTTTCTTAGCAGCTAGAACCAGTTTTGCATCAGCACTGATAGATGGTGCGATGATGACTTCAACAAACTGACGCTCAGCAATCGAAGCGGCGGTTGCGCCGTCTAATTCGCGGTTGAAAGCAATTATGCCACCAAACGCAGATTCAGTGTCGGTAGCAAACGCAAGATCGTACGCTTCTTGAATGCCGTTTTCGCTGACGGCTACACCACATGGGTTAGCGTGTTTTACGATCACACAAGCCGGTTTAACAAATGACTTAACACATTCTAGGGCCGCATCAGTATCGGCAACATTGTTAAATGACAACTCTTTACCTTGTACTTGAGTCGCCGTGGCAATCGAGGCTTCTTGTGGGTTGGCTTCCACATAGAAGGCTGCGTTTTGATGAGGGTTTTCACCGTAACGCATGTCTTGTGCTTTGATAAATTGTGAATTAAAGGTGCGCGGGAACTGACCTTTATTCTCTGTGCTTAAAACCTCAGCACTTTGATCAATACGACCAAGGTAGTTGGCGATCATGCCGTCATATGCGGCAGTGTGTTCAAACGCTTTAAGCGCAAGATCAAAACGCAGTTTCGGGCTTAAACCATTTTGTGAATCTAATTCAGCCAATACCGCTTGGTAATCAGAGGCGTTCACCACGATGCCAACGTAAGCATTGTTTTTGGCTGCTGAGCGAACCATGGTTGGACCACCGATGTCGATGTTTTCGATCGCATCTTCAAGGGTACAATCTGGGTTAGCTGTAGTGGCTTCGAACGGGTATAAGTTAACCACAACTAAATCGATAGGGTTGATACCGTGTTCGGCCATGATGGCGTCATCTTGACCACGACGACCTAGTACACCACCATGAATTTTTGGGTGTAACGTTTTTACACGGCCGTCCATCATTTCAGCAAAACCTGTGTAGTCAGAAACTTCCACAGCGTTAATGCCTTTTTCACAAAGTAATTTATAGGTGCCGCCAGTTGATAAAATTTCTACATTTTTATCAGCCAGTGCTTGAGCGAATTCTACGATGCCAGTTTTATCAGAAACACTAATAAGGGCGCGACGAACAGGAGTTATGGTCATAGTTGATCAGTCGGTCAGTTTTTAAAGTTTACAAAAAATAAACGCTGCAAAGGCAGCGTTCGTTTCTAAACAGTTTCGGTTATAGCATACCGAATTGCTTTAATTTTTTACGCAGCGTGCCGCGATTCAAACCAAGTAATACAGCGGCCTTGGTTTGGTTGTCTTTGGTATAGCGCATAACTACTTCTAGTAACGGCGCTTCGACTTCTGACAATACCATTTCGTAAACATCGCTAACTGGCTGACCGTCTAATTGTGCGAAGTAGCTTTCTAAGGCTTTTTCTACACTGTCACGCAAAGTTTGTGTGTTTTCAGCTGGTAGTTGTGTGTTGTTGCTGGTTTCCATAGGGTTATTTACCACAGGTGCTTCATGGGTACTCATGCCGCTTTTTCCTTCCCCAAAAGTTGATCGAAAAATGTGTTTATTAATTCTATTTGTTCTTCCGGGCTTTCAAGTTGATTAAAGCGACGACGAACATCGCGACTATCATCTTGCGCCTGGAGATACCAACCCACGTGTTTACGTGCGATTCGTACACCGAGGTATGTGCCGTAAAATTCATATAACCCCTGCATGTGATTGTGCAGGATGGTTTTGATTTCCAGTATCCCTGGTGGAGCTAAATGCTGGCCGGTTTTCAAAAAGTGATCGATTTCTCGAAAAATCCAAGGGCGTCCTTGAGCCGCGCGGCCCAACATAACGCCATCGGCTTCCGTAAAATCAAGCACCGCTTTAGCCTGCTCTGGAGTGGTTATATCTCCGTTAGCTAAAACTGGAATGGATACCATCTGCTTAATGCGTTTAATGGTGTCGTATTCCACTTGTCCTTTATAGCCGCAGCTGCGTGTTCGACCATGAATGGCCAGTGCACGAATACCTGTCTGCTCAGCTAGCAATGCAAGGTCGGGGGCGTTTTTGTGTTCAGGTGCCCATCCGGTTCGCATTTTTAATGTCACTGGAACATCTACTGCCTCAACAACGGCTTGTAGTATGTCTTTTACGAGAGGCTCGTCTTTCATCAATGCACTACCAGCGGCTTTGTTGCACACTTTTTTGGCAGGGCATCCCATGTTGATGTCGACAATTTGAGCACCGTGTAACACTGCCATTTTGGCCGCATTGGCCATCATTTCAGGGTCGCCACCGGCAATTTGTACCGATATGGGCTCAACTTCTCCCGCATGATCTAAGCGTGTTTTGGATTTACGGCTGTTCCATAAATTCACATCGCTTGTGATCATTTCGCTCACAACCAAGCCTGCACCAAGCTCTCGGCACAGTTGCCTAAACGGTCGGTCGGTAACGCCAGCCATAGGGGCTAGCACCACTGGCGATTCGATTTGGTAAGGGCCAATTTGAAACATGGGTGATAGTTGGTTGTTTTTTGCTCGTTTAAGGGCGGCTATCATACTCGTAAACTCACAGCGGTTAAAGCCTTGACAGGGTATGTTTTGAGCAATTTATTGATTAAATTTTCCACAGAAATCGAGACGAAATTGTCAAGGCCTAACATGTGGAATTTGACAAGAAAATGATGTTTTTTATAGGCAAATACGCTTTGCTAACAGGAATCAATGTGGTTGCGTATTTGAAAGGTTGTTTGAAATTCAAACAACCTTTATCAGAGGTCTGACTTTATGGGGCAACAAAACGCACTTGATAATTATTGGCTTTAGGGCCGGGGTCTTGAATCTCAAGGGCGATATGAATAGGGGTGTCCGTGGGCATCATGGTAAGGCCTGAGGCTTCACCTGCTAGATATTCACGAGGTAAAAACAGGCGATGGGCCATAACCTTGTCGTTTTTATCGGTAAATGTCAGTTCAAGTTTGGGGAAGGCTTGCTCATATGAGGCGTGATTCATAAACAACACATCCACCGAAAGTGCATCTTTGAACTTAGGGTGTGAACTCACCTGTGGACTGGCAGTGGTTCGAATTTGACTCACATCATAACTGGATGGTAGCTGGCAATTTAGTTGTTCACAGACCATGGCGTAATATGGGCGGTATTGATTCATGCGCGCCCATTGGTCAAAGTTAAAATAGGCCAGCTGCACAAAAAGGGCTAACACAAGCAGCGTACAACCACTGGCCAGTAACCAAAATTGTCGGCGGCTGGCTTTATTTGGCAAGCTAAGGTCAAGTGGGTCTACTTCAATGTAAGAAAAGGCAGGAGCCGACGAGACGGGTTTTAAAATCTTTTTCTGCTCTTCTTTTACTTCGTCGTCTTCTTGGTCATTGAGTAAGGATTCCGCCCAGGCTTCATCATCTGTGGTGCTGGTGGATTCAACCTTATCGATTAACTTATCACTTTCGGTAAAAAATGGGTCAGCATGATCTTGGGTATTTAATGATAAGAAATCTTCATTTAAATCATTCACCACAGGTGCTTTGCGGCCGTAGTCATCATCAATTAAGTCGTTATCGTCGATACCGTTGTCATCGTCGATAAGACCATTGTCATCATCAATCAAAAAGTCATCGTCATCCTCTTGCGAGCTATGTTGATGACTATCTTGTTCAGTCGATGTACTGATATCAAACTCATCATTAAGAACGGATTTGCTTGGTGCTTCGGCTTTTGTCACAGGGGACTGAGCAGGGCTGGTGTCATTGCCAAACATGTCTTCAGTGCGATCATCTTGAACAACAGGTTCAGGCTTTTTACTTTGTTGAAAGTGATCAGTTGCGCGAAATACATGCAAACACGCACCACAACGTACAGCACCTTTAGCCACTTGTAGCTGGGCAGGGCTGACACGAAACGTAGTGTCACACTTTGGGCACTTTGTGATTTGTGTTTGGTTCATGGTTGTATGCTAACGTTCCAATCAATATTTCGCGGCTTAAGTGTACGAATTAGGCAAACTTAGTTGCATCAATGCGTACCCAGCCATCTTCTTCTTTTATTAAGTTAATGGTGCAATCTTGTGCATAGGCGTCAGCCACTTCTTGTGCTTGGCTGGCAAGAATACCGGATAGCACTAATTGTCCACCCGGTAACAGGTAAGACAAAATGGCACTTTTAAGTTCCACCAAAGGCCCGGCTAAAATATTAGCCAGTACCATGTCCGCTTGGTAATCAGGAGCATCTTCAGGCAGGTAGAACTCAACTGAGTCCATGCTCACATTGTTTCGCTCGGTGTTTTCGTTACTGGCCAAGATCGCTTGTGGGTCGATGTCGATGCCCACTAAATGCTTAGCCCCTAATATCATGGCAGCAACACCTAGGATGCCTGAACCACAGCCAAAATCGACCACGGTTTTGTCAGTGACATCTTGTCCATCTAACCACTTTAAACACAATGACGTGGTTGGGTGAGTGCCGGTACCAAAGGCTAAACCTGGGTCGAGCTTTAAATTGACGGCGCTTGGGTCAGTGGGTTCTAGCCAGCTTGGGCATATCCACAGGCGCTTACCAAATGGCATGGGCTTGAAAGTGTCCATCCATTCGCGAATCCAGTCTTTATCTTCAACCAATTCTAATTTGTAATTTGGGAATGGTTTGTCGTATTCCGCTTGGTATATCGCTGCAAGTTGTTGCATTTGTACATCAACTGGCTGCTCGGCATCAAACAGTGCCCACAAGTTTACGTTATCCCAAAGGGGAGTCGTGCCTAGTGGTGGCTCATAAATTGGCTGATTAGCCCCATCGCGCATGGTCACGGCTTGGGCGCCAATGGCCATTAACAGGTCTTCGATCTCTGCACTTTGATCGGCAGTAATGTCTACGATGGCTTGTATCCAGGGCATGGTTCTATCTTTTAAGTGGTTGTATTAGCCAGTTTATTGGTCAAGAAGTGAATATCGACACTGCCTTGCTTAAACTGGGAGCTGCGGATGAGTTCTTGCTGTAATGGGATATTGCTGCGAATCCCATTGATGACGATTTCATCCAGTGCATTGCGCATGCGTAAGCGCGCACTCTCTCTATCAGGCCCGTAACTAATGACTTTCGCCACCAGTGAGTCGTAATAGGGCGGCACACTATAGCCATTATAAAGGTGAGAATCTACTCTAATCCCAAGGCCACCCGGGGCGTGGAATAAGTTCACCGTACCTGGGCTTGGGGTAAAGGTTTTAGGGTCTTCGGCATTAATGCGACATTCAATGGCATGGCCTTTAATCTCGATGTCATTTTGTTTGAATGACAAACCCATGCCAGAGGCAATCAGTAACTGCTCTTTAATAATATCAACCCCAGTCACCAGCTCACTCACTGGGTGTTCTACTTGCACGCGGGTGTTCATTTCAATGAAGAAAAACTCACCGTCTTGGTATAAAAATTCAAATGTTCCCGCGCCTTCATAACCGATATCGATACACGCTTGCACGCAGCGCTTGGCAATTTTATTACGCAGTTTTTCAGGAATGTTTGGGGCGGGGGCTTCTTCAATAATTTTTTGGTTGCGACGCTGAATCGAGCAATCACGATCACCTAGGTGAATGGCGTGACCATTACCGTCAGCCAGTACCTGAATCTCAATGTGACGAGGGGTTTCTAGGAATTTTTCTAAATACACCTTATCGCTACCAAAGGCGGCTTTGGCTTCACTTTGGGTGAGATAAATACCATTAGAAAGGGCCGCTTCACTGTGGACCACTTTCATCCCGCGACCACCACCACCGGCGGCGGCTTTAATAATCACAGGGTAGCCGATTTCTTCGGCCACTTTTTTAATATTGGTTTTTGAGGTGATGGCTCCTGTGCCTGGAACCGTAGGAATACCGGCTTTTTTCATGGCATCACGGGCGGCGACTTTGTCGCCCATGATGCGGATGACCTGGGCACTTGGGCCAATAAATTTAAAACCAGATTGCTCAACTTGCTCGGCAAAATCGGCACTTTCAGCTAAAAAGCCATAACCAGGATGAATGGCGGTGGCGTCAGTAACCTCGGCGGCGCTAATAATAGCGGCGGCATTTAGGTAACTGTCTTTAGAGTTATTTGGGCCAATGCAGACACTTTCATCGGCTAAGCGCACATGCATGAGATCACGGTCAACACTGGAGTGAACCGCCACGGTTTTAATGCCCATTTCTTTACAGGCGCGCAAGATACGAAGGGCGATTTCCCCTCGATTAGCGATAACGATTTTTTTTAATAAACTGGCCATGATGATCCTTGCGCAAGCTCAACGTTAAACGATGGTAAAAAGAGCTTGGTCGAATTCAACCGCTTGGCCGTCTTCACTTAAAATAGCTTCAATGACACCGGATTTATCGGCTTCGATCTGGTTCATCATTTTCATGGCTTCAATGATGCAAATGACATCGCCTTTTTTCACAGCTTGACCCACTTCAACAAACGCCGGAGAGCTTGGGCTTGGGCTGCGATAAAAGGTGCCCACCATTGGTGATTTTACCAAGTGGCCTGAATGCTTTGACTTGCTAGTTTCTTTTGCAACGGGCTCTGGCGTCACAACGGGCTGTGCCACGTGAACAGGGGCCGTGGCGGCTTGGGTAAGTTCACGCTTTAAATGAATGCGACTGTCTTTTTCTGTGATCTCTAATTCAGATAAAGAAGAGGCTTCCATGAGGGCGATGATTTGCTCGAGCTGTTTAATGTCCATGGTGGGCCTATTTATTCTTGTTATTAAGTATGTTCATGGCGCTTTGTAATGCCAATTCATAGCCTTGAATGCCTAAACCACAAATGACACCGACAGCCACATCACTGAAATAACTGTGATGACGGAATTCTTCACGGGCATGTACGTTTGAAATATGCACTTCAATGAAAGGGATATTCACTCCCATGATGGCATCACGAATGGCCACGCTAGTGTGGGTAAAAGCGGCTGGGTTGATGATAATAAAGTCGATGCCTTCAGAGCGTGCTTCGTGAATACGCTCAATAATTTCGTATTCAGCGTTGCTTTGCAGGCTTAAAAGGTGGTGACCTTTTTCTTTTGCAAGTTGGGTTAAACCTTCGTTTACGTCTTCTAAAGTGTCTGAGCCATAAATTTCTGGCTCACGTGTGCCAAGTAAATTTAAGTTAGGGCCATGCAGAACGAGAATAGACGCCATATAGGAAGCTCATAGATAAGTAGTGAGAATTCACTTTAGTTTGCCTAATGGTGCTTGTGCTGTCTAGCGCCTATGGCTAAAAGCCTTAAGGGGTTCACAGCTTTTTTGGGTTAAGTGTAAAAAGTCTTTTTATTCGATGTAAATTTGTACGTTATTACGGCCCTGCTTTTTCGCTTCATAAAGGGCTTGATCGGCATGTTCAATAATATGATCACTGTTTTTGCCATTAAAGCTGCAAATGCCGCAGGAGAAGCTTACTTGAAATTCTTTTTCGTCAGCATTGTGATCAAGCTGGCTAAAGACTTCGCGAATATCATTCATCACCGCCATAGCTTGTTCAGCATCTGTGTTGGTTAAAATGACTGCAAATTCTTCACCGCCATAGCGACCAATGCTGTCTGAGTTGCGCAAGCGCTGCTTTAAAAATAACGATAAGGCCAAAATCACTTTGTCCCCAACTGGGTGGCCATAGTTATCGTTAATTTTTTTAAAGAAGTCGATGTCCACCATGGCAAAACTTAATGGCTGCTGTTTTTCTTTGGCTTGTCGGCAGGCTTGTTTGAGCTTGTCGAGAATATAAGTGTGATTGAATAGCCCAGTTAGGCTGTCTTTTGCGATCAAGTTATTCAGGACGCGGGCCCGACGAGCACGGCTTTCAACTGTGATGGCTAAATGGTTCGCTTTGATGGGTTTGGTCAGAAAGTCATCTCCACCGCGACTCATGGCATTAAGCTGTATGTCCACATTGTCTTCACCGGATAAAAACAAAATAGGGACACCAATGTATTGTGGTTGTTGGCGAATGACACCAGCCACTTCTGTGCCGGTACAGCCAGGCATGTACATGTCCATAACGATGATCTCTGGTTGAAATTCATCAAGGGCAATTAATATTTCCAATGGATCGGTAATGGTGTGGGTTTCCATACCTGCTTTGGTGAGTGCTTTTTCACAGAAAAAGGCTTGGCTTCTCGAGTCATCCACAATCAGTACTTTGTGGGGCGCTTCTGGTTTGGGAGCGTAATATTTTTCAACGGCCCGAATTAATTGATTCACCGCGGGTTTGACAAAAAAGCGAATACCTCCTGCCCGATGTGCTTCTAGCCGCTGCTCGATGCTGGCGGTTTCTTCTTGGGTAATAAAGATCAGGGGCACGTTGGACTGCTTAAGTTTGGCAAAGTGACTCATCAGTTCTAAGCCATTATGTTCGCGTACAAAATGAATGTCGGTAATAAAAGCACTGGGAGTGTATTCGTCTTGTAGACGATAAAAATGCTCATTGTCGTGAGCCACAATATTGATCATGCCAAAGTGGTTAAATTGCTGGGTAAGTTTCTCGGCATACTCTTTAGAAACGGCCAATATAATCGGTTTAGCGGCGGGAATATTTTGGGGGTCTTGAGAATCGCTGCGCCTTAGGGAGCTTTTGCTTAATTGATCAATGTTGACTTGTATGGCGTTAATTTGCTGTTCAGAGATCAGGTCTTGGCTATGGGCTTCATTGAGGGTATCAAGAATCAATAGTGCTTGGTCATGTTGATGGTGAATATTAAAGCGCAAGCTTTGACGCATGAGCTTTTCGCATTCATCAATTAATTTGGGCAGGTGTTCTACCTTTAAACCCGCGTCAAGACTGGCTCGCCATAGGTTAAGCAATACGCGAATTTGATTGCTGACACGACTGGCAAAGTGTCGCTTTAGGGCGTTAGAGGCGGACTCTTTTTCAATATGACTCATAACGGACCTTAATCAGTAATCATCTATTCACTTTAGCAAGGATTCAGGCTGGTGGTGGTTGTGATAATCAGATTGAGAACTGAGTACGAATTAGTCCCCCAAAAGGCAAACCCTCACCTATAGTTAAAGATTATTAACATTGGTTTGAGATGTACTTTGTTATGGCGGCGCAGGGAATGTATCGACAACTCACATTAGTTATGTCTTTGGCGCTGGTGTTGGGAGGTTTAGTGGTGGCACAAGGAAATCAGAAGCTATTAGGGGCGGCCATGGCGTCGCAGGTAGAAACCCTATTTGGTGAAAAAGGCAAACAAGCACTTTTGCAATGGGCTCAGTTTGTGGTGAATCAAGGAGATGAGTATCAAGTGGATAAAGAGCGCCAAACCCTTGATCAAATCAATCGGTTTTTTAATAAACGTATGGCGTTTGTGAGTGATAAGCAGCACTGGCAGCAAGAGGACTATTGGGCGACGCCTTTGGAGTCGCTCACCACACAAGCGGGGGATTGCGAAGATTATGTCATCGCTAAATATTTCTCTTTGATTCAAGCGGGTGTTGAACAGCAAAAACTTCGAATTACCTATGTAAAAGCGTTAAAGCTGAATCAAGCGCATATGGTTTTGGCGTATTACGCGACCCCTAAAAGTGACCCTTTAATACTCGATAATATTAATCCTAATATATTACCGGCATCCAAGCGGCGCGACTTAGCACCGGTTTATAGCTTTAATGGTATGGGAATGTGGATTGAACGCCAGCAAGGGGGCAGCATAAAAGTGGGTAGCCCTAATCGCTTAAGTCGCTGGATGGATGTATTGTTACGGATGCAGCAGCAAGGTTTGCAGCCTTGGTTAGATCTTCCGGTTTCGCAACTTACACAATAACAATAAAGGTCACAGATTATGAGTATTCGCCGACAACTTGCTCTTTATATTGGTCTGTTAATGGTGGTGATCTTATCGGGCAACTTATTTCTGAATATCATCAACTTAAAAAGCCACTTTGAGCAGCAATTACAAGCTCGGGCTGACGAAACTGCGACAACATTAGCACTCACATTATCTCAAAGCGCACAAGCAAACGATGACGCGGCTCTACGTTCAATGATCGATGTGATTTTTGACCGCGGACATTTCGCGTTGGTGCGTTTTGCTTATACAGACTCAAATAAATTAATTGAACGAGGTGCCATTGAAAGTGTGGCTGTGCCCACTTGGTTTAAGTCAGTGATGGGATTGAACCCAGGTTTTGCAAATACCGAAGTCATTAGTGGTTGGACGCAGTTAGGGCAGCTTAGTATTGCAATGCATCAAGGGCCAAGTTATGAGCAATTATGGCGTTTGGTAAAAGCCGAGTGCGCATGGTTTTTGTTGATGACCTTTATTGTTGTTTACGGCATGAGAGTACTGTTGATTTGGTTGCTTAAACCGCTTAAACAAATTGAAGAGCTGGCGCAAAAACTATCGCACAATCAGTTTGTGCATATCCATGAAAAACCCACCTCCCGTGAAGTGCATAGCTTGGTGCAAGCCATGAATCATTTAAGTGATCGCTTACACGCAAGCTTTTTGGCCCACGGGCAAACCGTGCGTAAATTACAACACGAAACCTTTAATGATGGTTTAACCCAGGTACTCAATACCAAGGGCTGGGATCAGTATTTATATGATTGGATGAAACATGAGCAATTTGCGCCAGGCTGGATCGCGTTAATTCATGTGGACAACTTAACTGAGCTCAACGAGCAATTGGGAAAAGCGGTTGTGGATGAACTGTTGGTGCAAATATCCATGCAGCTAAAAACAGAATCATCATTAAATCATGAACATGTGGGTATTGCGCGCACCGGTGGCGGCGACTTCTGGTTGTTCAGTCCTGACCCGCTAGATAAAGAATACACTGTACGAGTAGAAGCCATTCACGACAGTTTAATGCGCTTATCTTTAATACAGCAGCACAAAGCGCAATTATTTTTAGTGGCCATGCCTGTGCATGAACCTCAATCCCCTGCAAGCTTGAAACATCAGTTGGATTTATTGTTGCAGCGCAGTAAAACTGAGCAACAAAGTTTGCTGGTGGGTGCTACGGAGCACCACCCTCTCACCAATTGGGTGGAGTGGCAGCAGCGTCTAAAAAGGGCGTTATTAGATGAAAGTATTCAGCTTTATAGTCAGCCCTTGTTTGATGATACCCAAAATATTATTCAGCAAGAAATACACTGCCGATTAATTGAAGAGGATGGGGAAGAGCCTCTAATGGCGGGATATTTTTGGCCCATGGTGGATAAGCTGAACTTATCTCAAGAGTTTGATCGTTTAGTGATTCGTTTATGGCAGCGGTTATTTGAAAACCAAAAAGACACGGGCCGCTTTAAGGGTAAGTGGGTGTTGAACATTGCGGGTAAAAGTTTAAATGAACCCAGCTTTAGGCAATGGTTTGCTGAACACGTCACCACAGAGCAACTAAATGACTTAATCATTGAATGCAGTGAATACACCTTGGCTCATGTGACGGTGAAAACCCAGATGTGGTTGCACGATATGACAGAAAAAGGCTTACGTTTAAGTGTTGACCATGTGGGCACGTCTGGCAAAAGCTTTGGCTTTTTGGCCCACTTCCCTGTTTATCAGGGCAAAATAGAGCGTCGTTATATTCGTGATATTCATGATCATAAAGACAATGCCTTTTTTGTGAGCGGCATGATTCAAGTTTTCCAAGCGCAAAGTGCATTGTGTTTTGCTGAAGGGGTCGAAAAACAAGAAGAAATTGATGTACTCACACAGTTGGGTGTGGATGGTGTCATGGGTTATGCCGTAGGTCGCCCTAAGTTACTTGAAATCCCAAAACCTCAGCAAAATGGAGCGCACATTGTTGATGATGAGTCGTAGATCATGTTTGTGCCATTTAGCATGATATGACAAGCACACTCTACAGAAAATGTTTGCTATAGTAGCCGCGCCTGTATTTATTAATTTAGGGAGACAGCATGGGGCGCATATTTGCAACAGCGTTACTTTTCACTGCATTCACAGCACAAGCGGATCTGGTCTTATTAGATGGTCATGTTCGAGCTATGCCACCTGGTCAACCCAATACGGCTGCATTTTTACAAGTTAAAAATACCGGTTCACAAGCCATCACACTGATTAATGCACAAACGCAAGCGGCGAAAAAAAGTGAATTTCACACCCATACCATGAATGAAAAAGGGGTGATGTCCATGACGCAGGTGCCTAATATTGTGATCGAACCTCAACAAATTTTTGTATTTGAAAGTGGCGCTCATCATGTGATGTTGATGGGGCTGACAAAACCGTTGAAGCCGGGCGGCCGCGTTGAGTTGTCATTACAAGATACTCAAGGTGCCAGCTATACTTATGATTTACCCGTTGTCTCCATATTGGATAAGGCACCAATGAAACACGATCACCACCATCACCATGGTCAGGAGTAAAACATGTCGAAGCACAGTGAACGACTTGATCGATTTTTAGAGGCTGGCTGGATGATGCGCGCATTTATTGGTGGTATCTCGGTTTATTTAGTCGCCGCTCTTATTGCAGGTGTGATTTTCAGTTCGGAACCTGAGCCGTTTGTGGTCACCGAGGTCGCTTCGAAGCATGCCATGGAGCACGACCGTCACCTAGCCACAGGCTACACCACCACCGTCACACTTATGAAAGTGGCACAAACTTTACTGGATAAGTCAGGTGGCTATCTTAGTAATGATGTGATGCCGCCGGGTGTTTGGTTGGATAACATTCCAAATTGGGAGTTTGGTGCATTGGTGCAGGTACGTGATTTAAGCCGAGCCCTAAGAAAAGACTTTAGCCGCAGCCAAAGCCAATCCACCGAAGACGTAGACTTAGTGATTGCAGAGCCCCAGTTTCATTTTGATAACCTATCATGGGCTTTACCGGATACCGAAGGCGAATACCGTAGAGGCATCGAGAAATTAAATAGTTTTGCGCTGCGCTTAGCGGATAAACAACAGGCTCAGGCACAGTTTTTTGCTCGTGCCGATAACTTACGTCAATGGCTTAAAGATGTGGAAACACGTTTGGGTTCATTAAGTCAGCGTTTAAGTGCCAGTGTTGGTCAAAAACGTATTAACGTTGACCTGGCAGGCAGCAATGCTTCAAGCCAAAGCACTGAGAATGATGATGAGTTTGAAGTGAAAACCCAGTGGAGCGAAATTGATGATGTGTTTTACGAGGCTCGTGGAAGTGCATGGGCACTGATTCACATCTTAAAAGCCATTGAAGTGGATTTTGCCGATGTGCTGCATAAAAAGAATGCCCTAGTCAGTGTAAAACAAATCGTGCGTGAGCTTGAGGCAACTCAAGAGACCGTCTGGGCCCCTGTGATTTTAAATGGCAGTGGTTTTGGTATGACGGCAAATCATTCATTAGTGATGGCCTCCTATATGTCACGTGCAAACGCTGGAATCATTGATTTACGCGCGTTATTGTCACAAGGCTAATGGCTAACCTTTCCTTTTAAAATAAGCTGAGGCCAATTCAACCTCAGCTTATTTGGTTAAAACCCGTCTTTTTTTTCCTGTCATTTGCCTACATTCCACATATGGGAATTTTCTCATCTACACTCTAATTAGTTGTAAAAATATTAGGGAAGAAAGGCCATATGGAAATAGCGGAATATCAAGCATTTGTTACGCAACTAGAGCAACGACTACAAACCCTGCAAAATGAATATATTGCAGACCACAACATGGATGCCCAATTAATAGGCCCTTTGTTGGCGTTAACCATGTTGGTGAAGAGTGATTTACTTCCATTTGCGCGGGATCGTTATGAGGTGATTGTCAAAGGCCCGCAGTGGAAAATTGCGGATGATCATATCTTACAATTAAAACAAGACGTTGAACGTATGTTGGCAGGCCCTGGCGCGTTTATGCAACGCAAACTGGGTTAGTGGCTTTTTAAGTATTGGGTTAAAATAGCCGCACGACATAGGATAATGTAATGCGGCTTGATAAATACATTTGTGATAACACCTCGTTAACACGATCTCTTGCGACCAAGGCTATTAAGTCTGGACGTATCAAAGTAAATGGCATCAAGCCTAAAAGTGGCGCACTTAAAATTTTGCCCGATTCTGATCAGGTGGTATTTGATGGTCACTTAATTGAAGCGCAGCCATCAACACGTTATTACATGATGAACAAACCCCAAGGTTATGTGTGTGCGAATAGTGATGGTGAGCATCCTTTGGTGTTTGACCTTATGAATAAAGAAATCAATATCAGTCGACTGCACACTGTGGGTCGTTTAGATAAAGACACCACAGGTTTATTACTGATAACAGATGACGGCCAATGGTCTCATCAAATTACCTCCCCTAACCATCATCAAGCTAAAACATACCGTGCGTGGTTAGCTGAGCCTTTAATCGAAGACGCTGAACTAAAAATTGAAGCGGGTATCGTGCTAAAAGATGACATCAAGCCAACCTTACCCGCAACTATGCAGCGGGTTTCAGATACCGAAGTCTTACTTACCATTAGCGAAGGCCGCTATCATCAAGTTAAGCGCATGTTTGCCGCGCTTGGAAACCGAGTGATTAGGCTGCATCGCGAGTCTATTGGTCAGGTAACCCTTGACCCTCTGTTAGCGCCACGTAATTACCGCATGCTCACTCTTGATGAAGTGCAATCCCTTAGCAAAATACAGGAATAATCGATGTTAGATTTACAGTCGATGTTAATGCTGACGGCCTTAGCTGGTTTGGCGATGCCTTTGGGGGCATTACTGGCCAAGTTTGAGCGTTTACAGTCTGACTGGTTAGAAACCGAGTTGCGCCACGGTATTATTGCCTTTGCAGCAGGGGCATTATTGTCTGCCATTGCATTGGTACTGGTGCCAGAGGGGATCAAACATCTCTCTGCATTTTGGGCATGCACCACATTCATTGCTGGTGGGTTAGGGTTTATGTTGGTGGATGCGGCTCTCGCAAAATGGAACACCCCAGGCAGTCAGCTGGCAGCCATGCTTGCTGACTTTATTCCTGAGTCATTAGCTCTTGGTGCTTTATTTAGTATTGCAGGTTCCAATGCCGTATTGCTGGCGTTATTAATTGGGCTGCAAAATTTACCAGAAGGTTTTAATGCTTATCGTGAAATGATGGACAAAGGTCATTTTGCGGCAAATAAACTCATTGTATTATTTGTGGCATTAGCATCCCTTGGCCCAATTTCAGGTTTTATTGGTTATTACTGGTTAGCACAACAGCCTCAGTTGCTGTCGGGTATTATGCTGTTTGCGGCCGGTGGGATTATGTATTCAATTTTTCAAGACATTGCACCTAACGTACCTTTAAAACAACATCGCTTTCCTCCTATGTGGGCGTTACTGGGTTTTGTGCTCGGTTTGTTGGGGCATATGCTAAACACCTAAGCCTTTTGTTGTGATCTATTGCAGTTTTTGATGCGTAATCTGTACTTACGTATTAGAAAGTATTGATTATGCAGCCCATTTACCAACTTGTGTACGCAAGTAAAGCCAATATTAACCTTGGAACCACAGGCATTAACCCCGAGGTGAGCCGCATATTGCTTAAATCGAAAAGCAATAATGCAAAGCGCATGATAGGGGGTGTTTTGTATTATGCAGATGGTTATTTCTTTCAGGTTTTGGAAGGGGATCCGTCGTCAGTGAAGGGCTTATACCAAAAAATCATCCAAGATAATCGCCATAGTGACTCAACCATTTTAATCGAAGGTGAGATTGATAGGCCGCAATTTTCAAATTGGTCTATGCATTTTGTAGCATCAGATAGCGGCATTAGGCAGTTATTACAAGATAATGGCTATAAACAATTCTCCCCATTTAAAATGTCGGTGCCGCAAATTCAAGGTTTGATCGCGGTATTGAGTAATAACGGTGTTTATGAGCGCACTGATAGTCGTAAAATCGGCTTATCGAAAAAAGTGAAATCTTTTTTCTTTAAACATAAAACCGCTTAGCAAGCGGTTTTATTGATTTTATGCCTGCTGCATTTATTCACAATTATAATCATTTTTTAACCCATTCATAAATCGCCTTCAGTGATTCACAATGAGCCGCCACAGCGGATGAAACGTGTTAAATAATAAACGGTTGATTGGGGATTTTAGAGTGCCAGATGTTTATCTGCTTCGGCCTTAGTGAGTTTTATACACGGGGCTAAAACCGGATATTATTTTTAATTAACCAAATCAAGTGCCATACATTTTAAATAAAACCCTGCCTTAAAGCGTTCATAAAACGCCATACGTTTGAGCTGTTTGCGATGCCATTTTTTTGCAATCATTAATCTTGGCATGCTAAATTTATCAGTGTGAATCCTAGGACTTAAATCACATGCTGGCGAATACAGTTGCTCAAAATCAATCCCGTCAAACATTAGAGCATTACGATGAAATATGGTTGTTTGGGTACGGCTCTCTTATCTATAAAGTTGACTTTCCATACCTAGAAAAATGTCCCGCTTATATATTAGGGTGGCAGCGCCGGTTTTGGCAGGGCAGTCATGACCATCGAGGCACACCCGAAAACCCAGGTCGGGTTGCGACCCTGATTGCCCAAGCAGGCTCTCGCTGTGATGGCATGGCATATCGGGTCACAGCGGAGGAATTTATTCATCTGGATCATCGCGAAAAAAACGGTTACTTAAGGCATGAAGTACCTGTTTTTTTAATCAATGAAAGTGGCCAGCAGGTGAAAAAGCTGGGCATTATTTACATAGCCGATGAAGAAAATAGCGCCTATTTAGGTGAAGATAGTGAAGAGGCTATTGCTGCACACATTGCCAATTGTCGAGGTCCCAGCGGTGAAAACAGTGAATATTTGATTATGCTTGATGAGGCGTTGGCTGAATTAGGGGTTGTTGATCCGCATATATCTCAGATTCGATGGCATTTGTCGAATTTGATATAAATGATAAGCATAAGAAGTAAACGTAACCTTTCATTTTCCTATACAGACTGGCGATACCTAGGATTCCTTAATATGAGTCTATACTGAACGTAATCCTTTTTTATAACGTGAGTAGGTTGGTTGAATGACAACGTCTCGACTAATAATTTTTCTATTTACGTTAATCTTGTCTTTATTTAGCCCTTCTATTTTGGCGTATGACACTGATTTATTTGATATGAATTTGCGTCAGCTTATGAATATTCCGATAACAGGTTCAACCCTAACGCCTCAAACCGTCAGCACCTCGCCTGCTGCTGTTACTGTATTTAATGCGGATTTTATTAGCTCGCTAGGTGTGGAGTACTTACATGAGTTGCTTAACTATGTACCTGGATTGCAAACTCAGCGCACGGCGGATTTTAACTTTAGTTATAGTTATAGCTTTAGGGGACGACGAAATGGCGGACAGTCTAAAGAAGCATTGATGGTACTGGATGGTCAGATACTTAACGACCCGCGTACAGGTGCCGCCAACGGTGCCGTGAAATTGATGAGTGTTGCTAATATTGATCGTGTTGAGGTGATTCGAGGCCCTAACTCCGCCTTGTATGGTACAGGGGCGTTTTCTGGTGTGATTAATATTATCTCCAAAAAAAATGATCACTATGCAACGCTTCAAGTTGGTCATTTTAATAAAACCGGTATTACTTTTAAAACCTCCAATACTCACCAAACGTTCAAATGGAATACATACTTACACGCTCAAGAAGATGATGGTGATGAATACCGGGTAGCGGATACTTTTAGTGATAATGATATTTTAACCCACGACCCTAGGTCGTTAATTGAGCTTCACTCACATCTTGATATTTATAACACCAATATTTCATTTTATGCGCAAAAAATTACGGGTGAGGATTATTATTCATTAGGGCTTTTATCAAATGGTTTTAATCAAGGTACATACGAATATTACGGCACCTTACTTAACCATAAATTTAATTGGCATCAAAATTTAACTTCAAATTTTGAATTTGAGTATCGATACAATCATTCAAAAATTGATGCGCAATTGACAGAAAGTGGTGCGTTGTTTGCGATCAGTAATCCACAAAGTAATGACCCATTATTTATTAAGGCCAAGGTACGTGGGCAAACCTATCGATCAAAACTGCATAATAATTTAGTCATGAATGATGCACTGAGTGTGCAGTTTGGAATGGATTGGCAACGTAATACCGAACTGACATCTCAAGCTGCCAATAACTTTAATACCGATCAGCTGTATGCTGGTGTGATACCGGTAGAATACTTTGGAAACTTTGATCAAATAACGAACGCAGAAGAACAAGAGCCAAGAGATGCTTTTGGTGTTTATTCGCAAGGTATATGGCAGCTATCCAATCAACATCAGTTTAATCTTGGTTTGCGTTACGATTCAGATGAGGCGGTTGCATCACATTTAAGTCCACGACTGGGTTGGATCACAACTTTAAATGAGAACAATACTATTAAAGTGTTATATGGCGAAGCCTTTCGAGCCGCGTCATTAAATGAAACCGCGGGCCCTAACTCCCCTGTTATTAAGGGTGACCCTGATTTAAAACACGAGGTGATTAAAACCTACGATTTGATTTATATGCATATTGACTCGTATTTTAATCTTCAAGTTGGCGCATACTTAAATGAGTATTCTGACCCAATTAGTATCGTATTGGATAATGAGAATATTCGACAATATGTCAATGGCGCTTCTGCTCATAGTCAAGGTGTAGAAATAGAGGGTAACTGGAATATTTTTGAAGGTTCATGGTTAAGGTTTACCTTCAGTGAGTTAATAGATACGCCGGATAATTTTTTTAGGGAAAGCAAAAGAACAGGCAGTCTAATGTTCAATTATTCAAAACATTCGTTTAGTTGGAATATTGCTGCCGTTTATAGTGGTGATAAAAAAACCGAAGCAGTGGTGGGGCAATTTGAAACCGTCAACGCATTTTGGGATGTGAGCAGTAAGTTTAATTATAAAATCAACCAATATTGGTCAAACCAATTATTGATCAAAAACTTACTTAATCAAGACAATGTTTCATCAACACAGGAGCAAGGATTAGCACAGGGCATTTCTGCCCGCTCCCGTGAAGTCATCTACAGCTTGAAATACCAGTGGTAGTTACTGTTATGGTTATTGGCTGATTATTGTTGCGGCAAACGCTGACCAAGAGTGGCTTCAAACGTTAAAAATTCACCATTACGAATGGCGCCCAATTTAATTTTATCCCCAGGCATTAGGTTGGCAATTTGACGCATAGTGGCACTGCCTTTATCGGCTTCGCGGCCATTAAAGTGTGTGACAATATCCCCTTTTAATAAACCGGCTTGATCAGCGGGCCCATTTTCAACTACACCCACCACCACTTGTCCTTGTAGTTTTTCAGGTAAACCAAACGCGGTTTTTAGCGCAGGGGTGAGCTCTTGGGTTTCAAGCCCTAACCAACCACGTACAACGTGCCCGTACTTTAATAAATCGGCCACCACGCGCAAAACATGGTTTAAAGGAATAGCAAACCCAATGCCTTGGTTGCCACCTGACTTGCTGTAAATTGCGGTATTGATGCCGACCAATTTACCGTTAGCGTTAACCAGAGCGCCACCAGAATTGCCCGGGTTTACCGCCGCGTCGGTTTGAATAAAATCTTCGTATGTACTGATGCCTAATTGGTTACGACCTGTGGCACTGACAATACCCATTGTCACGGTTTGACCCACACCAAAAGGATTGCCAATGGCCAAACAAATATCGCCCACTTGTAAGGTGTTGTTTGATGCAAAATCAATCACAGGCACATCGTCTAATTCTATTTTAAGTAATGCTAAATCCGTCTCACTGTCGCGACCAATAACGGCGGCGTTAGTGGTGCGACCATCTTGTAAGGCTACTAAGATTTCATCAGCCCCTTCAATGACATGGTTATTGGTAATAATTAAACCAGGGTTAGCGATGATCACACCGGACCCTAAACTGTTTTGAATGCGGCTTTTTGGCATAGGTGCGCGATCAAAAAAGCGGCGGAAGAAAGGGTCATTTAATAAAGGGTGCACTTGCTCGCGCACGGTTTTGCTGGTGTAAATATTCACCACCGCAGGGGCCGCTGAATTCACCGCAGGGGCATAAGACTTGACCGGTTCAGGGCTTTGATTTGTTTTAGGAATAAAGTGCAAGGCAAGACTGGCAATGACCAGCCCCATTAAAATAGACCAAGATAAAAAACCAGGCTTTTGCATCTGAGCACCAAATCTTCGAGAATGGGGCAAGTTTACGCAAATGAGTGTGGGATATGAAGCTAAACACGTTGGTGAGTTATCTAAATCGTGAACTGCAAATCGAACAGTTCCGCGATTACTGCCCAAATGGCTTACAAGTGGAAGGCAATAGTGAGGTGCAGCGCATCGTGACCGGTGTGACCGCTTGCCAAGATTTAATTGATGCGGCGGTGGCATACAAGGCCGATGCCATTTTGGTTCACCATGGCTACTTTTGGAAAGGGGAGCCAGAAGCGATTGTGGGTATCAAAAAACAGCGCATTCAAACCTTGTTACAACATGATATGAGTTTGCTGGCGTACCACTTGCCTTTAGATGGTCATAGCGTCTTTGGCAATAATGTTCAGTTGGCGGATATTTTAGATTTTGAAATCACCGGTTCACTTGACCCAAATGACAAGCGAGTGCCGGGTAATGTAGGTCGTCTATCTCGTCCCATGCGTGCAGGCGAATTAAGTGAACATATCGCATTACGGTTAAATCGTGTGCCGCAGCATATTGGTGAAGAAGACGACATTATCGAAACCATTGCGTGGTGCACAGGTGGTGCGCAAAGTTATATGCAATATGCCATCAATCAAGGGATCGATGCTTACCTTACCGGTGAAATAAATGAGCCTAGCGTGCATAACGCCCGTGAATCCGGTACCCATTTTTATGCGGCAGGCCATCATGCCACCGAACGTTATGGGGCCAAGGCGTTGGGGGAGCACTTGGCTCAAGAGTTCTCATTGGATGTGGAATTTATTGATATCGACAATCCCGTGTAATGCTTTATAAATGTGCTCAATACGATTCAGATGATTTTTAACGAAGTTGATAAAAAGATAACACCATGACAGATACACGCCGCGTTTTATTAGAAGTAACCAATCAAGTTGCTTACGTCAGTTTAAACCGACCAGAAAAGCATAATGGTTTAGACAAACAAATGTTTGTAGAGTTAGTGCAAACGGCTAAAGCCATTCGTAAAGATCGCACCATTCGCTGTGTGATTTTAAAAGGTGAGGGCCCAAGTTTTTGCGCCGGTTTAGATTTTGCGGCGGTATCCAAAACACCAACCATGATTCCGCAATTCTTTGCCAAGTTACCCTGGGGTAAGGACAACATGTTTCAGCGCGTGGCGCATATTTGGCGTGACCTGCCGGTACCTGTGATTGCCGCTATACATGGCAATTGTTTTGGTGGCGGCATGCAGATTATTTTGTGTTGTGATTATCGCATTGCTACGCCGGATGCCAATTTATCTATCTTAGAGATGAAATGGGGGTTGATACCGGATATGAGTGGCATGGTGACTCTTTCCCGCCTGACACGTGTGGATATCGCCCAAGAGCTCACCATGACAGGGCGCTTCTTTAGTGGTGAAGAGGGTGCCGAATACGGTTTAATCAGCAAGGTCAGTGCCGACCCACTGGCGGAAGCCCAAGCATTGGCAAGCGTGATTTGTGAAAAAAGCCCTGATGCCATTGCCGCTACTAAGTACTTATTTAAGAAAACTTGGAAAAAAGACACCCGTGGTGCGTTATTGTGGGAGCGTATTACCCAACTGCGCCTATTGGGACGCAAGAACCAACGCATCGCCATGGCCAATGGATTAGCAAAAGATAAAGCCGCAAAACCCTTCTTAGATCGCACGTCATTTAAATAATTAATCATGACGTCGTGTCTGATTGATAAAAATTGACATGTTGGGCCATATAACAAGATAAAGGGGTTCGCTAGAATCCCTGTCTAAGCCTTTGGCGTGCCGCCTATTAAACGTTCCCGTTTTTTTCGAGCCAAAAGAATCTATTTTGATTAAATAAGCGTAAAACATTCAAACGCTTGTTTGATGGACCCTTTGCGCCCTTGACGACTTGGAAATCAGACTATACTTGACGATTATTTGAGCGATAAGACGCAGGCAAAGTCTTGACAAGATTCACTTGCAAACGTATGTTTCAAACACTTGTTTGAAGTTTATGTCGAACCAAGCCACTTTCTATGACTAGGCACTGGTCGGCAAATGAGAGAGATGCCCAGTTTTTTGGGCTTTTTAATGTACAACTAACGGCTCTTAATGAGCCCAAGTAGGCTAAGAGGTTACCATGCCAGAATATAAAGCCCCCCAGCGTGAAATTAAATTCGTAATGGACGAAGTACTGGATATGCCAGGTACTTACGCCAAACTGCCTGCATATGCAGATGTTGCTACTCCAGACATGATCGACGCTATTCTTAGCGAAGGTGCAAAATTCTGTGAAAACGTAATTGCACCTCTTAACCGTGTAGGTGACGAAGAAGGTTGTACTCGTCACGAAGACGGTTCTGTAACGACTCCAACTGGCTTTAAAGAAGCTTACAAGCAGTTTGTTGAAGGCGGCTGGCCTTCTCTTGCTCACGACGAAGAAGTAGGTGGTCAAGGCCTTCCTGAATCTCTAGGTACTGTATTCTCTGAAATGGTTGGTACTGCTAACTGGTCTTGGGGCATGTACCCAGGTCTATCTCACGGTGCGATGAACACTATCCACAGCTGGGGTACTCAAGAGCAAAAAGACACTTACCTAACTAAATTGGTTAGCGGTGAGTGGACAGGTACCATGTGTCTGACTGAACCTCATTGTGGTTCTGACCTTGGTATTCTAAAAACTAAAGCTGAGCCAAATGCTGACGGTTCTTACTCGATCACAGGTACTAAAATCTTCATCTCTGCGGGTGAGCACGACATGGCGGACAACATTGTTCACATCGTTCTAGCTCGTCTACCAGGTGCACCTGAAGGTACTAAAGGTATTTCTTTGTTCATCGTGCCTAAATTCAACGTTGCCGAAGACGGTTCTGTTGCTGATCGTAACGGCGTGATCTGTGGTTCTATCGAACACAAAATGGGTATCCATGGTAACTCTACTTGTGTAATGAACTTCGACGGTGCTAAAGGTTACCTAATAGGACCTGAAAACAAAGGTCTTAACTGCATGTTCACGTTCATGAACACCGCACGTATCGGTACTGCACTACAGGGCGTAACCGCTTCTGAAGGTTCTTTCCAAGGTGCTCTAGCTTATGCTAAAGACCGTCTAGCGATGCGCTCTCTAACGGGTACTAAGAACCCTGAAGGTCCTGCTGACCCAATCATCGTTCACCCAGACGTTCGTAAAATGCTGCTAACTCAAAAAGCATTTGCTGAAGGTGGTCGTGCACTTGTATACATGATGGCGCTACAAAACGACATCGCGCACAAAGGCAACTCTGAAGAAGAGAAAAAAGCGGCTGACGAACTACTAGGTTTCTTAACGCCAATCGGTAAAGCGTTCCTGACTGAAACAGGTTGTGAATCTACTAACCTTGGTGTTCAAGTATTCGGTGGCCACGGTTTCATCGCTGAGTGGGGCATGGAGCAACTTGTACGTGACGCTAAGATCTCTACGATCTACGAAGGTACAACTGGTATCCAAGCACTTGATCTATTAGGTCGTAAAGTTCTGATGACTCAAGGTCAAGCACTTAAGAACTTCACTAAGATGGTTCACACCTTCTGTAAAGAAGAAGCGGACAACGAAGAGCTAGCACCATTTGTTACTCAACTTACTGAGCTAAACAAAGAATGGGGCGACCTAACCATGAAGATTGGTATGTCTGCAATGAAGAACCGTGACGAAGTAGGTTCTGCATCGGTTGATTACCTAATGTACTCAGGTTATGTAACACTGGCTTACCTATGGGCTAAAATGGCTAAAGCGGCGCAAGTTTCTCTAGCTAATGGCACCACAGAAGAAGACTTCTACAAAGCTAAGTTAGCAACTGCACGTTTCTACTTCTCTCGCATCTTGCCTCGTACTAAAGGCCACGCTGCGACAATGGTTGCTGGTGCAGACACTGTTATGGATCTAGATGCAGAACACTTCGCGTTCTAATCTGATTTGATCAGTGAAACATGAATGGGCTTAGGCCCATTTAGGTTTATAAAAAACCGCCCTCAGATGAGTGCGGTTTTTTTATGCCTGTCACTTTTGGATTGGTTTGTATTATCAGTATTGGTATGGCCTGCACCGGATTACTCCAAAATTGATCTGATCATCCCCAATAGGGGGCAAGAGTTGTAAAACTTAACCAGTTGGAAAGAAATTGAGTGTAATTAACCGATGGAATTCGCCAAATAATTAGCCAAAAGCGGGCGATTTATCAAAGCTTGGTGTAGAATATGCCACCGATATTTACAGGGTCAGGTTGTTGTTTGGGTGAAACTTAAGCCATAAACACAGCCATTAGGATTGAAAGAGGACTTACAAATGCCTGAATATACAGCTCCCCTGCGCGACATGCGCTTTCTTCTTAACGAAGTATTTGATGCACCTAAAATGTGGGCAGAAAACCCACGCCTAGCAGAAGTGGTTGACCCAGATACAGCGGACGCCATTTTAGAAGAAGCAGGCAAAATCTCTTCACAAATTCTAGCGCCACTAAACCGCGAAGCGGATGAAGTGGGCTCAACTTGGAAAGACGGCGAAGTAACGTCACCTCCAGGTTTTAAAGAAGCTTACGCAACTTACAGCGAAGGCGGTTGGGGTGGCCTAGGTGGTAACCCTGAATTTGGCGGTATGGGCATGCCTAAGATGCTTGTGGGTCAAGTTGAAGAAATGATTCAAGGTTCTAACATCTCTTTTGGTCTAGCACCAATGTTAACTGCGGGCGCGTGTTTATCGCTTAACGCTCATGGTTCTCAAGAGCTTAAAGAAAAATACCTACCAAACATGTACTCAGGTGTATGGCCTGGCGCAATGGACTTAACTGAGCCACATTGTGGTACTGACTTGGGTATTATTCGTACCAAGGCAGAGCCAAACGCGGACGGTTCTTTTGCGGTTTCTGGTACCAAGATCTTCATCACTTGGGGCGAGCACGACATGGCGGAAAACATCATCCACCTTGTACTTGCTAAGCTTCCAGATGCACCTGCTGGCCCTAAAGGCATTTCTTTATTCTTAGTGCCTAAGTTCTTAGTAAACGAAGACGGTTCTTTAGGTGAGCGTAACCCAGTGAACTGTGGTTCTATCGAACACAAAATGGGTATCAAAGGTTCTGCTACTTGTGTAATGAACTTTGATGGCGCGAAAGGTTGGTTGATCGGTGAAGAAAACAAAGGCCTTGCGGCTATGTTCACCATGATGAACTACGAGCGTGTAGCGGTAGGTATCCAAGGTTTAGGTGTGGCTGAAAACTCTTACCAAAACGCCGTAACTTACGCCAACGACCGTATTCAGTCTCGTGCTCCAACGGGTAAGCAATTCCCAGACAAAGCCGCTGACCCAATCATCGTTCACCCAGACGTGCGTCGTATGTTATTAACCATGCGTGCCAACACTGAAGGTTCTCGTGCGTTCTCTACTTACGCATCTAAGTGGTTAGACCTTTCTAAATTCTCTGACGACGAAGAAACGAAAAAACACGCTGAAGCCATGATCTCATTGCTAACGCCTGTGGTTAAATCGTTCTTAACCGACCTTGCACTTGAATCAGCGGTTGCTGGTCAGCAAGTATTTGGTGGTCACGGTTTCATTCGTGAGTGGGGCCAAGAGCAACACGTACGTGACATCCGCATCACTCAAATCTACGAAGGTACTAACGGTATCCAGTCTCTCGATTTGATCGGTCGTAAGATCGCAGCAAACGGCGGCGCATTCTTCAAACTGTATGCGCAAGAAATCAACGAATACGTTGCGTCTCAAGAAGGCAATGCCAAAATGGCTGAGTTCATCAACCCATTAAAAGCGGCACTTGCTAACCTTTCTGACCTAACTGAATGGGTTATGGAAAAAGCACAATCTAATGCAAACGAGATTGGTGCATCTTCTGTTGAATACCTACAAGTATTTGGTTACACCTCTTTTGCATACATGTATGCAATGATGGCTGAAAAAGCACTTGAGAAAGAAGGTTCAGAGCCTTACTACGCAAACAAACTGGCCACTGCGCGCTTCTTCACTAAGCGTCTATTGCCAAGATACATCTCTCTAAGCGAAGCCGTTAAAGGTGGCGCAGATTGCTTGTATGAAATGACAGCGGATCAATTTTAAGTCTGCATAACCTATATCCTGATTTTTTATGTATGTAAAAATTCAGGCTTGGGTTAATCGATTTAAGATGACAAGCAAAAAGCCGAATCAGAAATGATTCGGCTTTTTTTATGTGAGGCGTTGTCTATGTGTCATAAATAGAATTGCATATAACACAATTGGTCTGTGTAAGAGCGCGCTTGATTTCGATAAAAAGGCCAAACAAAAACGTAATTGATATATGTAGGAGCGAGCCTGCTCGCGATAAGAAGAGTAACATTAATGAGTGATTGGTTTTGTGTTAGCGCATGGTATGAAAACGGTGAAACCGAAATTCACTATGAAATCGCTAACGAAGATGGCGAACAGTATTTTTTCTGGATACATACAGAATTATTAAATGAAAAATTATCTCGCAAAGAAGGCAGTACATTAGATAAGTTTTTTTATGCCGAAGAAGATATGCTGGCCTTAGCGGTGACCATTTTAGATGAAGAAATGGTTGAAGATATGGAGCATATTGAGATAACAACTCGGTTGTTGAATCGGTATTTTTAGTGGGTTAGGTTATTAAGATGTGAGATGTGAGACGTGAGACGTGAGACGTGAGACGTGAGACGTGAGATGTGACCGATAGGGAGTGGAGGAATAAAATGGTCGTGAGATATGCACGACTAAATGAACTAGAATGGAAAACGAAAGAAGAAATTATTGAGCGCTATTCTGAATTTGAATGGAATAAGGCGGGTATTATTCCAGAGAGTGAGCTGTAATTTTTCTAAGTATCCTCTGCTTTAAGGCTAAGCCCATAATGATCAAAAACAGTATGACAAAACTATCCGTTAATAACGCAGGATATCGGCTATAAAAACTACCCTGTGCCGTGTTGGAATAAGGCACATCCACCACATACCCCGCCGCTTGTTGAAAGTCTGAGGTGAATATCACCTCACCATTGGGCGTAACAACTATAGAGGGGCCGTTGTTAGCCACATGCACCAGTGGTAAACGGTTCTCAACCGCTCGTAATACCGATGGCATAATATGCTGGTACGGTAAGTGAGTTGATCCAAACCAGCCATCGTTAGATAACCCAACCAAGATGCTACCGCTTGTAAGTGTGTTGGGTGTGTGATCCACCGCCTTTGCCACAAATTCTGAAAATGTTGTTTCATAACAAATCAATGGAATAATATTCACTTTGGGGTGGTGAAATATTTTATGTTGTTGCCCTTGTGATAAACCACTGGTGAACTCGCCAAATAACGATGCCATCCATTTTGACGCGGTTAAATTATATTCTATAAACGGTGCATATTCGCCAAATGGAATACGTTTCATTTTTTGATAGGTGTCCACTTGTTGCCCATGATTGTTCAGCATAATGGCGCTATTAAATTGTTTTAATGGTTTGCCATCTATGGGGTTGTGAATATGCTGCATATCTTGAAACAACAAATGGGTGTTCAGCGCTTGTATGTTTTTTTGATAGGCCTGCTGCACGGTGCTGTTATCTAAATAATATTTTGTTTGAGCTTCTGGCCAAATGATCAGCTCGGCACCTGCACTGCTGAGGCGTTCTGTCATGTCCATTTCTGGTGGATAGGTTTGACTGTAACCAGGATATTGAACACGCCCCCCTAATTTGGGTACTTCATTGGCTTGTACAAGGCCGACCTTTAATGTCTCCCATGTTTGTATGTTATTTTGCCAAAGTGAATAAGAATTAACGCCGTATAAAAACCATAAGGCAATCACGGATATTGCTAAAATAATACTAAACTTTGAGTTTGATGAGGATTTATTTGAAGGCGAAAAACTTGCCACTAAAAGCCGAAATAGAATCAGATTACCTAATATTATAATGGCATCTAAGCCATGGGCACCAACATACGCTATACCTTGTAGTGCGCTAGGAAAGTTCACTTGTGTATCGGCCAAGCGCATGGGAAATAACATAGGAAAACATGAAAAAAACACCACAAATATAACGGGTAGAGTTATGAATTCACTGACATGTGAATATCGATTGAGCCATTTAAATAACAATACGGTTAATGCAATTAAGTGGGCGCTGTAAAACCAATACAGTCCAGCCAATAAATAACCTGACTGCACACCGTAATCCTTTGATAGTTCGATAAAATCTAATATCCAATAGGTAGAGGTGATAAATAATGTGAGCCCTGCGATCAGTCCAATTAGGTAGCTGGTTAATAACGAAGAGTTTTTAATGGCAATGAATAGTGGTACTAAACCAAACCATGCACAGTAAAAATAATCATGGTTTAAAAAACTAAGTGATAATAAAAGACCAGACAACACTGGCAATAACAGTTTGTGAATGCCGTTTAAATATGACGTTAACCACATGGCGGGTATTAGGCTTATTAGATGGTTAGCGTATTTGATCATCATAATACATTACCGCTGTATAAGTGATTGTTTGTAGTGTTTAGATAATAACGCCAGCTGTTCTTTTTTTTGTTGATTGGTTAGTGAATCATCCATGTTAATGATACGTATCGAATTTAAGTAATGGGCTACTTTGTTCTTTTTATTAAATAACTTACTAGCGGTATCAGTGCCAAAATAATGGGACTGTAAGTTAACATGTAACTGGTGATGATTGCTTAAGAGTACCCGTTTTTGTTGTGCATTAGATTGTTGTATTTGATGGGCGTATTGTGTGACCTGTTGTTGGTAAAGGTAATAATTAGTTAACAGGGTATAAAGTTCATTACCCATGTTGTCGCCTAGGCTTTTGTTAATTAAAAAATGTAGCCGTTGCCATTGTGTTTGTGAGGGGGTGTCATCTAATGCCAAAAGAATCTGCGGTAGTTTATCGTTAAGGTCTGAATTGATTAAAAGCCTATGGTTTGAATCACTTTCAAGGTTATTGATGATGTGTTCAATTTGAGTAAAGTCCAATGCCCAGTGACGCTCACTAATTAACTGAGGATATTGAGTATTTAGTTCAGTGGGTTGCAACCATTGATGGGACAACGGGTTGTTAGCTGTAGGCGGGTGATGTAAATCAAGGTGTTTACTTACCACAAAGATAATCAAAAAAATCAGCACAGATAAGCTGAATATTTTATGTGTGACCCTGTCTTGGTTAAATATCGCGCCCATTATATTGGCCTGTTGTTTTATATTTTATCAAGGCTTAAGTGGGATATGCGTTTTTGTTCGTCAGGGTTAAAGTGGCTATTTAATAAGTCTGTGAGTTGTAACTGTGTTTCGCTGTCATTTAGTTTAGCGGATAGTATAGTTTGTTTGGCTTGTTGAAACGCGCGATAACGCTCTGGCCAATGGGCAATATTGATTGAGCGTTGTGTGTGTTGTTCTTGAATATCACGACGCTTTTCTAATTTTTCTTCTTCAGAAAGATTGTTATCAAGGTCAAGCTTCATGCTGGCAAACATGTATTGTGCATCGGCATCTGTGATACGAAATAAGCCGTTGCTCACATCATGGCCCAGATGTACTTCTCTTAGTGCTTGCAGCTCTGAATATAACAGCTCATCGTTTTCGACTGCGCTAACACTTTTGTGCACACCGGTATCGGCTAAGGCTTCACTGGTGCGGCTAAATTCGTCTTTGGCTTCTAAAAAGTGATAGTAGTCGCCCACTATTTTTGCAGTTTGTTCGCCGGCTTTGCCCGGTAAACCGTCTTTTATGATGGCTTGTAATATTGCTAGAGATTCACTATCCAGTTTGTTTTGAATTCTAAGTAGCGCCTCATCTAATGACAGTAGCGCGTCATGGTCGTAAATGACGTTGCCGTTTTCATCTAGTTTTACCGCCTTTAGTGCTTCATATACAAACTTAGGGGTAAAGGGCAGGGGTTTTTTCTGGGGTTGAATTTCAGCTTGCTCATTAAGAGCGGCCCACTGCCACTGGTTGGCAATGGTATCTGTGTGTTGCGAGGCGTGGCTGAAGGTTTGTGAGTGTGATTGTGATAGCTGGTTGTTGGATATGATGTTTTGAGCGTTATCGTTACCCATTACAAAAAAAATGATGGCAATAATAGAAATACTTGCAGTCAGTACGATAACGGGGTTTTTCTTCAACATATTGATTATCTACTTTTTATTATTGTTAATATTTTTTAAGTGTATGAATCACAATCTACTTAACATTGTAAATAAGCGCAAATTCATTGAGCTATCTACAATGTTAAGCGGGCAATTTCTTGCCCTTTAAATATCAATTAATAATTACATGTGTCTCGGTATTCATTAATCGATGGGTTTGCCATGTGGTTAGGGCCACATAAGAATTGTGCGTAGCGTTGGTCTTTATCTAGGAAGCGCTTCATCCAAGATACACCATAGGTGGATAGTAAGGCATCGTTACCGTTGCCATTATTACCATTAGCACAATTGTGTGGGCCGTTGGTGATTTCCATGTAGGCTTTGTCAGTGCTGTTTGGAATGGTGTTATAAAACGGACTAGCATGTGAGTTTACACTGGCGGTTGAATCATTTTCACACGCCATGATCATGGTGGGCACACCAATTTGATCAAAGTTATTGCCGCCACTATTCCAAGGGGCCAATGGTACGGCTGCGCTTAAGCGGTTACGGGAGGCACTGATCAATGAGCCGCCACCACCCATGGAGAAGCCCATGGTGGCTAAGCGATTTTCATCCACTAAACCAGATATGGCGCTGCTTGCACTTTTGCCTTCTGCAATTAAATGACTCAGTGCCGCATCTAATTGTAAGCTGCGACTGCTTGGGTTATCAAAGCGGCCATTGGTATCAATCGTAATCACCACATAACCGTGTGAGGCTAATAACGGCCCCCACCATTGAATGGCTGATTGATAGTTGGTGAAACCAGGGGCCACAGCAATGGCCGCTAATTCTTGTGCCGCATTACTTGGGTAATAAATCGTACCGCCACCAAAACCATTTACACTGCTTGGAACAATTGTCGAGCTGACGGAAAGTGGACCTTGGCTAGCTTGTAATGCACTGAGTGTCGGGTTAGGCCCAACTTCATAGCCACAGTTTGAGGTGCAGGTATCTGGTAAGGGTAGGCCATCACTGCCACCACCATCACCGCCACCGCCACTGTGTGCGGATAATGAGAATGCGATTGCTGCAGCACTTAAGCACGCGTTTTTAAATATGTTTTTTTTCATTGGATGGGGCCTTTATTATTTATTATTAATAAATTACTTCCATGATTTAATATTCAAAAAAGTTTATTTTTCGAACGTTAAAATCATAGGCCAATTTATTTCTTAGTAAAGGCGGTGAGCAAGTAGGGTATTTGTGGCGGGCTGTATCTATTTTAAAATGTACATTTTTTAATTTGTCTATTAACTCTTTATAATTCATACATTTACGAGTGCTGATAATAAACTTATTGAGATAAATTCTATTGTTTAATGATGTGCACACAAACAAGACTGCTTTGTTATGACACGGTTTAAACGGGTATTGACCTATTTTGACATTATGAAATATTAATTATTTTCTCTTTAAAGCATACCGGTTACACATTATTCGCCATGTTTAGGTTTTTTTTAATTTTCTGGACATTAATGGTCAACCTAAATACGTGTTTTTAAAATTGAGAAGTTAATGGGGGGTGAGTTAAAATATGGCAGCAAACATGAACTCATATTTAAAATGCTTTGGTTGATCACAAAAAAACGCATTCATTATGAATGCGTTTTTAATTTGTGTATCTAATCTATCGGCCGATTATGGATTAAGTGCTTTTGCCATGGCTTGATCCGCTACGTTTTCAAGCCAGTTTAAATCCACCCCTTGGTGTGCTTCACAAATAAACCAAGGTTCGCGAGAATCCGGTTCTAACATAACGCCGTTAGCAATTAAGTTGTGAGCAAAAGTTGTATATAAATCGCTGTTGGTTTTTTTCCAATCGCGATAATTTTGTGGCACTTCGCTGCCAAAGTGCACACCGAACATGGAATCAGGCCCTGCGAATTTGTGCTCGATACCGTGTTTAGTAAATACACGAGACAATACTTGTTGAATCTGTGCACCTACTTTATTAATGGTGTCGTAAGCGTTGGTTTCATTCAAAATTGTGAGGGTGGCTTTTGCTGCACTTAACGCAATCATGTTTGCGGTATAAGTACCGCCATGAGTGACACCATTTTTGTTAAAGCTGATCACGTCCATCACATCAGCACGCCCACCAAACGCGGCCACAGGGTAACCGTTACCCATGGCTTTTGCATAAGTGGTGAGATCGGCTTTAATACCATACAGTTCTTGTGCGCCACCTTTGGCCACACGAAAGCCGGTTTTGACTTCATCCATAATTAACAGTGAACCATTGGCATCACACATGTCACGCAGCTTTTGCATGTATTCTTGGGTTGAAGCGATGCTGCCGCAGTTACCTAAAATAGGCTCGATCACAATGGCTGCAATGTCGTTACCTACACGTTTGAAAACGTCATCAATCGTATTAAAATCATTTAATGGCACGGTTTCTAGGTGCTCTTGTGAACTTTCAGGAATGCCGCCACCAAACGGTTTAATCTCTGGCGCTGCTTGAGTGGTATTGTCCCAGTTATCCACATCTGACTTCCACATCATCTCGTCATACAGGCCGTGAAAGCCCCCTTCAACCACCACAATTTTATTACGACCCGTAAATCCACGGGCGGTGCGCACCGCACCAATTACCGCTTCGGTGCCTGAGTTAGCAAAACGCATTTTCTCAATGTTAGGGCACATTGTTTTAACCAGACTAATGACCTCAGAATCCAGTCCAGTTGAGAAACCAGAAATGGTGCCCACATTGGTAATGGCATCCACGACGGCTTGGTCAACTCGGCTATCACGGTAACCTAAAATAATGGGACCGTACGCCAATCTAAAGTCCACATAGACCTGGCCGTCTTCATCTGTGATGGTGCCGTCTTTCATGCTTTTTACAAATACAGTGTTGTCTTCACCCCAGTAGCGATAACTGTCAGCCACACCTAGTGGCATGTGAGTTTTTGCGGTGGCCAACAGGGCGGCGGTCTGAGGTTTTGTCATATTGAAATACCGTACATTTGTAGCTGGGTGCAAGCACCCTTAAAAATTGCTGGGCATGATACAGGGCTGGCCGAGCCATTGCCATGATTCATCGGCTTGAGTGAGGCGCTCTATTTGCTGAGTGCTGTTATAGCGTTTAGTGGCTAACAAAAAAGCCGTTTACATTTTATGTAAACGGCTTTTTTGTTATTGGCGCAACTTATTGAGGCGCCGTTGGTGCACTGGGTAATGTGAAGTTAATACTGGCTTTATCAAGTAGGTCATTGCTAACTGCGCCACTTGATGAGTCAAGGGTACCGTTTGTAATGACGGTTTGTTCGTGGGTAGTTGGGGTATGGCTTGAATTATTTGGTCCACCAAATGCGGGTGTGAAGGTGCCTGTATTGGCATTCATGTCACAGCTCACCGTAGGCACGTAACGAATATTGGATGTGGTGGCACTCCATTCACCTGAACTTAGGGCTAAGGCCTGATATTGCACCTTGTCCACTGTGTTGTGACTGTTACCAGGGCCTGCCCAGTTGCAAATCATGCCTGCATCAGCTGCAGATAAATCAAGGTTGATGGTTTCGCTGCCCGAGGTGGGCGATGGTACATAACCATAATATGCGCGGCCTGTGCCATTGCTTGTACTTTCGGTCACTACGTTTAAGGCGCGATAATGGTCATCACCGCCACCTGCTTTCCATGCATAGGCTAAACTGCCGTAACCGTCGGTTGGATTGATTTGCGCTTGCATCACATGAATGTCTTCTCCGGCTTGTAGGCTCACTTGGCCGTCGCTGGCATAACTGACACTGGGCTCGGCGCTGCCTTGAGGTTGAGCAAGGGACGCGATCATGCGGTATTTTACTTGGCTACTAGATAGATCATATATGACCGATACCCCACGTAAGTTGGAGGCTTGATCTTGGCTTTCTGTGGTTTCTATTGTGAGAATGCCTTTATCGTTATCACTGTCGTGTAACACGGTTAGATCAATCTCTTGGTTATTCAGTGTACCTACAATTTGGGTTTCATAGCCTGTACTGGCGTTGAGGGTTTTGTGAATCACTTTAGCGGTTTTGATTTCAATACCAGACTGGTTGCTGCTACTACTTATGCTGGAAAGTTGAGAGCTTAAGTCTAAGGTCGCGCCACTTTCAGGCAGCTCTTTGCCTAACAAGGCGGCGGCACACACCATCATGCCCATGCTGCCCACAGCAAGGTCAACATTATATGCGGCTTTGGCTACTAGCTCGTTTAACTTGGCCGCAGCGCAGGCTTCGCCGGTTGCAGGCTCATTGGCGACCCATAAACCTAGGTCCCCCGTTGGCAATTGCCCGTCTTGCGTACCGCCAGATGAATCAGGATGATCGATGTAATCAAGGGCTGGCCCGTAACAAAGAGGTGAAGAGACTTGGGGTTTGCTTGGAATGGCATCAAGGCAACTGGCTAAGTCTGTGGCACCCCGAATGGTATCTAAAAATGCACTGGCGGCTTCTTTTTTACTGGCAAATTCACTGCTGTTGCCCGCTTCGGCACTGGCGGTTGATGAGGCAATTATTAACCCTTGAGGAATACTGGCTATTAAAGCATCCAGTGCAGCCGCACGTAGACATTGATCCACTTCACCGTCATCGCAGGCTTGGTTTGCAAGTTCTAATTCAGCATCAAGAGTGTCACAAGCGGCTTGGTCACCGGCAGAACAGTCTTCAGCGTTTTTTTTGTCATCACTGCCTAAATCAATACAGGCGCTTAAACAGATGCCCAAAATGAGCAGGGGAATGAATTTTAGTGAGCGGCTCATGTTATCTCCAAACATGTGAGGTGATACATTTAGCCTAGCCAAGTGAGCTTAAATGGGTGTGCCGCGTTTAGACGATTTAGTCTTTATTGAGATAATTTATATAGCACTAAGTTGGCTTTGGCTGAGCGATGACAAAGTACGCAGCTTGTAATGAATGTTCATCCTACACGGCAACCCATGTAGGACGTTATTAAAATTGGAGAGCGAGTTAGCGGGTGTGGTAGAAACGTCTGTCGTGTTCGTGTTGACGAGCGTGACTAAAAGCACTGACACGTTTTAAGTAACCTATCACCCGCGTACCATGATCAACATTACGGCTATTGCAGGCTGGGCATTGGTAAACCGTTCGTTTATCTATGGTTTCACATTCATTACAAATGGTGATTTTGACGTTTATGCAAAAGTAATTGCAGCCTGTTTTTGCTGCAATATTAAATAATTGCAAATATTGGGTTTGAGAAAGGGACTCGGCTAAATTCAGGTGCAGAGCTGATCCACCATCTAAATATTCGATCATGTCTTTACCATGTAATATAAATTTATCTAAGGTATGACAGTTTTCGTCTTCAACTACATAAAAATAACTATTATAACAATCTCGATTGACAGCTAACCCATCGGCTTTATCCCACTTCGCATTTTTAACGCCAAGGTTTTCAGCGGGAACAAACTCAGTATTAAATAAATACCCGGTGGTGTGTTTGGCCGCTTTATTTTCGTCGTAAATGATCTTTAAGTGATCGCGAACAAAAGTTTTATATTCCTCATTATTACCTGCTTGTATGCCTTGGCTTTCTGCTGCTTCGACCATGCCGTTTATGCCAATGGTTAAAAACTGTTTGTTTAGATTAATAAAACCCGCATCATAAACAGGCAGCATGCCTTGATCCTGGTATTCATCCATAATTTGTCGATAAGCAATTTGGTATTTATGAATTTTGCGTACATTTTCAGCAATGTCTTGTTTATTTTGAACTAACCGGTTGATGTTCATCGTGATGACATTGACGGATCCCGTGGAAATACCACCTGCACCTAAAGTATAAGAAAAGGTATTGTCGGTCATTTCGTTACGCAAGCGACAGCATGATGCAAGAGAGTCGGCGTTATCCGAAAGGTAAGTGAAAAAACTATTTCCATTGGCTAATTGCTGTGAACAAAATTGCACAAATGGGAGATCCTTACACTGACCATTTTCAGTCAGCATAGCGGCGGTAACCACTGGGAAGGTAAGGATGGCTTTTTTACGTTCATCGTTAAACCAGTTCATGAAAAAATGCTGTAACTGATTTATGTTATCCCACAAGGGTTTTACCAATTCTTTTTGCCCTGAATCCAATGGCGGAAAAACAAATGCACCAAACATAGATTCAAAATAATATTGATCATAAATAGAAATGTTCCAAAATACACTTTGGTAACCACGAGCTGCAGCCGGCTGGTTGAGGGCATATACGACATGTTGTAAATGATTCGCTATTTTTTCTGGGTGTTGTGCTAAGTAGTCATCGCCATAATCAATGCGTGCGAAATGATCGAAATAAATCAGAAATTCAACGGTTGCAATGGCGCCTGCAAATTGCGCGCTAATAGCAAAGACCAAATTGACAAACGAACCGCAAAAAGATTCTAAATGTCGAGGAGCCTTTGATTCACCACCCAGTTTGGTTAAGCCGTCTAATAAAAAAGGATACATAGTGATTGAGGCACAATAGGGTTTTAAGCTGGTTTCATCGTGAACGTATATTTCGTGAGCCTCTATTTGGCGGATATACTCACAGGCTAACTCATTACCAAATAGAGCCTGAATTTTTTCGGTGACCTTTGCGCGATTCACTTGAATGATCGCATCTTTCATCAACTCAGCTTCTAATGTCGCGAGATTCTTATGAGTGACATTGGCATTTGCATCAAACTTAGAGCCTTCTGCCGCGTTATTTGCCTTTACATATTTCTCGATGAAGCCGAGTTTTTCTTGTATTTGTTTTTGATCAAGCTGCAGCATGGTAAGCATCCTTATGTTTGGTTTGTATGTGTGTCGTTGAGCCAGCTAAAAATAAATAGGTTAAATTTTTACTCAGTGCTCCGTTTTCAATTTGATAAAAAGCTTGATTGCTAGTTGGGCTATCAAGTCCGCCTCGTTCAGATTGCCAAGGACCAACCTTCGCGAAATTTAAATGGGGTCTAAGATGGCGGGAAACATGATTTAAACCTGTGTATAAACAGGTTTTTAATTGTTTGGCTTGCGCAATCATGAGCAGCTTTTGTAATTGAAGTGGTTGCCATTCACCGCCAAAAAACACAACAGCACTCATTAGGCCTGAGTATTGCTCTAAGTATTGTTTGAAGCGTTTTGGGGTTAGTGGCGTGCCGCCAGCCGGGTTCCACAATTCTTCACTGTGGCAGTCCTTGCAGCGCAATGGACAGCCAAAAAAACTAAAACATAGGGCCACTTCATTTGGACATTCTTGGAAAACCACATGGGGAGGGGCTGATCGGAGTTCATTCATCCTTGATACCATATATAGTGTTTTGTTTTTAATTTTACACAATATATAGTGTTTATTGTTTTTGCTCTAGGCGAAAGTAATGACTCAAATCAATAATTCATGACACCATTGGGCGCGAAACCTGCAAGAGATATTGACTTATTTCACTGATTTTTTAGGTAAAAAAAAGCCCTTATGTTGACCATAAGGGCTTGTGTATCAAGGCAGATGAATACGGGGTTAATGCCCTTGTATGTCCATGGCTTGTTCTTGACGGTCCAACACCACATAACGAGAAAGGTCGGCACCACTTGAAACATCATTCGTCATTTTATTTAGGTAAGGTTCAGCATCATTTTCACTGGGTGCTTGTCCGTTTTGGCCGCTCAGGCCTGCAATAAAAATAAAATTCCATTCTTTGCTGATGCTGTCGGCTTCTTCTACCAAGTTTTCAAATGTAGTTAGATCACTTGGTAGTTTATCAACACACATAGTGGGTGTGATGGTGCCCTTTTTGTGTTTTTTACTTTTTTTTGGATTTTTTTCGTCTGTTTGGGCAAACAAAAATAATAAGCGTTGAGGCTCAGGCTGCTGAGCCGTCATGGTTAGTAGTTCAGAAAATAATTGGCTCATGCCTGTCCCCTAAAATAAATATCGTGCTTCATTCTAGCTTTCTGGGTGTAGTTGGGTATTGTTCTGTGGGATTAGACTGGCTAGATGTAACTACCCAATTATGAGTAGTTACAATTCATCAGTTAATTAATTGCTTCTCGGTGTGATCCAGATCACGACAAAACGGGCAAATAACAACGCTAAACTAATGGACGCAAACAGGGCGCTGGTAATAATAAGCCCAACACTAAAGCCAAATACGGCAATGGCGAGGGTGCGGATTAATGCTGCAATCAACATGCATAATATGGCGGCGATGATTACACGGTCATGAACTATGGTGCGACCTGTGTGACCTAGGCTGACACGAGATACCATACTCACAATGAGGCCACTTATGCTGCCTAAAGCAAAAATATGTAATGCAACACTGCCAAAATTGAATATAGGTTGAACACATAAGAGGATAAAACCAATCAGCATCAATGCGTAAGAAACCCATAACGACCAGAGCATAGGGTGTTGCCAAATGTGTTTATGGTGCCACTTATATAAACGTATGCCATGACTAATCAATAAAACAGCGGCTAATCCACTGGTGAGATACGAACGAACCGTGTGATCACTTATGGCCTGAATTGGCATTAATAAAAGCAAAGGGACGACACTGGTTAATAACAGTAACTTTGGCTCTATCCATTTTTCAATGCCCAGTTTGTTGGCGGTAAAAAATGGAATTATACGACCAGCAATCATAGCCACTAAAAACATGAGCATATACATAACGGCGTAGAATAATTGACTGGGTTGTGTGTGTGATTCGTGTTGCTGGTGCAGTAATGCCATGTCGAATAATGCCAGCATCAGTAGGGTGATAGGGGCAAACAGATTACGCCACATGCGTTTGCGTATTATGGGGCTGGCAATGGAAGCCGCCGCCAGAAGCGGAGGCAGAATTTGTGACAATACAATCAAGTTGATTGAGTAACCCTCTCCAAACGCCATGACAAATCTGGCCCATAGCCAAGTGAGCCAAATGATCCCTAGGGTTAATGGTGTGGTGGTTTCTAGTCCTGTCCAATTACGTGCGGCCGTCAATAAAAAACCGATGATGATAGCTTGGGAGAACCCCATGATAAGTTCATGGGGATGCCAAAAGTAAAATCCACCCACCGGGTTCATTACTTGATCAAAAGAAAGCTGGAGTTGAGGTACCCAAAAACCGGCCCAAATTAATATGGCCAGTGCGCCAAAAAAAATACCACTAGCAAAAAATGGACGGAATCCAACCGAAAAAAACGCAGAAGATTTCATGTGTGATTCCAAAGATGTTTACAGTAATGCATTCATTTTAAATATTGGGTCAATGTTATTCGTATTTACAGCATTCACGTTCAGTTCTTTAAGCAAACCATCCGCTATCGAATAAATCACACCATGTATTGATAATTCTTGACCGTTTTGCCAAGCGTGCTGAACAATTTTGGTCTTTGATAAATTATCAACCTGTTCAATAACGTTAAGCTCACATAGGCGATTCACTTTTTGTTGTTCAAAGCGTAATCCGTCAATTTCAGGTTTGTGCTTAATATAAATATCTTTGATATGTCGTAACCAATTATCAACTAAGCCAAATTCTTGATGACCTAAAGCAGCTTTGATACCGCCACAGCCATAGTGACCACAGACAATAATATGTCTAACCTTTAACACCTCAACTGCAAATTGCAAAACAGATAAACAGTTAAAATCCGTATGTAAAACCACATTGGCAATATTGCGATGAACAAATAACTCACCAGGATCTAAGCCAACCACTTGGTTGGCTGGAACCCTAGAATCACTGCAGCCGATCCACAGGTACTCGGGTGTTTGCTGGGCACTTAAACGATGAAAGAACTCTGGGTCAATTTCTTTTTGACGCTCAGCCCATTTCTTATTTTGGGCCATTAAGTCTTGTATGCTCATAAATGTAAAACCTTACAGCCGATAGATTGGCTTCACTAATTTACTGTACCAACGGAGAATTGGTCACATCAAATTCAAAACCAATGATATTGGCATCCGCAATTAATAGTTGAATATATTGAGAAATGGCTTTACGACGTACTTTTTCATCGAGATAGAGTTTTATTTTGTCCTCAACATGTTCAATAGGAAGTTGTTGGCCATCGACTTTACGATGGATTTTAGCAATATGAAAACCGTAACGGCTTTCGATAACACTCGGTACTAAGCCTTCATCAGATAAGAACAGTACTTTTTCAAATTCAGCGACCGTTTGGCCCTTGCTAATTTGTCCAAGTGAACCGCCCAGTTCTTTGGATGGGCACATGGAATGCGCTTTTGCCATATCAGAAAATGAGTTTGGACTTTTCTTGATTTGGGATAATAGGTTTTCAGCTATTTCTTTTGCTTCTGCTCGTTGATCTAAATCTTCTTTATCTGCAGCTATAAGAATATGGTCAACTTCTAATAGTGGCGATGTTTTAAAGCGTTCTTGATTTGCTAGGTAGTAGCGCTCACATTCATCGTTATTTGTTCGAGGAATATCCACTTCTTTTTCTATAAGGCGTTGGCAAAGTTCATCTTCAATTAACGATTCACCTGATTCAATTAAACCCAACTCAAAACAACGTTGCTTGAATAGTTCGTTAATAATTAAAGATTCTGCGGCTGTAATCATTGCATTACGCTGATCATCGGCAGGGTGATACTGCATCTCTTTTAAGATGTCAGCTTCAGTTATGTTGACCCCGTTAACGTAAATGTCAGGTGTTTGGTCTGTATTAATGGTTGTGATTTCGATAGTGTTTGTTGTATTTGAGTTTGAGCTGCACGAATGACTGGAATGATCGTGTTCATGTTTGCAGTTGTCATCGTGTTTATGTTGTGTGTTTGGGTTGAATTCTGTCACGCTCATGAGGAGGTCCTCTTAAAAAATGTTCGCAGTTTATAGTGCTTATCAATATTTCTATCGCAGGTTTACAATTATCTTTGTAAAGGGGGTGGTGACTAGACGTCTCTGTCACCACCGCTGCGAACCATTAAACACAATCATGCGGAGTGTTTAATGTATTACCTCGAAAGGTAATTCTTTTAGAACACATAGTGTCTAGTGATGTTGATTACCAGCCAGTTTTTGCACGTACAATTTGGTAGTTACGGCGGAAGTATTTCACCGGCACACTCCATACATGAACTAAGCGACTGAATGGGAAGACCAAGAATAAAGACATACCAAGGAATACATGCAATTTGAAAATAATATGCACGTCAGCAATGGCTGCTGCAGCGTGACTGCCTTGGAAGGTCACTAAATTTTGTGCCCAGCTCATCAGCTTTAACATTTCAGCGCCGTCCATGTGACCGGTTGAAACAAAAATACTAATTAGACCCAAGATCAACTGAATATATAGCAGTATCAGAATCAAGTTATCCATGCTTGAACTAGAGGCTTTTACACGTTCATTAGTAAAGCGACGAATAATTAAAATGGTTAAACCGTAAAAACAGATTAGGCCAAAAAAACCACCCATTGCCATGGCGAAGACTTGCTTCATTGGCGCGGTAATATGTAAAAAATCCCATACCTGGTGTGGCGTTAATAGACCTACAAAGTGACCCGCTAATACGGCAATAATACCAATGTGAAACGGCATGCTACCTTTGCGTAGCATTTTGCTTTCTAGCATCTGACTTGAACCCGTCTTCCAGCTATATTGATCGCGGTCATAACGGATTAAGCTGCCTAATAAAAACACGGCGATTGCAATGTAAGGATAAATCCCGAACAGTAAATTATTAAGAAATTCCATGATTGGCTCCTATCCTTTAATGTCTGATTGTGTGTGTTGAGCAGGTGTCGGCATCATAATGTTGACCGGCATTTCATCCACACGAGATTGTTTGGCTGTTGGTTTTGCGTTAGTGGTGCTGCTTGGACAGCTGCCGCCGTCGGTTGCACTTCCGCCAAAGGTAATTGCTTCGTCTTCCCAAACTTTATCGATGGCTTCGTTGGTATAGTCCGCTTCTTCGTTGGCAACGGCTTCGCGGATTTTTGTTAAGTCGATTTCGGCTTGGCTCATTTCGAGTAAAGCATTAAACAGGCTGGCGTAGCCGCTATTGCGCTCTTCTAGGCGGGTGGCTAAAACCGCTAAAATATGACTGATGTCCATTAACCATGCTTTTGTGTTGTCACGGTCTTGGCTTGACAAAAACTCTAAAAACATTGGTATGTAATCTGGTAATTCGTTTTTATCAATTGCCAGACCTGCTAATTTATATTGCTCAATTAGATCCACCATTGCTTGACCACGATCACGGCTTTCACCATGTACGTGTTCGAATAACAGCAAAGATAAATTACGGCCACGTTCAAATAACGCATCATAATCACTTTGCCAGTCAAGAATATCTAATGCACATTGTGCTTCTACAAAATCGCACATAGATTGCTTGCATTCGTTGCTGAGTATGGTGTCGGCATTAATGATGAGTTTGATGTCATCTTTATGCTCAGCTACCCCCTCCTGGGGGTAGTCCATGAGCGCGGAGATCACTTTTAGTATGCTCATTATGTTCTCCTATACTTTGTTATTGATGTTAGAGCTGAATGTAGCGGGCTTAACGACTTTAACGGTTTGCTTTTTAGAGCCGAACAAGTTCACTTGATCGGTACCGGTCGAGCAACCATTACCAAAACTAAATCCACAACCACTTTTTGCATCTTGAGCTTCGCCAAAGGTTTCTTCTGCGTAAGCTTTATGACTGCTTGGGATAACAAAGCGATCTTCGTAGTTGGCTAAAGCCATGTAACGGTACATTTCTTCAACTTGTTTTTGAGTAATGCCCGCTTGCTTAAGTACCTCTAGGTCTTCAACTTTATCGACATTTTCTGCACGCTTATAAGCACGCATGGCAATCATGCGTTCTAGCGCACGAATCACAGGGGCTTCATCACCGGCTGTTAATAAGTTAGCTAGATACTTAAGCGGAATACGTAAAGACTTAAGATCTGGAATTTCACCGTTCATACCAACGCTACCGGCTTCCACTGCATTTTGAATTGGGCTTAGTGGTGGAACATACCAAACCATTGGAAGCGTGCGGTATTCTGGGTGAAGTGGTAATGCAACTTTCCAATCCATTGCCATTTTATAGACAGGTGAACTTTGTGCCGCATCTAACCAACTTTGTGGAATACCTTCTTTACGAGCTTCGGCAATCACTGCTGGGTCATTAGGGTCTAAGAAAATATCGCATTGTGCTTGATACAAGTCTTTTTCATTGGGTGTTTTTGCCACCTCTTGAATTTTATCGGCATCGTAAAGTAGAACACCAAGGTAGCGGATACGGCCAACACATGTCTCAGAACAAATGGTTGGCTGACCCGCTTCAATGCGTGGGTAGCAGAATAAACATTTTTCTGATTTACCTGTTTTCCAGTTGTAGTAGATTTTTTTGTATGGGCAAGCCGATACACACATTCTCCAACCGCGACATTTGTCTTGATCGATTAATACGATGCCATCCTCTTCACGCTTGTAAATCGCACCACTTGGGCACGATGCAGCACATGTAGGGTTCAGGCAGTGTTCGCATAAACGTGGCAAGTACATCATGAACGTATTTTCAAACTGCCCCAACATGTCAGTTTGCATGTTGTCGAAGTTTTTATCTGCTTTACGCTTTTTAAATTCAGTACCTAAGATTTCTTCCCAGTTTGGACCCCATTCAATTTTTTCCATACGCTGACCAGAGATCAGTGAGCGCGGACGTGCCACTGGCTGGTGTTTGCTTTCACCGGCTGTATGCAGGTGCTGGTAATCAAAATCAAATGGCTCGTAGTAGTCATCAATTTCAGGCAAATCTGGGTTCGCAAAAATGTTGGCTAGGATGCGGTGTTTACCACCGATCTTAGGTTGCAGTTTGCCGTTTTTAACTTCCCAGCCGCCTTTCCATTTTTCTTGGTTTTCCCACTCTTTAGGAAAACCAATGCCTGGTTTGGTTTCAACGTTGTTGAACCATGCGTATTCAACCCCCTCGCGGGAGGTCCAAACATTTTTACAAGTGATCGAGCAGGTGTGGCAACCGATACATTTATCAAGGTTGAGGACCATGCCAATTTGTGCACGTATTTTCATATTACTTCTCCTCTGCCTTATTCTCTTCGCCATCTAACCAATCAATTTTGCTCATCTTACGTACCACTACGAATTCGTCGCGGTTACAACCTACGGTGCCGTAGTAGTTAAAGCCGTAAGATTGCTGTGCGTAACCACCAATCATGTGAGTTGGTTTCATCACTGCACGGGTTACTGAGTTGTGTATACCACCGCGGGTTTGTGTGGTTTCAGCACCTGGTACGTTCACGATACGTTCTTGAGCGTGATACATCATGCTCATGCCTTCCGGTACCCGTTGTGATACAACCGCACGGGCAGCGACTGCACCGTTGACGTTAAATATTTCGATCCAATCATTGTCTTCAATGCCGGCTTTTTGTGCATCGATTTCGCTGATCCATACAATTGGGCCTCCGCGTGATAGCGTTAGCATCAAAAGGTTGTCTGAGTAAGTTGAGTGAATGCCCCATTTTTGGTGAGGCGTAATCCAGTTCAATACGATCTCTTTATTGCCGTTTGATTTTTTGTTCATGATTGGCTGAACAGTTTTTAAATTAATTGGTGGCTTATACGACACATGGTTTTCACCAAAGTCACGCATCCATTCGTGATCCATGTAGAACTGTTGGCGACCGGTTAGGGTTCTCCAAGGAATGTCTTCATGCACGTTGGTGTAACCTGCGTTATAAGACACGTGTTCGTCTTCTAAGCCTGACCATGTTGGCGAAGAAATAATTTTACGCGGTTGCGCTTGAATATCGCGGAAGCGAATTTTTTCTTCTTGTTTAGGTTTGGCTAAGTGGGTGTGGTCAATGCCGGTAAACTCGCCCAGTGCTTCCCATGCTTTCACTGCCACTGCACCATTGGTTTCTGGGGCAAGGGTTAAAATCATTTCCGCAGCATCAATGGCGCTTTCAATGTTTGGTCGACCTTTTGCTGGACCATCTAATTTTTTGTAATTTAGTTGGCCTAGTAGGGCGATCTCATCGTCAGTGTTCCAAGAAATCCCCTTGCCGCCATTACCTTGTTGATCCAGTAGTGGACCAATAGAAGTAAAGCGCTCATATGTGTCTGGGTAGTGACGCTCAACTACGATCATGCTTGGAGCGGTACGACCTGGGATCAATTCACATTCACCTTTCCACCATTGCTTCACTTCACCATATGGCATGGCCAATTCAGCGGGTGTGTCGTGCAAAGTTGGAAGAGTTACGAGGTCTTTTTCAACACCTAAGTGACCTTCACATGCTTTGGAGAACTGTTTGGCGATGCCTTTAAAAATATCCCAATCAGATCGTGCTTCCCAAGCAGGGTCTGCTGCTTTAGATAGAGGGTGAATAAATGGGTGCATGTCAGACGTGTTCATGTCGTCTTTTTCATACCAGGTGGCAGTTGGTAAAACGATGTCTGAATACAAACACGTAGTGGACATACGGAAGTCTAGTGTCACCAATAAATCCAATTTGCCCTCTGCTGGGGCGTCATGCCATTTAACGTCTTCAGGTTTCACATCGTTAGATTCACCCAGGTCTTTACCCATTAAGCCATGTTTGGTGCCTAGCAAATGGCGTAACATGTATTCATGGCCTTTACCTGATGAGCCCAATAGGTTTGAACGCCAAATGAACATGTTTCGTGGAAAGTTTTGTGGGTTGTCTGGGTCTTCACATGCAAACTGCAGATCACCAGATTTCAATTGTTGAACGGTGTAATCTTGTGGTGACATTCCCGCTTTCTCGGCATCTTTGCAAAGATTAAGAGGGTTCATACCAAGTTGAGGTGCAGACGGTAACCAGCCCATACGCTCAGCGCGAGTATTAAAGTCGATAATAGAGCCTGTCCATTTTTCTTTATTAGCCATAGGTGAAATGACTTCCTGCATCGACAGTTTTTCATAACGCCATTGGTTTGCATGGTTATAAAAGAAAGACGTGCCGTTCATGTGGCGAGGTGGTTTTTGCCAATCCAAACCAAATGCCAATGGCTGCCAGCCAGTTTGTGGACGCAGTTTTTCCTGACCAACATAGTGAGCCCAACCACCACCAGACTGACCAATACAACCACACAACATAAGCATGTTGATTAGGCCGCGATAGTTCATGTCCATGTGATACCAGTGGTTTAATGCAGCGCCTACAATCACCATGGAGCGACCACGGGTTTTATCTGCGGTGTTAGCAAACTCACGAGCAACCTGAATCACCAGTTTTGGATCAACGCCGGTTACACGCTCTTGCCATGCAGGAGTGTAAGGCACATCGTCTTCATAAGACTTAGCGACATTTTCACCGCCGTAGCCATTATCCACACCGTAGTTGGCAACCGTTAAGTCGAATACTGTGGTCACCAGAGCTTCTTCACCATTGGCTAACGTGATGCGTTTTGCAGGAATGTTGCGTTGCAATATTTCGTCGTGTTCTGTGTGATCGTAGTACTTGTGCTCATGCTCATTTTTAGCGGTGGCAAAGTAAGGGAAGCCAACAGAGACGATTTCGTCATGGCCTTCTTTTAAACTTAATTTAAGTTTGATGTCTTCGCCGGTTTTACCGTCTAGCTGCAATGTATTCCATTTGCCTTTTTCACCCCAGCGATAACCGATGGAGCCATTTGGTGAAACCAATTGACCATTGTCTTCATTGATGCCAATGGTTTTCCATTCAGGGTTATTGTCTTCACCAAGGTTGTCAGCTAAATCTGCTGCGCGTAAAAAACGACCTTGTGAATACTTGTCACCATCTTTATCAAGAATCACAAGGTTAGGCATATCTGATTTTTCACGTAGGTATTGAGTGAAATAATCACTTTGTTTATCTACATGGAATTCTTTAATAATCACATGGCCAAATGCCATGGCTAGGGCTGCATCGGTACCTTGTTTTGGTGCTAACCAGTTGTCACCAAATTTAGAGGCTTCTGAGTAGTCGGATGTAATAACACAGGTTTTCGTTCCTTTATAACGCGCTTCGGTTAAGAAGTGGGCATCAGGGGTACGGGTTTGAGGCACGTTAGAACCCCAAACAATAATGTAATTAGAGTTATACCAGTCAGCTGATTCAGGAACGTCAGTTTGCTCACCCCAAATTTGAGGAGAGGCTGGCGGTAAATCACAGTACCAATCGTAGAAGCTAAGGCAGTTACCACCGATTAAAGATAGGTAGCGGGCTCCGGCTGCATAGGACACCATAGACATAGCAGGAATTGGAGAGAAACCAGTAATACGGTCGGGGCCGTATGTTTTTGCGGTGTATACATTGGCCGCGGCGATGATTTCGTTTACTTCGTTCCAGTCTGCGCGAACAAAGCCACCCATACCACGGCTTTCTTTGTACTGCTTAGTTTTAGCAGGGTCTGAAACAATGGACGCCCAAGCATCAACAGGATCTTGATGTTGTAATTTTGCTTCGCGATAAAGTTTAATCAGTGACTTGCGTACTTTTGGATATTTCAAACGGTTTGCGCTGTAAACATACCAAGAGTAACTGGCACCACGTGGGCAGCCACGAGGTTCGTGGTTAGGTAAGTCTGGACGGGTGCGAGGGTAATCCGTTTGCTGGGTTTCCCAAGTGATCAAACCGTCTTTAACATAGACTTTCCAGCTACATGAACCCGTACAGTTTACGCCGTGAGTGGAGCGTACGACTTTATCGTGCTGCCAGCGCTTACGGTAACCGTCTTCCCATGAGCGATCTTCGTTTGTGGTGGTACCGTGACCATCAGCAAACTCACCTAGCTTGCGTTTAAAAAACTGAAGTCGATCGAGAAATTGACTCATACTCTCTCCTTAATCTTTTGCTCTTCTTAAGTGGGCAAAATGACAATTAATTTATGTTCCGAAGAGACTATAGAGGTATTAAATGCAGGCTATAGTTGATGTAGGTCAAGGTCGAAGGTTAACCACTGCGTTAGGAGGATGCCTTCTACCTATAAGTGAGTAGGGCGTTTAACCCTTAAGGTTTTGAATTTAGTGCCTATAAAGTCAGAATAAGCAGGTAGAATAAATAGATCGTGGATAAAATGAATTCAGGTATGTTTGTAAAGATTAAAAATTCGGTCGTATTTCGTATCGGAGCAATGCTAACGGCTATGACCGCATTGGCAATACTAACCATGTTCTCGTCATTTATTATTTCTGAAATGGCGGACAGCGATGCCGCGGCGATTAACCTATCAGGCTCAATGCGCCAGCATAGTTATATGATGCTCGCCAATGCATTAGTACAAGATGAAGACAATGCCATTCACAGTATCGAACAAGAAAGATTAGATAGTTTTGAAAAAATTCTAAAAAATCCAGTATTAACCAATCAATTTGATCGTGAATCGAATGATCACCTAACGTTATTGTATAAGTCAGTTGAAACTGATTGGTTTTCACATGTGCGACCAAAATTTGAATCATTTTCAACGAATGCCCAATCCAAAGAAATTTTAATCAGCTACATTGAATCATTTGTTGCCAAGATTGACGCACTGGTATTTGAATATCAGAAAGAGGCAGAAGCTAAAATTGAGTGGCTTCGTATCATACAGGTGTGTGCGCTATTTATGACATTGATTTTGGTTTATGTGGCCATGACCAATGTGTATGTACACATAGAGCAACCACTCACATTACTTACAGAGTTAGCCATTAAAATAAAAGATGGGAATCTGGGAGAAAAAATAGAATTAAATAGCAAGGATGAACTGGGTGTCCTAGCCGGTGCATTTAATGCAATGAGCGAAAATTTAAGTAAGGTTTATGACGACTTAGAATCAGCAGTGGATGTTAAAACAAGAGAATTAAAACGCAGTAATGATGCACTAATATTTTTGTTTAAAACAGCCAGAAGTATTAATGAGCCCGATTTTGACTACGATTTTCAACCTGTACTAGATGAAGTTTCATTTCTAACCGGACTTAAAGACATGGATTTATGTTTAAGTACACCGGAATCGGTCGTGCCATATATTCATATGATGTCACTTGAGGATGCGCCTAATCGGCAAAATTGTGAAGGTGTTCATTGTGAGGCGTGTAAGGGGGACAGTTGTTTTATTACACAAGCCAATACAGGTTATGAAATTAAATTTCCACTTGTACAAGATGAACAAAATTTTGGTGTGCTTGTAGTGAGAGTACCGTTTAGTCAGGCATTAGAGTCTTGGCAGCATCAATTACTGCAATCTGTTGCGGATCAAATATCGGTAGCACTTAGTTTACGCAACCAAGAAAATCAAGAGCGACGTGTATCGCTGTTGAATGAACGCACCATTATTGCCCGTGAGCTACATGATTCATTGGCGCAATCTTTATCATATTTAAAAATACAGGTTACACGCCTACAAAAAGCTTATGACAAAGGTGCTGAAGCGGAATTATTTCAAGAACTTATGGATGAAATAAGAGAAGGTTTATCATCAGCCTATCGGCAGTTACGTGAACTACTTTCAACGTTTCGTTTGCAAATCGATGGCACAGGTTTAAAAGGTGCGTTACTTGATACGGTTGAAAAAATGCAATCCAGAAGTGATATGAAAATTGAACTTAAATTTGACATTGATTCGATCCCTCTTTCGCCGAATGAAGAAATCCATTTGCTACAAGTAGCAAAAGAATCACTGCAAAATGCAGTGCATCATTCGAAGGGGAAAAAAGTTGAATTAGATTTGTTTTGTGAAAATAATCATGTCACATTACGTGTATGTGATGATGGCATTGGTATTCCGGATGACCCGGAAAAAATGAATCACTATGGCCTGGCCATTATGAAAGAACGCAGCAAGCATCTTAATGGTGCACTAAAACTTTATCGTCAAGATAAAGGGGGAACATGCGTAGAAATGCAGTTCCACCCACATGAGCTGGCCCCGTAACGCTCTATAAAAACAAATATGACGATTGAATTGGGTTTTATTTTAATGTGCTTGTTGTGAGTTAACCGTCGCTACCATAAAAGGGGAGTAGTACCGTGAATAATACTGCATTGTTAACAGCAAAAGAGATAATGACGAAAGACGTGTTGATGGCCTATGAGGGCTGGTCAGTTAAACGTTTATCAACTTTTTTTATAAAAAACAAAATTTCAGGTGCGCCGGTAATTGCCAGTGACCATAGCCTAGTTGGTGTGGTAACCGCGACTGATCTTGTTAATTTTGAAGGAAAAAGTGATACCGAGAAGTCACAGATCCTCAAAGATATATATGATGAATTTGTTGGTATGAACTACGATGAAAAGACCATGCTCAGCCTATCAGCTAAAGCAGATGAAAATTGCACGGTCAATAAAGTGATGACACCCAAAGTAGTTCAGATTGACGAAGATACTTTAATTGTTGATGTGGCAAAAACCATGCTTGAATCAGGAATTCGTCGCATCTTTGTAACTAAGAACGGTATTATGTCTGGTGTCATATCCACTAATAATATGCTTAAAGTTGTCAGTCAGCTAAGTTGAAATCATTACAGATGCTTGTCACTTAAATGCCCAGTTATAACTGGGTATTTTTTTATAAGTTAAATGGGGAAGGGTATGTATAATTTTATATTGTTGTTGCATGTTTTGGCGGCCACGATTTGGACTGGAGGGCATATCGTTTTATCTGTTGTGATTTTACCTCAAGTATTACGTGAGCAGGCCCCTGAAAAATTGATCCAGTTCGAATCTGTGTATGAGAAAATTGGCATGCCTGCATTAATTATTCAGATTCTAACGGGCTTATATATGGCATACGCTTTGTTGCCTGATGTGAGTGCGTGGTTCGATCTTTCACACCCTTTGGCGCATATCATTATGGCAAAACTGGGTCTACTGCTTTTGACCTTTATATTTGCTTTGGATGCACGGTTTAGGGTGATACCTAAGTTATCCAAAGATAACTTAGTTGACATGGCTGCGCATATTATTCCGGTGACATTATTATCTATTTTATTTGTGGTGGTTGGAGTGTCGGTTAGAACCGGCTGGTTGTACTGATACGGTTCAACGTCATGTTTTATAGTAGCCAGATAGCATCTTATAAATGTGGATAGGAATGCCCCTTCCTTAATAATAGCCTTGTTGCTAGTTTGCTAAGCAGTCAGTTAAGCAGATGCAATCAATAGTAAGTGAGCCTGCCTGTAGTTGTTAATCAGATTGTTCGTGTGCCACTGCTAATGAGGTATTACTCATTCGTTTGCGTTTGATAAAATGAAATTGTCACCGCTTGAGTGTGTTGGCGTTTAGTTGTTTGTATATTAATTTTTCGAAAGAGCGTTTTTAAGATGAGGCAATCGTGGAAAAAGAAATGTTAATGACTAGATAAAGGCACCTATTAGCGTTGATTTAGCCAATGATTATTTGCATGTTGTTTGAAATAAAAAACCGATTCACATGAATCGGTTTTTTAGGTCAGTTAATACGGAATATTATAACGAGTAATCACAATTAAGGATTATAAAACTCGCCATTTTTGCGTAAGTAGAAGAACCAGTTTACCACCAAGCAAACAGCATAGAATACGGCAAAGCCAACCAGTGCATACTCAGGGGTAGTTAATTTAATTTGTTCGCCAAGTACTTTAGGGATATAGAACGCACCGTATGCAGCTACTGCTGAGGTCCAGCCAAGGACAGGGCCGGCTTGCTCTTTGTTAAATACCATGGCGATAGTACGGAAAGTAGAACCATTACCGATACCAGTTGCGGCAAACAAGGCTAAGAATAATAGGAAGAATTCAACAAAATATTCTTCAGGTGTGGCTGATTGATAGGCCGCTTGCATGTAATAAGCAACCCCAAGCGCTGCGGCTACCATCACAGCTGCACAAATTTGTGTAACCAGTGCACCACCTACCTTATCGGCAATCCAACCACCTACTGGGCGAATCAGTGCACCAATGAACGGTCCCATCCAAGCATACATAAGCGCACTTGGGCCATTTGCGTTGATTGTGTTATGGGTCATAACACCGTCAACCATAATGTGTTGATAGCCAAAGATCACTTTAATAGATAATGGGAATGATGCGGCAAAGCCGATAAACGAACCGAAAGTCATGGTGTAAATTACACTCATTACCCAAGTATGTTTGTTATTAAAGATTTTATATTGACGATCAAGGGATTGGCCTATTTGCCCAGGAATCTTTTTCAACAAAAATACAGTTGAGGCAATAACGATCAACAGTACAATTTCTTTTGGTACACCAAAACCAGAGCCATTTACATTTTCAGGCAGTAACAACCATAAACCAAAAATAGCAGTGACAAAACCAATGCCGAGCATACCGGTCATGCCAGCAAATGCTCCTAATGGGCTAGGAATATTTGGGCTCACATCTTGTGTGCGTAAATTGTTCAAGCCAAACCAGCCAGCAAATGCTAGAGGCACTAATAAAAGCAACCAAACAAAACCCGCATTATGAATGTAAGAATCCGTTCCGGCAGGAATTTTACCAATCAAAGTACCAGAGGTGTTTTCCAGTACCATTGGCTCACCACCAAAGATAGCAAATGTCATAAAGAGCGGAACGATGATCTGCATGCTGGTCACACCAAAGTTACCTAGACCCGCATTTAAACCAAGCGCCAAACCTTGCTGGCTTTTAGGATAGAAAAAATTAATATTAGACATTGAAGATGCAAAGTTACCACCGCCTAAGCCTGATAATAATGCTAGAAGTTGAAACACCCATAATGGCGTATTCATATCCTGTAGCGCAAAACCAGTACCCACTGCGGGAATCATCAGCAATGCAGTGGTGAAGAAAATGGCATTTCGTCCGCCAAATGGGCGAATGAAGAAACTACTTGGTATGCGTAAGGTTGCACCAGTTAGGCCTGCAATGGCCATTAATGTGAATAGTTCAGACTTAGCAAAGGGAAAGCCAAGATTGAGCATTTGTACTGTGATAATTCCCCAGTACAGCCAGACTGCAAAACCACAAAGTAGACTAGGGATGGAAATCCATAAATTACGGCCCGCTACTTTTTTCCCGGTACTTTCCCAAAATGTATTATCTTCGGGGTTCCAGTCTTGAATATCCCCCCCTCCTGAGTATTGGCCATTATTATTTGGCCTTGCATCTTGATAGGCATTTGACATAGTCACCTCCTGAGTGAAATTTAAAAATGTTCCATTGTCACTATGATACCTAGCCAAAAACGCAGCAATAATTATGAGTGGGTAGAGCGGCCTACATCAAAACGTAAAATGTCGGCCAATATCGACTTAATGTGGAGTAAAATCATGTATAAAAGTTATAAAAAAAAGTAATTTATATCTTTTATACGCATCACTGGTTAGCAAGAGGTAACCACAAATGAGTACTCCCCTTGATAAGCAAAGAGATTAAAGGATAATGCTTTTAAAGCCTTTATTTGATGTGCATCAATCTTATTGTTTTGTCGCTATGAAACAGTACGACAAACGAGATAAAAGAGAAATTTATGACAGACGTCGCCACTATCATGATTGTAGATGACCACCCTTTATTGAGAAAAGGGTTGCGTCAGTTAATTGAACTTGAAGATGATCTTGAATTGATCGCCGAAGCCAGTAGCGGCATTGAAGCGTTATCAATTGTTGAAGATGTTGATCCTGACTTAATAATTTTAGATCTTAATATGCAAGGTCTTGATGGCATAGAGACACTCAAAGCCATGCGAGAAAAAGGCATAGCTGCGCGCATTGTGATGTTAACCGTCAGTGATCACGATGAAGATGTGGTCGCCGCTATTACAAATGGTGCAGATGGTTTTTTATTAAAAGACATGGATCCAGAAGAAATTATTCGTAAAGTTCGTCAAGCGGCTTTAGGTAAAATGGTAATAAGTGATCGACTAGCAGAGGTGTTGGCAAGTGCACTGCGTCGCCCTGAAAAAACCGCTAATAATGTCATGGAAAGCTTAACCGGTCGTGAACTTGAAATATTAAAACTGATTACAAAAGGCTTGAGTAATAAACTTATTGCGCGTGAATTAGATATCAGCGACAGTACCGTAAAGGTTCATGTGAAACATGTACTAAAGAAAATGAACCTTCGAAGTCGTGTAGAGGCTGCTGTTTGGGCAGTGAATCAATTTTCAGATAATTAAGAAGTGAAGTTATGACGGACTGTTGTAGTGCTCCAGGTTTAACCCCGTTTGAAGTCGCACTTGAGCAATTATTATCACAAGTTAATGTCACTCAAAAAACTCAGCTTATTCCATTGGAGCAAGCGTGTGGTAGAGTTTTAGCTCAAGATATCATCAGTGAAATGCAAATCCCATCTGCGGATAACAGCGCAATGGATGGCTATGCAATCCGCAGTGCCGACCTTATTAATACCAATACATTAAAACAAATCGGTAAGGTCTTCGCGGGCCATCCTCTCGATCAGGTTATAGAAGCGGGGCAATGTGTTCGCATCATGACAGGCGGACAAATTCCGGCAGGTTGTGATGCTGTGGTTATGCAAGAGAATACCCAGTCTGAAAATGATGACATTATATTTTTAAAATCAGCAACAGTCGGTGACAACATTCGCCGTGCCGGTGAGGACATATCAATTGGTCAAACCTTATTAACCATAGGGCGACGTTTAAGCCCATCCGATATAGGTTTACTGGCAAGTTTGGGTGTGGCACGTGTTAATGTGTTTGAAAAATTAAACGTTGCCGTAATCAGTACGGGTGACGAACTGCAAGTACCAGCAAACCCTCTTAAACCTGGGCAGTTTTATGAAAGTAATGGTTATACCGTCAGCGCATTATTAGAGCGTTTTGGCGTTAATGTGATTAACTTTGGTATAGTGCCAGATAATATGGCTCAACTTAAAGAGACATTTATTCAAGCTGATGCGCAAGCAGACATAGTGATTACTTCGGGTGGTGTTTCCGTTGGTGAAGCCGATTACACTAAGTCGGTCATTGAAGAACTGGGTCGAATTGATTTTTGGAAATTAGCAATTAAGCCAGGTAAACCGTTTGCATTTGGTCATCTTTCTAATAGCTATGTGATTGGTTTACCCGGCAATCCGGTCAGTGCCTTGGTGACGCTGCATCAATTGGCGGTGCCTATGATGCGAAAAATTTCAGGGCAAAAAGTAAAGGCCCCCTTGCGCTTAAATGCGATCAACGCCAAAAAATTGCATAAACGCCCTGGGCGTATGGATTTTCAACGTGGTTATTTTAGCGTGAATGAAAATGGTAATCTTGAGGTACAAGCAACCGGTGCCCAAGGTTCTGGTATCTTAACATCCATGAGTCAGGCGAATTGTTATATCGTTTTGCCTCAAGACAGTGGCAATGTAGATTCCGGAGAAACGGTTATGATTGAGCCGTTTGATGCATTATTGGAGTAACCCCGTAAATAACACAAGAGAAAGCTTAGTGGTGACCTATTAAAATTAGGTGCCACTAAGATTGAATACTCAAGATTTATTGCCATTTATTCATAGCTAGTTTGTCTTTTTCTGCAGCGCTTACCCAAGTTTGTCCTGTCACTGTATTTTCTTTTTTCCAAAATGGTGCTTGATTTTTTAAGTAATCCATTATGAACATACACGCCTCAAAAGCGCTTTCTCGATGGGGGCTACTGATGCCCACAAATACAATTTGATCAGATAAGTTCAATTGCCCAACGCGATGAACTAAACGTACTCGAGAAATGGGCCAGCGTGACCTTGCCTGACTAACAATAGTTTTTAATGCTTTTTGTGTCATGGCAGGGTAGTGCTCTAAATATAAGCCAGTTACATTGCTGCCCTGATTGAAGTCTCGAACCAATCCGGTAAAAAAGACAATGGCACCGTCTTGTTGGTTGTTTTCACGTAACATTTCGTATTCATTTTGAATACTAAAATCGCTTTCTTGTACGTCAACATGATCGTAATGTGTCATGTTAACCGCCGGTAACCGGAGGGAAGAACGCCACTTCATCATTTTCTTTTACAATATGATCACTGGATACAAGTGTTTGATTCACCGAAGTCATGATTGCATGATTCGTCAGATGAACGGCCCATTGGGGGTGGGTGCTGATGATCGACTTCTTTAACTCTTCAATGGAGCAAGCCTGTATTTTATCGAGAATGATTTCATTGGTTTTTAATAGTTCACGTAGCTGTGCAAAAAATAAAACTTTAATCATGTTTTTGCTCTTGTGTTGTTTGATATTGGAAGTGTCCTGATTGACCACCTACTTTTTCCAAGACACGTATGGCTTCAATTGACATGGTTTTATCAACGGCTTTACACATATCAAATAATGTAAGGGCGGCGACACTAGCAGCGGTTAATGCCTCCATCTCTACGCCTGTTTGACCCGATAGGCGACATAATGCTTCGATTCTTATTTTGTTTTCAGCGGGTATCGGTTCAAACTCCACCGATACCTTACTAAGCATTAATGGATGGCATAGAGGGATTAATTGGCTTGTTGTTTTAGCGGCTTGAATACCTGCAATTCGCGCAACAGAAAACACATCACCTTTGTGGTGGTTGCCACTTAGGATTTTCTCAAGGGTTTCTGGCTGCATATAAACAAATGCTTCTGCCCGTGCTTCACGAGTGGTGACGGGTTTATTGCTAACATCGACCATGTTGGCTTCGCCATTGGCATTGATGTGAGTAAATGACATGTTAGTTTCTCGATTTACAGTTTTCGATTGTTGTTTTTTTCAATTGAGCCACAAAGTTACATGGACCTTGACGGCTATCGAGTTGAGCTTGAATAATATCATTCCAGGCCGTACGACAAGCATTTGTAGAGCCAGGCATACAAAAAACGATGACGCCATTTGCCAGCCCAGCAATGGCACGGCTTTGTATGGTACTGGTACCTATTTGTTGGAAACTAATTTGTCTAAATAGCTCACCAAACCCTTCAACATGTTTGTCAAATAAAGGTGAAACCGCTTCTGGCGTGCTATCTCTTGATGTAAAGCCAGTACCACCGGTAATTAAAATGCCCTGAATAGCATCGTGGGCTATCCATTCGCTTACAACCGCACGAATTTTATAAATGTCATCAATTACAATTCGTTTATCTGCCAGTACATGCCCTTGTTCGGCTAAAGAATCGACCAATAGCTGACCACTGGTATCCGTTTGCTCATTGCGTGTATCTGAAACAGTTAATACCGCTAAATTTAACGGTACAAAGTTATCTGTTGTATTGTGGCCCATAAAATTTTCCTACTATAAATTATTAAATAATTGAAATTGCGTATTCAGCTTCACGCCATTGATCGGGGGTATTGGTATTGCTCAGACGATTTTCATCACTCGGCTTTAATGTCATTGCGTTAAATTGACGGCATAAGCCTTTTATTGATCGAGTTTGAATCTCACCGTTAATCACACTTTCAATATAACGTTGAATCTCATATGTATTAGGTAGATACAATGGTAAAAAGTGATCTTCAAAGTGAACAGGCTTATTTAATTCACACCCTTTTTTGAATAATCGATTGAGATCAGGGGTTTCAATCAGGGGTAAATCGACAGGTACAATTAAAAAGCCATCACTCTGGCTTCTTAGCATAACGGAATAAATGCCCCCTATTGGCCCTAGTTTTTGATGTAAATCACTCACCATTGGATGGCGTGTTAAATAGCGAATTTGATCGTGGTTACGACTGATATAAATCGTTTCAAGTGGTAATGGCTCTAAAGTATCTAGAATATAAAAAAACATATTCCGATGATCTCGGCGCAAAAGTGCTTTATCTTGCCCCATTCTGCTAGAGCGCCCGCCAGCTAATAAGATGCCGTCAATCATATGCATGTTAACCTCCTAACATGGCCAGATGGCGAGTGGATCCTGTTTTATGTTGGTCTAAGTAATGACTGACTTTTTTGATGCCCATTAAACCGTCAAGTTGTTCACTTAGTTCTGTGGGTGATGAGGTGAGTAGGAATGGGCGTAAATCGTGACCTTCTTCACCAAATAAACAAAGATGTAATTTGCCCACAGAGCTAACACGTAATCGATTACAGCTTTTACAGAAATCTTGGCTGTAGGGCATAATTAAACCGATAGAGCCTTTATATGCTGGGTGAGAATATTCTTTAGCGGGGCCGCTGTGTGCGGACTTGGGTTTCAGTTGCCAACATTCATCCGCTAATTTTTGTTCTATAAACGTCGCACTAACATGATTGCGGTTGAAATATTCTTGATTATCACCGGTTTCCATTAACTCAATAAATCGTAATGAAATTGGGGTGGTTTTAATCCAATTTAAAAAGCGATCAAAATCTTGCAAGTTGAATTCTTTCAATAGCACCGCATTAACTTTTACGTGTTTCATTCCATATGCTAAGGCCATTTCTAAACCTTGCATAACTTCATTGAGTCGATCATGGCCGGTGATGTGTTTGAATTTTTCAGCGTCTAGGCTATCAATACTGATATTGATGGCATCTAATCCCGCGTCTATCCATTCTTTTATATGTTTTGGTAATTTGTAGCCGTTGGTCGTGATGGCCACTTTTTCAATGCCGTCGATTGATTTAATGGTTCTGATAATGGCAGCGATATCTTTACGCACACTGGGCTCGCCACCTGTGATACGCACTTTTTTTATACCTTTTTTAGCCATCAAGCTAACAAGTGTATGAATCTCAGATATTGAGAGTGGTTTTTTGGGCTCGTCACATTGATAACCGTTAGGTAAACAATAATTGCAACTAAAGTTACACACATCGGTAACCGATAGGCGTAAATAGGTGAATGATCTGTGATGTCGATCCATCAGAGCAGACATGGCAGGCCATTGAGTTTCATCTTTTAGGCGTGCAAATATGGTGTTTACAGGTACATGAGCAGTCATAATCACTGACACCTTTCCAATTCGGGAGGCGGCCAGGTTTCCCTTACCACCCATCGGCTTGTAGATCGT
>NZ_JASJOO010000001.1:1783-5207 GCF_030070105.1 Bermanella sp. WJH001 | reverse complement strand
TTAAAGCTTGACGATGACCTACTCTCACATGGGGAGACCCCACACTACCATCGGCGATGCGTCGTTTCACTACTGAGTTCGGGAAGGGATCAGGTGGTTCCAACGCTCTATTGTCGTCAAGCAAACTGGTTCGGATAGACGTTTAAAAAACGGCTTTCCAAATGCTTTGGATAAATTTTCTTCGTTCTCGTTAACACGCTTGTAGCAATCAAGAATGATCGTGCTGTTTACAGCTTTTATCGTACTGTCGTAAAGATCAGTTTTGGCGTTATATAGTCAAGCCTCACGGGCAATTAGTACTGGTTAGCTCAACGCCTTGCAACGCTTCCACACCCAGCCTATCAACGTTGTAGTCTTCAACGGCCCTACAGAACACTCGAAGTGTTAGTGAGATCTCATCTTGAAGGGGGCTTCCCGCTTAGATGCTTTCAGCGGTTATCCTGTCCGAACATAGCTACCCGGCAATGCCATTGGCATGACAACCGGAACACCAGAGGTTCGTTCACTCCGGTCCTCTCGTACTAGGAGCAACTCTTCTCAAATCTCAAACGCCCACGGCAGATAGGGACCGAACTGTCTCACGACGTTCTAAACCCAGCTCGCGTACCACTTTAAATGGCGAACAGCCATACCCTTGGGACCGGCTTCAGCCCCAGGATGTGATGAGCCGACATCGAGGTGCCAAACACCGCCGTCGATGTGAACTCTTGGGCGGTATCAGCCTGTTATCCCCGGAGTACCTTTTATCCGTTGAGCGATGGCCCTTCCATACAGAACCACCGGATCACTATGACCTACTTTCGTACCTGCTCGACGTGTCTGTCTCGCAGTTAAGCTGGCTTGTGCCATTACACTAACCGCATGATTTCCGACCATGCTTAGCCAACCTTCGTGCTCCTCCGTTACTCTTTGGGAGGAGACCGCCCCAGTCAAACTACCCACCACACAGTGTCCTCGATCCCGATTAGGGACCTGAGTTAGAACCTCAATATTACCAGGCTGGTATTTCAAGATTGGCTCCACGCAAACTGGCGTTCACGCTTCAAAGCCTCCCAGCTATCCTACACAAGTAATATCAAAGTCCACTGTGAAGCTATAGTAAAGGTTCACGGGGTCTTTCCGTCTAGCCGCGGGTACGCAGCATCTTCACTGCGATTTCAATTTCACTGAGTCTCGGGTGGAGACAGTGTGGCCGTCGTTACGCCATTCGTGCAGGTCGGAACTTACCCGACAAGGAATTTCGCTACCTTAGGACCGTTATAGTTACGGCCGCCGTTTACCGGGGCTTCGATCAAGAGCTTCGCCGAAGCTAACCCCATCAATTAACCTTCCGGCACCGGGCAGGCGTCACACCCTATACGTCCACTTTCGTGTTTGCAGAGTGCTGTGTTTTTAATAAACAGTCGCAGCCACCTAGTATCTTCGACCCCGGACCGCTTAGAGAGCAAGTCTCATCACAGTCCAGGGCGTACCTTCTCCCGAAGTTACGGTACCATTTTGCCTAGTTCCTTCACCCGAGTTCTCTCAAGCGCCTTGGTATTCTCTACCTGACCACCTGTGTCGGTTTGGAGTACGGTTCGCAATTACCTGAAGCTTAGAGGCTTTTCTTGGAAGCATGGCATCATCGACTTCGGAAACCGTAGTTTCACCGTCATCAGTTCTCAGCCTTAAGAATGTCCGGATTTGCCTAAACATTCAGCCTACAACCTTAAACCAGGACAACCAACGCCTGGCTCGATTAGCCTTCTCCGTCCCCCCATCGCAGTAATTACAAGTACGGGAATATTAACCCGTTTCCCATCGACTACGCTTCTCAGCCTCGCCTTAGGGGCCGACTAACCCTGCCCTGATTAGCATTGGACAGGAACCCTTAGTCTTCCGGCGGGGAGGTTTTTCACCCCCCTTATCGTTACTCATGTCAGCATTCGCACTTGTGATACCTCCAGCAAACTTCTCAATTCACCTTCGACGGCTTACACAACGCTCCTCTACCGCTCATCATTCGATGAACCCGTAGCTTCGGTGTACAGTTTGAGCCCCGTTATATCTTCCGCGCAGGCCGACTCGACTAGTGAGCTATTACGCTTTCTTTAAAGGGTGGCTGCTTCTAAGCCAACCTCCTAGCTGTCTGGGCCTTCCCACATCGTTTCCCACTTAACTGTAACTTTGGGACCTTAGCTGACGGTCTGGGTTGTTTCCCTTTTCACTACGGACGTTAGCACCCGCAGTGTGTCTGCCACGCTGTACTCCACGGTATTCGGAGTTTGCAAAGGGTTGGTAAGTCGGGATGACCCCCTAGCCTTAACAGTGCTCTACCCCCGTGGGTAATACGTGACGCTCTACCTAAATAGATTTCGAGGAGAACCAGCTATCTCCCGGCTTGATTAGCCTTTCACTCCGATCCACAAGTCATCCCCTGGCTTTTCAACGACAGTGGGTTCGGTCCTCCAGTTGATGTTACTCAACCTTCAACCTGCTCATGGATAGATCGCCGGGTTTCGGGTCTATTGCCAGCAACTAAACGCCCTATTAAGACTCGGTTTCCCTACGGCTCCCCTAAACGGTTAACCTTGCTACTGACAATAAGTCGCTGACCCATTATACAAAAGGTACGCAGTCACAGAACAAGTCTGCTCCCACTGCTTGTACGTACACGGTTTCAGGTTCTATTTCACTCCCCTCACCGGGGTTCTTTTCGCCTTTCCCTCACGGTACTGGTTCACTATCGGTCAACTAGGAGTATTTAGCCTTGGAGGATGGTCCCCCCATATTCAGTCAAGATATCACGTGTCCCGACCTACTCGATTTCACTGTAAATAAGTTTTTAGATACGGGGCTATCACCCACTATGGCGGCACTTTCCAGAGCCTTCTCCTAACTACATTACAGCTTAAGGGCTGCTCCCCGTTCGCTCGCCGCTACTAAGGGAATCTCATTTGATTTCTTTTCCTATAGGTACTTAGATGTTTCAGTTCCCTACGTTTGCCTCTTGTCACCTATGTATTCAGTGCAAGATACGACCGAAGTCGTGGGTTTCCCCATTCAGAGATCTACGGGTCAAAGGTTGTTTGCCACCTCACCGTAGCTTATCGCAGGCTACAACGTCTTTCATCGCCTCTAGTTGCCAAGGCATCCACCGTGTACGCTTAGTCGCTTGACTATATAACCCAAAACTTTCTCAATCCCCTTTTGATAAAGAAATCGAAAATTTAAGATCATCAAACAACATTACGATATATTTTTAAGTGTTTTCGCACTTGATAAGAACTTGCGTTCTACCGGATCGCGCTTGATTGTTACTTTTTGGTGTTTTATGAATCATTCGGCTAGGAAGATTCATAAGAACGTTTCAATCATTAATTCTAAATCAGCAAGCTGACTCAGTTTTAATTCTTGAGAGAAAATTTATCCGTATTTTTAAAGA
>NZ_JASJOO010000001.1:0-1683 GCF_030070105.1 Bermanella sp. WJH001 | reverse complement strand
ACAATTCGTGTGAGCACTTAACCGAGAGCGGATGTTATCGTTTAAGGAGGTGATCCAGCCCCAGGTTCCCCTAGGGCTACCTTGTTACGACTTCACCCCAGTCATGAATCACTCCGTGGTAAACGCCCTCCCGAAGGTTAAGCTATCTACTTCTGGAGCAACCCACTCCCATGGTGTGACGGGCGGTGTGTACAAGGCCCGGGAACGTATTCACCGTGACATTCTGATTCACGATTACTAGCGATTCCGACTTCATGGAGTCGAGTTGCAGACTCCAATCCGGACTACGACCAGCTTTCTGGGATTAGCTCCACCTCGCGGCTTGGCAACCCTTTGTACTGACCATTGTAGCACGTGTGTAGCCCTACTCGTAAGGGCCATGATGACTTGACGTCGTCCCCGCCTTCCTCCGGTTTGTCACCGGCAGTCTCCTTAGAGTTCTCAACTTAATGTTAGTAACTAAGGACAAGGGTTGCGCTCGTTACGGGACTTAACCCAACATTTCACAACACGAGCTGACGACAGCCATGCAGCACCTGTCTCACAGTTCCCGAAGGCACCAATTCATCTCTGAAAAGTTCTGTGGATGTCAAGAGTAGGTAAGGTTCTTCGCGTTGCTTCGAATTAAACCACATGCTCCACCGCTTGTGCGGGCCCCCGTCAATTCATTTGAGTTTTAATCTTGCGACCGTACTCCCCAGGCGGTCTACTTAGTGCGTTAGCTGCGCCACTAAAGTCTCAAGGACCCCAACGGCTAGTAGACATCGTTTACGGCGTGGACTACCAGGGTATCTAATCCTGTTTGCTACCCACGCTTTCGCACCTCAGTGTCAGTATTGGTCCAGTGAGTCGCCTTCGCCACTGATGTTCCTTCCCATCTCTACGCATTTCACCGCTACACAGGAAATTCCACTCACCTCTACCATACTCTAGCTCATCAGTTTTGAATGCAGTTCCCAGGTTGAGCCCGGGGCTTTCACATCCAACTTAACGAACCACCTACGTGCGCTTTACGCCCAGTAATTCCGATTAACGCTTGCACCCTCCGTATTACCGCGGCTGCTGGCACGGAGTTAGCCGGTGCTTCTTCTGTCGGTAACGTCACACTTGCAGAGTATTAATCTACAAGCTTTCCTCCCGACTGAAAGTGCTTTACAACCCTAGAGCCTTCTTCACACACGCGGCATGGCTGCATCAGGCTTGCGCCCATTGTGCAATATTCCCCACTGCTGCCTCCCGTAGGAGTCTGGACCGTGTCTCAGTTCCAGTGTGGCTGATCATCCTCTCAGACCAGCTAGAGATCGTCGCCTTGGTGAGCCATTACCTCACCAACTAGCTAATCTCACGCAGGCCCATCTAATAGCGCAAGGTCCGAAGATCCCCTGCTTTCCCCCGTAGGGCGTATCCGGTATTAATCCAAATTTCTCTGGGCTATCCCAAACTATTAGGTAGGTTCCTACGCGTTACTCACCCGTCCGCCGCTCGTCACCCAAGAAGCAAGCTTCTCTGTGCTACCGCTCGACTTGCATGTGTTAAGCCTGCCGCCAGCGTTCAATCTGAGCCATGATCAAACTCTTCAGTTTAATTTTTAAGTCCTAATTAAAGGACTGCTCAAGTATTAAAAACTACTGTTAAATAAATTTGACAGTGTTTCGACTTACTCGAAAAAGTCTGTATTGCTTC